>NZ_JAUBPU010000099.1:0-12688 GCF_036700885.1 Microcoleus sp. S13_B4
TACTTAAACGGCTTAATTGGTAAATCACCAAAAGCTGCTTAAGTATTTTTACTCATCACAAAAGTGACACGCTCCCATGCAGCCTGGTTTCACAACTATCTAAAAGAAGATATTCCCTCCTCTGTGGAAGAGCAGACCAAGTGGCTTGCAGAAGCTGGTTTTGCCGACGCAGTATGTCACTGGCGCTATCTCAATTTTGCTATTTTTGGCGGAGTTATCCCAAGGTAAAAGCCATTCAGCCGAAGGCACAGTTCTTGAGAATTATCAAAATATAAAGCCAGTGAAAAATGGCACACCAAACACTTTTTTATTCTCGGACGCCGAACCTAATTCGGTAGGTGCTTAAGGGCGCACATTACCGCTATAATTCGCGCGTCAAACCATTTTTACCTCCTAGAATTTTTTTTATAAAAATTGGAGAGGCGGGTTCACTAAAGCGTCCTCTGGCAGTGCAAACAGCTTCAAAAAAACCGCTTCCAATCAATGATATAACACGCTACTGACATTTTGTAAAATGTAATTTTAAAACTAAATAAATAAAGTAAAAGTATGAACGATTCTCGATTAGTAAAAATCAGCCGCTATCTCAGCAAACACCTGCGTCACGCGCCCTCACGCATCGGCATTGAACTCGCTCCAGGTGGCTGGGTTTCTGTTAGCGAACTCCTCGCTGCGTGCCAAAAAAATAACTTTCCTGTTCAACTTGCAGAACTCAAGGAAGTAGTCGTGCAAAACGACAAGCAGCGCTTTTCTTTTGACTCCACAGGCACTCTAATTCGTGCCAACCAAGGACACAGCGTAGAGGTTGACTTGCAGTTAGATCCCGCTGTTCCCCCGGATATTTTATATCATGGAACTGGTAGCGCTGCCGTGGAATCTATTCTCAGTCAAGGAATTAGGAAAATGTCGCGGCATCATGTTCATTTGTCGGTGAATATACAGACGGCACGCCAAGTAGGTGCAAGACATGGTATCCCGGCAGTCTTTACTGTAGATGCCGCAGCCATGCAACGTGATGGTCATACATTTTACTGCTCGGAAAACAAAGTTTGGCTAGTAAATTTTGTGCCGCCCACTTATCTCAAAATAAGTTGATAATTTTCACTTTTTTGTAGAATGTGTACCAGAAAAACTGTAAAATAAGAGTAAGTCGGAGTTTTGCCAAATGAGTGCGGAAGATATGGGCGATCGCGAAAACAATTTTCATCAAAACAATTCTCAAAATAGAGGTCTGCTAGGCTCTGGTTGGCGACCTTTTTACCGTCAATTAGATTGGGAACACCTGGTACATTTAGCGTCTAGCGATCCCTTAGAACTAGCTCAAAAAACTTTAGGTGCAGCTAGCGACATTGCCGACGCAATGGGACGACACCAATATACTTGGTGGGCCAATATTTTAAATGTATTTTCGGACAATACTCGCTACGAAATTGATGAATTTTGGGATTACATTACTCCGCAGCCAGTTTACCCGGATTACCGCTACAAAGATGTTTTAGTTACCGAAACGCCTGTGGTGCAATTGGTCAGCCGCGCTAGCATTCCCATCGACTACGTTCTCAATAAACTCCAAGAGATTACTGTTTTCAAAGTTCTGGATTTGCTAGGGAAACCGGATGCAATTACCCAGTCTTTTATGGAGCGACATTTTTCTTATCCTCCGGAGCGGTTTGTTAGCTGGGAACGCTTGGAAGTTTTGGGTACTGTTTATGCTTCTTGGGCCCGATTCGGCTGCTGGCTGCAAATTGACAGCTACGACAGGGGAAGACGCTGCTACACTCTGATTTGCCAAGATATTGCGCCGCTCGTTAGCAAGGCAACTTATAATTTAGCGGTGATTCTGGGTGGGTACAAAAGCCGCGTCGGACAGGTTCACAGCCAGTTCCCAATTCGCACGTTTTCTGCGGAGGTTCAAAGTTTTACCGATACAGTTCAGCAGGCAATTCTGGATAAAAATCAGTTGGCTGTTTTGGTTAGTGGCGAACCGGGCACGGGCAAAACTGCTTGGACGCAAGCGGTAGCAAAGGAAATTTTAGTGCCGCTGGGTTATGTAATTTTTATCTTAGACCACGATGCTGTGGAAAATTTTGTGCCACCGAGTTATTTAGAGCGGATTTGTATTATTATCAATGAGGCTGATAATTTGGCTCAAGATCGCTCAACAGCAGAAGCCCAACGCACTAACAAAACTGAACATATTTTGAGTTTGCTGGATGGAACTTTGTATCAAAGCGTCATCGACGAACACGGCATTCAATTTCAGCAAAAACTCGTAATTTTGATGACTTGCAACACCACTGAAAGATTAGATCCTGCAATGTTACGCAAAGGGAGAGTGGATTTTACCAGTGAATTTACGCACAAATTTGTTTGAGCGCTCTCTTGCATTCTCCAGCTATGTGGCGATCGCACTGGCTACACGATCTAATACCATGTGTGATGTGGGATTTTCAATTAAAGAATGAGGAATGACTGAGGAAGCTCATGGTTTGGAGCACGGGCATACAGTTGCATTCTTGTGGGAACTTGTATAAAATACCCAACAATCACTAGGAATTCTTCTGAATATCAAAGTTTGGGGGAAATTTTCTTGAGTACCTATAGACTTTTGGTGTCAACAATCGCCTAAAACCCTTTGTCTCTCTCGTTTTTTGCCGACTGTCGCTGCCCTCTTGCGCCCCGGAATAGTGGGGGGACATAAGAGCTCACTCCAATCCCCTCCGACTATTCCGGGGGCGTCGCCGTGATCTATGCCTAGTCATCAAACAGCAGGCGGGCACTAGCTTTGGTCTTAAGTTGATAGTAATGCCTATAGACATCTCCTTATCAAAAATGATATCAATGATGGGTGATACCCTCTAGGGAGATCGTCCGAGAGAGCAAATCAGGGGAAAACAGCATTTTTGGTCTCAAACAGAGTTTTTCAAACTTGACAGCTATGGAGGAAATCCCAAACCGTGCAAACTAAGCCAGTTCAGCAAAAAAGTCAGGGACTGGGAAGGTACGTTGACGGGAATGTCCCGATCGCCCAACAACCCGCAGAGGCAGCCGTGTCCCAGAGTAAAGAGCGATTTCGGCGGTTTGTGGAGCGCTCCGCCGAAGCCGTGGCAATGGTAGATTGTGAAATGCGCTATCTGTCGGTTTCCCGTCGCTGGGAAACAGATTGCGGCTTGGGAGATGGCGGGGCGATCGGCCGATATCATTGGGAACTGTTCCCGAATCTCCCGGAATATTGGGAGCAAAATGCCCAGGCTTGTTTGACGGGAGTTTTGGAATACAGCGAGTTTGTGGCAGGGCGCTCGATCGCATCTGTATCAGGAAAAACCGCAATCGCCTCTGTCAGCGAGTCGGTAAGATGGGTATTTCAGCCTTGGACAAATAGCGAAGGTGCGATCGGCGGTTTGATTTTGTTTGCATCTAAGATAGATGAGGCTCCCGCTCCAACCAATTGCTCTAATAAATTTCAGTCCGAGGTTAAAACCAAGCAGTTAGAAACAATACCACAACTAACTCAAATTGCCCTCGAAAATGCTGCTGATACAATCTTTTTTACTACGTCCGACGGTCAAATTTGCTACGTGAACAAAGCCGCTTGCCATCTTTTCGGCTACTCGGAATCGGAACTGCTAAACATGAGGGTTAGCGACATCGATTCGCATTTGGCAGCATCGGATTGGCGAGAACACTGGGTTCAACTCAAGCAGCAAACCAACCTCACTTTTGAAAGCACTTACAAAACCAAAAACGGCGGCAGTTTTCCCGTCGAAGTTAAAGTCAATTATTTAGAATACGGCGGCTGCGAATACCGCTGCGCGATCGCCCGCGACATTTCCGCTCGCCAAGCAGAATCAGCGCTTTTAGAAGCCAAAGAGCAACTTCAAGCCGTTTTGGACGCCGTGCCCGGATTAGTTTCTTGGGTAAGTTCCGATTTGCGCTACTTGGGAGTAAACCGACATTTAGCTAGCGCTTACCAAATGCCGGCCGAACTATTTATCGGTCAAAAAGTAGGTTTTTTAGATACAAGTCCCAAATTTAACGATTTAGTATACGATTTCTTTGCTAACCATAAAAAGAAGACATCTCAAGAAGTAACAGCGAACATCAGAGGAGAAAATAAAACTTATCTAATTGTCGCTCAAAAATACCAGAACAGTACGGCGGCGGTATTTGTGGGATTGGACATTACAAAAAGCAAACAGTCTCTTGTGGCTTTGCAAGAATCTGAAGAACGCCTGCGGCAGCAAGCGGCGAGATTGGAGCATACGCTGTTAGTTTTGCAGCAAACTCAAACTCAACTGATTCAAACAGAAAAGATGTCATCTCTGGGGCAGTTGGTAGCAGGAATAGCGCACGAAATTAACAATCCAGTTAGTTTTATTTCGGGCAATATCAGCCACGCCACCGGCTACATAGAAGAACTGCTGCGATCGATCGACCTTTACCAAAAGTATTATCCGAATCCCGTACCGGAAATTCAATATCTGATGGAGGAATTAGACTTAGAATTTATCAAAAAAGACTTGCCAAAACTGCTAAATTCAATGAAAGTGGGTTCCGAAAGGATTCGGGATGTCGTGCGATCGCTCCGCTTGTTCTCGCGTACCGACGAAGCCCAAATGAAGCCCGCTGATATCCACGAAGGTTTGGACAGCACTTTGCTGATATTGCAAAATCGCCTGCAAGCTAAAGGGGGACGGCCGGGGATTTCTCTAGTTAAAGAGTACGGGGATTTGCCACGAGTTCACTGCTATGCAGGACACTTAAACCAAGTGTTCATGCACTTGTTGACAAATGCCATCGACGCTTTGGAAGAAGGGGGGAGAAATCCTGAAAAGTATGGTAAAGTGCAAAGTCAGTCTTTGTTGTCTGCCGGCGGATCGAGATCAGAAGTATTCAATCCCGAAATTCGGATTCGGACTTCTGTGGTAGGGGAAAACGAAGTTGCGATCGCCATTAGTGACAACGGCCCTGGCATGACTGAAGAAGTCCTCGGCTGCATCTTTGACCCTTTGTTTACCACTAAATGTCCGGACACGAGCACAGGTTTGGGTCTAGCAATATCTCAGCATTTAGTAGTAGAAAAGCACGGCGGTAAGTTGCACTGTGTTTCGCGTCCGGGAGAGGGAACTGAGTTGATAATTAAAATTGCGATAGGCAACGATTAATTAGCTATTTACCAATAGGAAATAATATGGTAATTGAGTGGCTCAAATTTAAAGTACCTCAAGAAAAGTGGGAGCAATTTATTCAGCGAGATCAGGAAGTTTGGACGGCGGGACTAAAAAGTTGGGACGGTTTTTTAGGCAAAGAAATTTGGGTAGATCCGGTAGAAAATGAGGTGGTGATGTTGATTCGCTGGGAAACTAGGGAGAAGTGGAAGTCGGTGCCACAAAGCACAATCGATGAGTTGGATGCCAAAATGGGCGATTTGCAAATTGCGATCGCCGAAAGTCGCGAATATCAAGTTCGCAAGTTTTTGCATTAGTTAGTCAGCAGTCAGTTGATGGTGTTAATTTTTGAAAGATTAATCATGAGTTTTACCTTGATTGTACCGCAGACATCGATTTGGTATTTGGTGTGAAGGGCGATCGATCTGGGTACAATCATCGCAGTGCTTGGTATTTGGTGTTAGGGGCGATCGATCTTGATTGACTATTTCATGCGATTACTCTGGCGGTTCAGTACCTAGAGGGGCTTGACGGCGGTGACGAATGTGTATTATTGCGACGGTATCGCCCTCCACCACAAACAGAATTCGATAGGTTCTTCCTTTACCAACCCACAGTTGTCGAATTTCCCTACCAATGATGGCAGCTTCGGGTGCAACTGAGCAACGGTAAGGAAACTGTTCCAGGGATGCGATCGCGTCTTGGATATCCTAGTACCACTGATTTGCGGCATCAGCACTCAGATAATCGCACATCCAACGGTAGGCGTTTTTAATTTCTTGAAAGGCGGGTGGTTGGATTAGGAGTTGATAACTCATAGACGAGGAGGAATGTTGAACTGCTGCTGTAGCGCTGTCATGGCTCTCTCGGCTGGAATACCTTCACCTCGATCGAAGCTTTCGAGTCCTTTGCGGATGCCGATGATAGCTTCGAGGTAGTCGATACGCTCTAGCAGTTGTTCGTAGCTATTAAGTTGGGGGTTTGGAGTGGATTTTAGCGATCGCACCAAACTGAGAAGATCCGCAAGCAGTTCGTCAGGGGTGCTATCGATTTCTTGGATGAGGAGTTCTTTGATGGTCATCGCGGCATCTCACGAGGATTGATACTTTGATTGTAACGGCGATCGCTATGAGTTTTGATGGCGATCGCCACTCGTAGAATCATCGCAGTGTTTGGTATTTGGTGTGAGGGGCGATCGCAAGTATAAACTTTTTGCCTTGTTTATCACCACACCCGCCGAATTGGATAAGTATCAAAAGCCTCATCACGACTAATCAAAACAAGCGAATGATTCATCGTCTGTGCTACCAGAATGCGATCGAAAGGATCAAGGGTGATGCAGGGGAAGACCTGTGTAAATCTCACTGTCTTCAAATGTAATTGGTAGAATTTGAGCGTTAATGTATTTCAATTCCTTCGGAAAATGTTCAAATAGATGATACCATATTGTTGCCGGAAGATTTGAAAGATGTTTTACAGCAGCAGTACGATCGCACTTCCGAACTAGAAAAACAAGTTATGTCATTGTTTGCCACAGAAAACCCGCCCGTCAAATTCGCCAAGTTGCTCCAAAATGGACAAATATCATCATCAGATTTGCTAAACGCCTTGCAATCTCTATCGCGGCGCTGCTTGATTGAAAAAGAAGCAAGTCTTTACACTTTGTCACCTGTACTGAAGCAATATATCAAAGGATTGTAACGGAGATGTTGCACCATTGTTAATAAACCTTTTATTTCTTAGTCGGCGGAGGCAGACTTTGTTTGACAAGAAGCGGTTTCCACCGCCCAATCATAAAGAGTGGTGACTGTGTTATCATAGAATACAAAACTTATTGAGTCGAGTTATATGACCACAATAACTACAGTCACAACAGCCTCCCAACTCGCTGATTACTACATCTGGTTTGCGAATGACGTAGGTTCCTATCTCAGCAACCACAAGCTACAAAAACTCTTGTACTACGCCCAAGCATGGTATTTAGCTTTTGAAGATACACCGCTGTTTGATGAAGATTTTGAAGCTTGGATGCACGGGCCGACTATCCCGGCTTTATTTTATGAATACAAAGAACAATTTGACTGGAAGCCAATTCTCAAAGAAGTCGAAAAACCAGAATTTTCTGAAGAAGTACAAGAGTTTTTAGACGAGTTATCCGATGAGTATTTCTTTTGCGATGCCTATGAGTTAGAATTGATGGTGCGACGCGAAGACCCTTGGATTAAGGCTAGAGGTTATTTACCAAAAGATGAACCTTCTCATGCTATTATTACCAAGGAATCAATGAGAGAATTTTACAAAACCCGTGTCATCGAAGAAAATTAAAAAAGCCGATATACGCCGCCAGCAATCTTTATCTAGAATCAATCGTCTAGATGTAAAAATACCGGAAGGAATTAGTTTGTCTTTCAGGTATTATCAGGATGACAAAGATAAGTTTTCAATTGGCGGTAGAGATGCTAAGTATCTAGCGTCTTTACTGAGAAGGCTGCGCGATTTGTCACAATTGAACGCTCAAGAAATTATCAATAATCAAAGTAAAAGCCTGCGCTGTCATGGAATTATCTGGCTAGATACAACTGAGCCTAATGGTTTCGGGATTCCCAATGAAGATATCCTAATCAATATTCCCTACCAGTTTCAAATATCTGCTAATGAGTATGGTAGGGTGCATGGCTTTTTTAGTGAAAATGTTTTTTATATTGTCTGGCTAGACCCAGAACACAATCTTTACAGTTGAAATTATGATAAATTACCCACGGTCAGTCAGGACACGGCAGTGCCGTTTCCATACAACATAATTGGGTGATATTTACGTCTCTCGCGATCGATTATTTTGAATAAGGGAAACGGCATTGCCGTGTCCTCGGTTCCTCCAATTAAAGAAAGCGGGTTTTTTACGCTCATCTGTGGCTGCGACGAATTATTCTCGCAAAAAACCCGGTTTCTGGGTCCCCGTGCTAAGTTCTAATTTTAATAAAATTTTGCATATAGAGCTGAAATAAAATTCACGCTTAAAAAGCCTACTGCGAGTACGAGAATGATAAAAATGGCGATACTGAAAATAGACTTTAGCCGATCGCCAATTCCGGGTTTTTCTGAGTTCATTGGTCAATTTTTGCAGTAAATTTGAGAGGGGCAATTGAGAAAGAGTAGATTATACCTATGCGCGAACAAAAAGGCAACTCCAGACACGCTCCAAATCCCGATCGCCCTCAGTAGGTCGCATTTTTTTAACTTTTAATCTAAAATCTAAAATCTAAAATACTCTTAGGCATTGTTCGGTTAGCCTGGGCAGCTATTGTCGATCGCCCGAACCCGATGGCGCTAACTCCTGTAAAATAGAGGGCGCGTTGGGGCGAACCTTTTAACAGCCGGAATTGGGCGCGATCGCCACAGGCTCCCAAATACATAATAATATGGCAGTCATCCTTAACTTACTCCCAAAGGTAAAAATAGAAGAGTGCCAAGAAATAATCTAAAACATATAACTTAAAAAAGGATAGAAATCGATGCTCCACCCAATCTCGCAACCTTACCAACAACGAGCCAATACTATGACCCAAAGAGCCGTGCGGAAGCCAAAACCCTCTGTTGCAAACCACTTGAGACCAACTTTTCCTCAAAGGCACTGGCTGGAGCTGGCAGAGTACGCCTCTCTGGCGGCCTCTGGTGTGGGTTCCCTGGCGGTGGCTGTGTCGGGTCAAGCTTTTTACGGGGTGGCTCCCCTAACTTTGGCTTTGTCGCTGAATGTTGCTAATCGGTATCGCTTCGAGCAGCAAGTGCGGGTGCATCAAAATTCGGAAATGACCCAAGTCCAAAAGTCTGTCAATAAAGTCGAAAAAACGGCGGTGACGGTAATTGTTAAATTACGCAAGCAGTTGTCTGCAGATATTGCAGCGCTGCGCCAGCAAATGGCTGCAATGCCTAGGGCAGAAGGCTTTGAGGAATCGATCGATATCCAGCGGCAGTTGCTCAGTTTAGGAGAGTCGGTAGCTTCTTTGCAAGAAATCGTGGCGTCTGCTGTCCTCGATGTCCGCCAGCAGGTGAGCGCACAACTGCAAGATTTATCAGTTGACCAATCGGCGCATCTCCAAGCTGTAGAACAGGCTATAGAGCAACTGCAAAGCGCGACGCAAGGCTTGGTAGAAACTTCTATCACCAGAGACGACTGGGAAGTAGTAAATACTCGATTTTTGGAAATCCAGAAAGTCATGGCCAATTTGCAAAGCCAACTGCAAGCTCCCGCGCACCAATCGACTCCGGATTTGTCTCTAGTCCAAGCTCAAATCCACCGTTTGGAACACGAGCAGCAAGAAGTTGTCAAACCTCACCTCAAGCGCTTAATCACGGTTGTCAAGGAGTTGCAGCACACAGCAGAGAACCGTCAGTAGTTATTAGTCAGCAGTCATTAGTCATCAGTCAGAAGGAATACTTTTCCCCTCGGACACTGAGACACTCTCCGACTCTCCGACTCACGCCCGATCGAGTCCTACTTTTTCGACAACTGTGTTAAAAGATTAAAAGCTAATCTGTCTAGTTCACCTGTTTTCAACCTGTTACAAGAAAAATCAATGACTGCAACCGTAACTATTGCTGATAACCCGTTACTAATCGGTCAAGGATTGCCTCCATTTGACGCGATCGAACCACAGCACGTCGTCCCCGCCATCACCCAATTGCTGACCGAACTAGAAGCCTCGCTAGCTGCCTTAGAATCGTCTGTCGAGCCGACTTGGAGCGGCTTAGTAGAACCATTGCAGCGGCTCGGAGAGCGTTTAAATTGGAGCTGGAGCATTGTCGGACATTTGATGGGCGTAAAAAATAGCCCGGAACTGCGATCGGCTCACGAAACAGTGCAGCCGGAAGTAGTAAAATTTTGGAGCAAGCTCAGTCAAAGCAAACCGCTTTATGAAGCTTTTAAAGCGCTGCGGGCCAGCGAAAATTGGGACAGCTTAGAGTCAGCTCAAAAGCGAATTGTCGAAGCCGCTCTCCGAGACGCTCAACTCTCCGGCGTCGGTTTAGAAGGCGAGCAAAAAGAGCGTTTTAATGCCATTCAATTAGAATTGGCCGAAATTACTACCCAATTTTCCAATCACGTCCTCGACGCTACCAAAGCATTCAGCATCACCCTCACAAACAAAGACGAAATTGACGGTTTGCCACCGAGTTTGTTGAGTTTAGCCGCTCAAGCCGCTCGCAGCGCTGGCGAAGAAAATGCGGATGCCGAAAACGGCCCTTGGCGGATTACTTTAGACTTTCCGAGTTACGGCCCTTTCATGCAGCACAGCACCCGCCGCGACTTGCGCGAAAAGTTGTACAAAGCTTTTATCGGCAGAGCAAGTAGCGGAGAATTGAATAACTGGCCGTTGACCGATCGCATTTTAGCTTTGCGCCAGGAAAAAGCTGCTTTGCTCGGGTTTAGTAGTTATGCCGAATTGAGCTTGGCGAGCAAAATGGCTCCCGACGTTGCAGCAGTGGAAGCTTTGTTAGAAGAATTGCGGCAGGCTAGTTATGATGCTGCTGTTAAAGATTTACAAGATTTGAAAGCTTTTGCTGCCGAAAAAGGCGCGCCGGAAGCTGGAGATTTGAAGCACTGGGATATTGGTTTTTGGTCGGAACGGCGCAGGGAAGAAAAGTTTGCTTTTAGTGCTGAAGAATTGCGACCTTATTTTGCTTTGCCACAGGTATTAGAGGGGTTATTTGGATTAGTAAAGCGGCTGTTCGGCGTGACAGTAACTGCGGCGGACGGTCAAACTCCTGTGTGGCACAAAGATGTGCGCTATTTCCAAATAGAGGATGAAGCAGGAAATACGATCGCCAATTTCTATTTAGACCCCTACAGCCGCCCCGAGGAAAAGCGCGGCGGTGCTTGGATGGATGATTGCGTGGTGCGCGCTAAATTTGTCGAAGCAGGAAAAACAACTACGCGGTTGCCGGTGGCTTATTTGGTGTGCAACCAAAGTCCTCCGGTTGACGGCAAACCGAGTTTAATGACTTTTGTGGAAGTCGAAACTTTGTTTCACGAATTCGGTCACGGTTTGCAGCATATGCTGACAACGGTAGACTATCCGGGGGCTTCTGGCATCAATAATGTTGAGTGGGATGCGGTGGAATTGCCCAGTCAATTTATGGAAAATTGGTGTTACGATCGCGCGACTTTGTTCGGGATGGCAAAGCATTACGAAACCGGGGAAACTTTGCCGGAACACTACTACCAAAAACTGCTAGCAGCGCGCCACTACATGAGCGGCAGCGTCATGCTCAGGCAGGTACATTTTAGCAGCGTTGACATCGAATTGCACCACCGCTATCGATCGGGCGGCAGCGAAACTGTGGCCGATGTCCGCAACCGCATCGCTAAAACTACGACTGTTTTGCCTCCTCTGGAAGAAGACGCATTTTTGTGCGCTTTCGGACACATTTTTGCGGGTGGCTATGCGGCGGGGTATTACAGTTATAAATGGGCGGAAGTGCTCAGCGCTGATGCTTTTGCGGCGTTTGAGGAAGCGGGTTTGGAAGATGAAAGTGCGATCGCCTCAACAGGTAAGCGCTTCCGAGAGACAGTGTTAGGATTGGGCGGCAGTTTGCACCCGATGGAAGTGTTTAAAACTTTCCGGGGACGCGAACCGAGCACTAAAGCTTTGTTGAGACACAGCGGTTTAGTTGCTGCTTAATTTAAGTGTGGAATTACTAGGGATTAATGCGGGTAAATTTATCTGCATTAATCCCGGTTTTTTGTTGAATAAGATTTATACAATACATATCCCAATACTTCGCGGTTAAGCTCTAACCGCTGCTAAGAATAGCGAAATGAAGCTCCTGGTGCTGAGTACCAGTACCTCTATGAAGAGGCTTTTTAGACGGAAATTTGGAGCGAGGTCTTTTGACAACGCGGGGATTACTTCTGCCCTGACGTTTGGGGATTTTTTCATCCAAAATCTCGCGGATCGCCCATGACAAAAAAAAGGCAGTTGAGATAGTTCAATATTTTGACAAGTGGGAATCGCTCGCCACATCACATTCAAAGTACCAGTGAAGCCAATCCGTAACCGTGAAATTCCCGCTGTTTCTGCCGCTTGGAATATTAAACAACGGATGCACCAATGTCCGACTAGCCAGCCATAAATTTCTTGAACAACTTCGCGAGGCTTGAGGGAACGAATGGGAGTTTTGCGACCTAAAAGATGAGTTTTAAGTTCATCAATGGTATAGCAACCGCCAAGGCGGTTAAGCCGCTGTGCCAAGCACAGCTTCCATGGCATCCCGCTCGACAATCAAATTGAATTAGTTGTTTACGAATTCGACTTTTTAACCATGACCAGCCTCGCTCAAATTTGTTGAGATCTGGGGATACCAATTCACTATGAAGATACACAAAATGAGGCTGATGTCTTTGTGGTTGGAACTATATCCTTAGCGTTATATTAAATGCAGCTTCATATAAGCTGTTGCACATTTAAACTGTGATACAAGCATTGCCCTTATTTTTGATTTTACGACCCCACTTAATTATTAAT
>NZ_JAUBPU010000007.1:0-11006 GCF_036700885.1 Microcoleus sp. S13_B4
ACCTTAAATTTGTTGGCCATATTGCATCTCCTCTACTTTTAGCCTACATTTAGTGTACCTTCATAGTGAATTGGTATTAGTAGCCGTTTTCCACAGGAAAAGGGGGGTTTTCCACAGGAATCGGCAAGTTTTCCACAATAGATCGATCGGCTGTCGTCGATTTCTGTCTTTCTATTTGTATAAATTCCAAGTATTTTGAATTTCTGTAGCCATTTCCCCGCGCAAATGCCAAGGTAGCAAAATCTCCACTTTTGAACCGAGAACTCGCAGCCATCTCAACGGGTAGTGCGGAGGGAATTTTTACTTTATTTTATCTGGTGCTAGCCTATCTACTCTCGAGCGTAGCGGAAATTCTCCTACTCTGTTTTAGCGGACGATTTTCTTAATTCAGAGAAAGATGAAGAAATGTTTCGAGCGAGTTGGATTTGGGGGAGTGAGTGCGATCGCGCCTGAGTTGGTGAAAAAGCGATCGCCTTCTGCCAAAATCAAAATTCAAGCCTCCAAAATCGATCGATGCAGCCATTTCAAAACTGCATCGATGAGATTCGGATGGTTAGGAGAAATGCGTTTTACATTGTCGCATTGTCGATCGGTGATAATTGCGATCGTGCCTCCAAAAGCACTCAGTGCAGTTAGAAAAGTTTCGCTGAATTCGCGATCGATTTTAGAGTTGTAGAACACCAACGCCACTGGTTTTTCTAGGTTTCTCAAATTCAGTCGCCAATAGGCTTTGAGCAGTGGCATAGTTGTGGGTGTTCCTTCTTGTCGTTCTGGACAACCTTGCTCTACCATTTGGATATAGATATCAGTGGCAGGATTATCTGGAGGGTTAAATTCGCTACCATCAATACAAATCAGTTGTACTGCTTGATTGAGTTCTTCATTATGGGAAACCGCCGACTGAAGAACTGAAGATTGCTCAACTTTGTTGAGGAGGAGTTGAGGAGTAGAAGAGTTAGCAATAGAGATGTTTTCAAATCCCTCTAAGTCAGTACAGGATGGTTGAACGCAACAAGCGTCATAAAATTCCGTATAACTCAAGTGATTAGCACAATGCCACAGCACTGAATGAGCAATTATATATAACTCCGTGTCCAACTTAGCAACTGCATCTTCTACATAATCCTTTAGACCAAAAACTAGCCTTTGCAGTTGTGCTTTGTGAGTAATTTGTTTTAATTCGGCGGCAAGAAACCATTGAAGTTGACGGTCTTTTAAATTGACGGTTAAGCTTACTAATTTATCAACAATCGATTGTTTTGATAATGTTTCAATTTTGAGCAAGATTTGAATACAAAAATGGCGCAATATATGCTCTTTATTTGTTTTGATTATTTCAATTATTTTATCGATGACTTCAAAATTAGTTTGTTTGATTTTGGCGATCGCAATTTCATCCCCTATATATAATTTTCCCGTAAAATGATTTTGCATCAAATTTGTAAAGTTTAATTTTTCGGCATCGCTAATTAGTGAAACAAATTCAACATATTGTTTTTCCATGAAATAATCTTCTATGTTGTCTGTATCATTACTTGTGGTTGAATTTAACTCCTCGCTTATATTTTTATTCAGATAGTTCTCTATCAATAAACTTATATAATCAATGAATGTCTTGTCTTTGCTACTTTGGTAGCCTACTATTTTAAAACGCTCATACATTGTTGTAGTTTGAGAAAAAATTTGTATTAAAACATAGTAAAAGTCGATTTTTACTTCTACCAAACAAATCAATTTTTTAAGGATTGACGGCTTCTCGAAAATTTTTGGATAGCTCAAGCTTCTCATTACTAACATTTGAGCATAAGCTAGAGATTCATATGTGTCTTCTTCATTTGCAATTAATTGGATTAATTTATTAATAATTTCTCCAATAAAACCTTGTGCTTCTAAATAGTCAAACAAAGACATAATAAGCACTGGATATTGTGAGGTATATAACAAATCAATCATTGCTTTGTTGACTTTTGAAATATCAATATCAAATCTCTTGATTATACTAACAGCAGGAATAATACTTATTTGATTGTCTCGATTTTTATTTATGAAATTAATCAAAGCATCCAATACTTCTTGATTGTTGACTAAAGCGTTATGATTTAGACTGAGTTTGTCTAAATGTGAAATACCTAGCGATTGAATCATAGAATCTTGACTATTTAAAAATGATGTTAACTTACCAATAACCACTTTGTCCAAAATCTTAGAATCCATTAAAATCTTAACGACATCAAAATTTTGTCTTTCGTATTGCTCATCCTCGTTCGATAAAGCATTCACTAAAAAATCGACGGCAACTTGCTTGAAATTATCATGTTTTAAAGCTATTTTTGCCACTTCTATGGCACGTCCCTCATTATCATCTTTTAATAATTTAGGGATTAATACTTTTAAGCATTCATGCTCCGGGTTGATTTTAAATAAAACTTCTAAAAGCCTATATAGAGATAGTTCGTATAGATCTAAATCAGTATTATTTATGACGACTTGACTTATAATATCACAGGCTTCTTTGGGAGCGTAATATTTTAAAGATTCTATGATGAATTCCTCATAACCAGGAAACATTAATTTGTATTGTTGTATTTGTGGATTATCATCCAAGCAAACCAAATACACCGATTCACTAATAAAATGTATGTCGCCAGATTGACACGAGTAAACTATATTTAATGGTAGAAGCTTAAGCCGATACAGATTTTTCCATTTGTCTTCCTTAAGATTCGTTATTGTGTCGTTCAATTCTTTCTTTTGTACTGCTGAGATTTGGGAGTTTTCTAACCATAATATAGCTGGTTCTAGCCATTGAGTTTCAAAGATTCGATAGCGCTCCATGAAAAATTTATAATCAATTACTAAAGATGCAAAATATTCCTGGAATGTAGGATGAAAGAATGCGTAAACAGGTTCATCTGTTGCAGCTTCTAGATCTACCAAATTCAGCCAACTGAGATCCCAGGCTAATTTAAACAGCCTATCGCCCATTTCTTGCTGAATTAAACTCAGTGGCAACCGAAATCTAGCATCGCTATCCAATCCTGCTATAGACAAACGACCGAGGGCTTGATGTAATTCTTCTCGCAAACCTGGTTGAGTCGCCCAATCAATAACCGTTTGGGATGGTTTCCACTCATAGAAATAGCGAACAAAGTGTTGATATAGTTCGGCTTTTGTTTCTGGTAAGTCGGATTGCTGATTCTTACTGAATATTTGACACAGTAGAGATAAGCGAAGCGGATTTTTTATGAGTTGGCGGATGCGTTCTTTTTGCGGTTCTTGCAGCTTTCTCTGTAACTCCTGCCCCAGTTGAATATTTTTTGCTTCAGCAAACCACTGCTGAATAAAATCATCTACTTGCTCTGGTTTAAACTCCTGAGTTTTGTAAGTATCAAAACCTGTGAGGGGATTGTTGAGACGGGCATCCCAAACATTGGTTCGACAGGTCAAAACAACTCGCACATTACCCAACCAATCAGTAAGCTGGTTTCTGATTTCCTCTAGGGACAAACAACTGTTCGCCCCTACAGCCATTTCATCGACACCATCGAGTAATAGCCACACTCCACCTTGACGCAACCGTTTTTGTAGAGATTTTTCATGAAACATCTCTACATCAATATCGGGATAACCCAGAGAAATAGCTTCCGGTAACCATTCCTGAAGGATATAGTCTTTCAGTGTCTTTCCTTGCAAACTTGCCAGCGCAATGCAAATCGGCAAATCTTGATTATTTTCCTGAATGTGAGTGGCGATTTTATCTAACAGCGTTGTCTTTCCTGCTCCTGGTTCGCCGACAATAGCAATATGCTGATTTTTTCCAGTAGGGTTTTGTCCAATAACGTCAGTCATGAATTCATCATGCTCGTAAATTCGGGTAACAACTTCCGGTTCTAATTGATGCACCAGTTCCATAGGCACATTGCCACTGCGACGCTGCTGCTGTTTCCGTTCGATTAAACCTAGCGGTACAAAAACATTGATTTCAAATCCCTTTTCAGTTGCCTTACGCCTAATTCGCTGTTCTTTTTGCTGCCGATCTAGCATGACTAAGCAGACTTTCCGCCAATCAATATTAGTTACGTCTATAGGTGTTTGTTTTTGTTTAGAATCTCTAGACTTGGGAAGCCAATCTTCAATAAACTTAGTGGGTTGCAGTTCTAGAATCGCAGCAATTTTTTCTATGGCATCTCTTTGTACCTTGTAGTCCCAGTGCGGATTAAACAGCCTTCTAACCTGATCGTCACCATTGAGTCCTGCTGCTTGTGCAAGCGAGTCATGGGTATAACCCTTTTCCAGTCTCCTCGCTTCTAAAATTGCTAACCCTTCTCTATTGGGGAGAAAACCTCTTCTTCTCTTGCTAGTTGCTGTCATTGGCTGCTGAAAGTTGTTGTGCTAGTCATCTTCTTTACTTTAGCAAACTGGACGGATTATTGGAGAGTGCAGATAAGTGCAGTTAAGAATCTTGCTAACTGCACTTACTGTCTCTGGACTATACAACTTTATCTCGATAACCTCAAAGTATCGAGTTCAAATTTATATCAATGACTTGCACTTACAACTATTCAGACGAGTTCGACTTCAACAGCGATGATGATTCGCTGCAAATCTTTCCGCAATTCCAAAGCGGAGAAATCATCAACGAGTTAGAAACGATCGCTATCGATATTCTAGAGATGATTTTAGGCGATTGCTTCCGTTACTGTCCCCAAGTTCCCCTAGAAATGATCTGTTCTCGTCGAGAAACTTTCACCCGTCTTCCCATTGAACTTTGGAAATTTTGGGTGAGTTCCAGAGTCGATATCGCCTTGATGGAACGCGGCTGTGGTGCTAGTCGCAAAGCCAAACTGGTGATAGAATGTCAATCTCATTGGCACGATCGCCCAGAGGTGCAGGAGCGCGATCGCAAAAAAGCCCGACTCCTTGCATCTGTTGGCGTTCCCTTAGTATACCTGCGACCAATCGATCGAGATCGACGCTTTTATCGTTTCTACACTCCCAATGGACAAAAAGAAGTCTTCTACAACTCAATTACCCAACAAGGACGGACAGAACTGCAAGCATTTTTGCAACACTATTCAACACAGTTGACAGTTGACAGTTGACTCTTAGACTATAAATTTTCTGTGTAAGTCCTGTAATTAACACAGGACTTACAGACGGCATCTATCCAAATCGAAAATCAATAATCAACAATGGTATCACTCCCACTCGATCGTTCCCGGCGGCTTAGAAGTAATATCGTAAACCACCCGGTTCACCCCCTTAACCTCATTCACAATCCGATTCGAGATCAGTTCCAACAAATCGTAAGGAACGCGCGCCCAATCAGCTTTTGCTCTGATCTGCTGAATACCGTGTTCCACAAATGGAATATGCTGGATGATTACAAATACCGATCGCAACTATAGCGTTTCTTAGAAAGATGAGGTACAATAACAGCAGTGAGTAAACCAATTCCTCATATCGGATAATGTAACTTGATTGAAGGCAAACTCTATCGCTTTTGCTAATTCTCGATAATTAGTCGTCTTGATAGAACGGAGAATGTTTTTGAGTTTTGACCATAAATGTTCAATTGGCGAGAAGTCTGGCGAATAGGGCGACAAGTATATTAATTTTGCCCCTTTCTTTTTGATGGCTTTTTCTATTTCTTCTCCGGTATGAATAGTACAATTATCCATCACTACACAAGCACCTTTCCAGAGTTTTGGTACTAGCTTTCGGATAAGCTGTTGTGCATTTAAAATGCGTGTTTCAGAGGTTGAAACCCTTTACTGGCTTAGATAGCCTCGAAAATTTAAATGATGAACAGCTTAATAAAAGCCTCAAATGTAATTGTATCAGTTGTACCTGTTAAATTGACGGATGTTAGGACTTCATTGACCGATATGGCTCCAATTATGGAGACATTTTCCCCCCGTTTATTTGGTTTTTGTCCCCTAGCCCTTGAACATTTTTGCATACCTAGCATATAACCTAACCATTGCCAAGTTGACTCCTGATTCATCAATGAATACTAAGTCTTTTAAACAAACTTCTCGGATTTTTTGCCAGAACTCGTATCGCAGATTCTGAACTCTGTCAGTGCCTTTGTCTGACGGGAAAAGAGTTTTTTTTTTAATGTCATGTTTAAGAGTTTTGCCATTCTTCCCATCGTTGCTACGCTGATGGTAAAACCAATTTTTTGGTACAGTAAATAACGGAGTTCTTCGAGAGTTGCATCATTATTTTCTTCAATCAATTCCGCTAAAATCAGCAGTTGCTCTGCATTCAGTTTTAATTTGACTCCGCATCGCTCAGTTCGAGGAGCAATATTTTGGGTCTCACGATACTGTTTAATTATTTTTTGGACAAAACTTAGAGCTACACAAAAACGGTTGGCTATTGCTCTTTGTGACAGCGGTTCATTATGGTACACGTCCAGAATTTTTTGTCTAAAATCAAGAGAATAAGTTTTCATTTTTACTGTGTGATACTTGCTAAAATTCTTGATAGTTGTCATTCGAGTGACTGCTCTGGGGCGAGGGACTACTGCTCGAATAGCGCTCCATTTAATTAGAGCTGCATAACATTTTAGGTTTGTATATTTTTCACTCCGTTCAAGTCAGTTATATCATACCTCATATTTCTGAGAAATGCTATATAGCAAAACCATTTGATTTGTAAACAATCGATTCAATCATCACAAGCGTTTCAGGTTGTTCTACATTCATGACTCAAATAGACTTGCTATAGGACAACGGTACAACATTGGTGGGAGTTGTGCGGACAAGCTTTACTTTCTAAAATGTAAAAATTGGTGCATTTCGGACATTTTTTAAATATAAGTTGGTAGCACAATTATCTATTTCTAGCCCTGGGCGCATTAATACCTTTATAACCGGGTTTTTTACCCTTGTTAAAGGCTAATTATGCAATTTTTCTGTCCATAAAACCCGGTTTCTCGCAACCCATGCGTCCAGGAATATATCTTCCTTTACAAAGGTGACTTGATTCCGATTTGTGGTATATTTTGTGGGCGAGGGAATTTTTTAGGACAATGTTCGATATGAAACGTTTAAAATTAAAATCAATGCTGGGGGCGGCGATCGCGATCGCCTTTTGTTTAATTGCGATCGCCAGCTACGCCCAAGCCAACAAGACTTTAACACTCGCGACTTCCCCAGACTACCCGCCCTATGAATTTAAAGATACGGCTGTTAGCGGCAACGAAATCATCGGTTTTGACATCGATATTGCCAAATATATTACTAAAAAATTAGGCTACGATCTGAAAATAATTGGCATGGATTTTAACGGATTAATTCCCGCTTTGCAGGCGGGCCGAGCCGATTTTGTGATGGCTGGAATGACGCCCACAGCAGAAAGGAAAAAAAATGTTGCTTTTTCTGACCTTTACTACAAAGCTCAAAATACAATTGTCGCCAATAAAGGCAGCAATTTGACCAAAGCTGAAGATTTAGCCGGGAAAAAAGTAGGCGTTCAACTCGGAAGCATTCAGCAGGAAGCTGTGAAAAAAATGGCCGGTGTGCAACTGGCTGCTCTCAATAGGATTCCTGACATCATTCAAGAAATTAAATCGAACCGCCTCGCGGCGGGAGTGATCGAGGATACTGTCGCTACGGGTTATGCCGCAGCGAACCCGGACTTGGAATTTAACACAATCCCGAATACGGAAGAAAGCGGTTCGGCGATCGCCTTTCCGAAAAATTCCAGATTAGTTCCAGAATTCAACCGAGTCCTCCAGCAAATGAAAGCCAGCGGTCAAATTAAGGAACTAGCTACTAAGTGGTTTTCTCGACCGATTCCGCAAGAACCTGCTCAAGCAAATCAGCCTGCGGTAGCGCCCAAGTTCGGGTTAGATTTTGGCAAAATCTTGCCGAGTTTGCCTTATATTTTGTCCGGGATTTGGGTAACGCTAACTTTTACCTTGCTGTCGGCATTTCTCGGATTTATCTGGGGAATCGTCCTGTCTCTGTTTAAGATTTCTAGCATTAAACCGCTGTTCTGGTTTGCCACTGCTTATACCTCAATTTTTCGCGGAACACCGCTAATTTTGCAGTTGACTTTAGTTTATTTTGCCACGCCGCAGCTTACGGGCTATAATATATCGGCGCTGCAAGCTGGCGTCATTACTTTTTTCCTGAATTCTGGGGCTTATATTTCCGAAACAATCCGCGCCGGAATTCAAGCCGTAGATAAAGGTCAAAAAGAAGCCGCAGAATCCCTTGGCGTTCCATACAAACTGATGATGGGCGATATTATCTTGCCGCAAGCGTTGAAAAATATTTTGCCTGCATTGGTGAATGAAAGTATTGCTTTGCTGAAGGATTCAGCTTTAGTTTCAGTAATAGGCGTAGAAGACTTGCTGCGCCGCGCTACAATTGTGGGAGCAGAAAAGTATATTTACTTTGAACCTTTGATATTTGTCGGCGCAATTTATTATTTGATGGTGCTTAGTTTAACTTGGGGGGCCAATGTACTCGAACGTAGACTCCAAAGTAGCAGTTAAGGTCGATCGCCTGTATAAATCTTTTGGCAATCTGAAGGTTTTGCGCGAGATAACTACTGAGATTCATAAAGGAGAAGTGATTGCCATTATCGGCCCTTCGGGGTGCGGCAAGTCTACTTTTTTGCGGTGTTTGAATTTACTGGAAATTCCGACTTCTGGACACATATACATTGACGGAGTGGATATTACTCTGCCGAAAGCAGATATTCTGAAAATCCGCCAGAAAGTGGGGATGGTTTTTCAGCATTTCCACTTGTTCCCGCACATGACTGTACTGCAAAATGTGATGTATGCGCCTGTAAAGGTGAAGCAGGTGGCTAAGGATGAGGCGCGTCTAAAGGGGTTAGAATTGCTAGAAAAAGTGGGTTTGTCAGATAAGGCGGACGTTTATCCTTCTAAGCTTTCGGGGGGACAAAAACAGCGGGTGGCGATCGCCCGCTGTTTGGCTATGGAACCGGAAATTTTGTTGATGGACGAACCGACTTCTGCACTCGATCCTGAAATGGTTAAAGAAGTGTTAGATGTGATGAAAGCTTTGACGAAAACGGGAATTACAATGGCAATTGTAACTCACGAAATGGGTTTTGCGCGGGAAGTCGCCCACCGGATATTGTTTCTCGATGGCGGAAAGGTGGCGGAAGATGTGCCGCCGCAGGAGTTTTTTAGCAACCCGAAGTGCGATCGCGCCAAGCAATTTCTGGAAAAAATGCTTTAATTCATATAAGAATTAAAGTTTTTAACCGCAGAGGGCACAGAGTTAGAGGAGAAAGAGAAAGTTGCGGTAGGGTGTGTCAGGTAGGAGATGCTCGATCGGCACAAAAAGTATACTTCCGGGACACCGTTTGTTGCCGACGTGCATCAGTGGTCAGCCTGTTTAAATTAAATTGAAATCGCTGGCGCTTATTCTGCTAGCCGAAACTCCGTTTAAAGCAGCAATAATTTCTCCTGTTTGCACAAACTGAATGAATGTTGCACCGCTATTTTCAGTAAGAGTTAATTGCTCGAATGTCAAGCCCTTAGCTAGTATCAGCAAATCTTTTCCCGCTTCAAAATCGGCAATAATATCGATACCAGAATTGGCAGACAGTAAAAAGCGATCGCTCCCAGCACCTCCAATTAGACAATCTTCCCCCAAACCGCCAATCAAAGTATCATTACCTTGGCCACCAAAGAAAGTATCATTTCCATCGCACCCGTCTAGCAAATCATTGCCCGCACCTCCAGTCAGACAATCATTGCCAGCACCTCCGCAGAGGGTATCATCACCCAAATTGCCGTAGAGAGAATCCTCCCCTTCGCTGCCGAAGATTATATCATTTCCCTTGCCTCCAAATGCGATATCGCTGCCTTTGCCGCCGTCGATAAAATCAGCACCTTCATCGCCAAAAATTAAGTCGTCGTCTTCTTTACCATTTATTGAATCATTGCCGCGATTTCCGAAGATGATATCTTCGCCTTCACCGCCAAGAATGATGTCATTATTCTTGCCGCCAAAAAGAATATCATCTCCGTGGTTGCCCTCAATGAAATCATTGCCTCGGTTGCCGTAAAGGATGTCGTCTGCTTCACCGCCGTAGAGGTTGTCATCGCCTAAATCCGCATCGAAAATATTCGGATTTGGACTGCCGTAAAAAGCATCATTTTCCGGTGTGCCAAACTGAATTTCACCGCTACCATTGCCGTTGATAATCTTGTCAGCTTGGTTTGGGCGATCGACTGTTGGATACTCAATAGTATTGCAAATGCAATCAGTATCACTTCCTGTTGTAACAACAGATACTGATGGTGTTGGCGTCGGTGTTGGCGTCGGAGTTTCCGCAGGCGTCGGTGTTGGCGTTGGCGTCGGTGTTGGGTTCGGAGTTTCCCCAGGTGTTGGAGTTGGCGTCGGTGTTGGGGTCGGAGTTTCCGCAGGCGTTGGCGTTGGTGTTGGCGTCGGATTTTCAGCAGCAGTCGGCGTCGGAGTAGAAGTTTCCGCAGGCGTCGGTGGAGTCGGCGTCGGAGTTTCCGCAGGAGTCGGAGTTGGCGTCGGTGGAGTCGGCGTCGGAGTTTCCGCAGGAGTCGGAGTTGGCGTCGGCGTCGGATTTTCAGCAGCAGTCGGCGTCGGAGTAGAAGTTTCCGCAGGTGTCGGAGTGGTTGGAGCCGGAGTGGTTGGAGTCGGAGTTGTCGGAGTCGGAGTTGTCGGAGTCGGAGTTGTCGGAGTCGGAGTGGTTGGAGTCGGAGTGGTTGGAGTCGGAGTTGTCGGAGTCGGAGTTGTCGGAGTCGGAGTGGTTGGAGTTGGAGTGGTTGGCGTCGGAGTTGTCGGAGTCGGAGTTGTTGGAGTTGGAGTGGTTGGCGTCGGAGTTGTCGGAGTCGGAGTTGTTGGAGTCGGAGTTGTCGGAGTCGGAGTTGTTGGAGTCGGAGTTGTTGGAGTCGGAGTTGTCGGAGTCGGAGTTGTCGGAGTCGGAGTGGTTGGAGTCGGAGTGGTTGGAGTCGGAGTTGTCGGAGTCGGAGTTGT
>NZ_JAUBPU010000007.1:11106-54474 GCF_036700885.1 Microcoleus sp. S13_B4
GAGTCGGAGTTGTTGGAGTCGGAGTTGTTGGAGTCGGAGTTGTTGGAGTCGGAGTTGTTGGAGTCGGAGTTGTTGGAGTCGGAGTTGTTGGATTGACGGTAATATCCACACGATCGCTATCGGTTTGAGTTCCGCCTAATTCTGGAGCTCCGCGATCGTTTGTCGTCAAAGTCAGCGTATCTGTTCCAACAAAGTTCGGATTCGGCGTATAAGTTAAACCCTCTAAAGCAGCATTAATATCAGCCTGTTTTCCCGTATAAATTAGGCTGTTGCTGCCATTCCCCGATCCGGTAACTCCCGTCAGCGACTTGAGTGTAAGAGTGCCGCTGGTAACGCTGAGATTAACTTCCACCAACTCGCTATCTGAATCGGATACAGAGATACTATTGCTGTTGCTAGCAGAGAAGATGCGAGGAGTATTTTGAGTCGTCGTTTCTTTGCCATCAGTAGTAATGTTGACACTCCAGCTAGCAATATTTCCTGGAGTAGTCGCATTGGAAGCTTTAGCATTATATTGGTTGGCATCAACTGCATACAATTTCCAAGTGCCGTTGGGGTTAGTTTTATTAAAAACAGAAAGAGTCGAACCGTAAGGCCCTTCTGGTGCTCCTGTCGGTGTCGGTCCCGGTAGAGTTAAGGGATAAATATCGCGAAAACCATTTGCTGAATAGTTACTCGGTTTGTAGTTGCCTGAAGTGATAGTTGGTACTGTAGAATTAGAAAAATTATAAAGAAAAGAGGCTGCATTATCATCCAACTTCAGTGTGACGTTGTTGAGTAGTTCATATGGAACGTGAGACATTAACACCACATTTTGTCCCTCCGGCCCAACTAGCAAGAGGTTGATGTTCTGCGGTCCACCATTGACTGAGTTAGAAGTTTGAACATTGTTGAGAGTGATGGTAACGCTGTCTACTTTTCCTGTTACACCTGAAACGTCAATAGCAGACGGATAGGGTGTCGCTAAAACGTTATATACAACGTCTCCGCTATTGATGGTAATATTATTCGGGTTAGTTGTGGTGGTGGTTGTTCTTCCCGGTATTGAATTAATAGGAGATTGATTACGACGGGAAAATTCTGAGGTATCGCCTGTAGTTTTATTAGTAGCAGTAGCAGCGAGAACAGGTTTGCCTGCTACTGGAGTGTAGGGGAAGTTGATATTAGCATTGCCAGCGCTATCTGTAGTAACGTCTTGGAAACCCAGGAAAGTTTCACCTTGACCTGTACCTGCGGGGTCATAACTGCTATTAGCAAAGAATTCGATGCGGAAGTTGGCGTTAGGAGTGCTGTTGAGAATGCCGCTGACTGTATTGCCGCTAAGTGAGGTCAGAACCGGGTAATTTTGCAGGTTGTTGCTGCCTTTATCCGCATCCCCCAAATCGTTGGAAGTGAGACCAGTAGTACCGATTAAGTCAATGCCTAATCGTCTGTTATTAAAAATTCTATTACCTTGGATAGTGTGGCCGCCGGTATTACCAACAACCTCAATACCGCTGCCTTTATTGTTAGCAATGATATTGCCTTCTCCGGGTGCAATGCCACCGATGATAGTATTATTCGTATTTTGGCGAAGGATAAAAATACCATCGCCACCATTGCCTAAGTTTATTGTACCCGTTGAATCTGTACCGATGTAGTTGCCAGTAATTTTGGTATTGCTGGCTGGCCCTGGAATAAAGATGCCCCCTATTCCTAAATCACCGTTACCAGAAATGACGTTGCGCGAGATAATATTACCTGTTATGGGGGTGACAATAGGAGGATTGTTTTGAGTGTCACTTTGGATTCTGATCCCAGCCAAAGTGTTGCCTACAGCAGTCGTACCGCTAATATCAGTACCAATGTAGTTATCTTGGATGGTGTTGTTGTTAGTCTGTACCCCAATGCCGTGACCTAAAGTGGAATTTCCGCCCTTGCCAAATCCGTTAATAACCAATCCTTGAATGGTACTGCCACTGGAATCTTCTGCGCCACCAAAAGGGCTTTTGCCTAAATCTAAACCATTAATATAAGGAAAATTGGCAGATGAGGCTGGTTGTTGTACTAAATTACCCTTGAGTTCGATAAGGGGTTTGCCAGCATATCCAGGTTGAGATTTGCCATTGATAATAACTGGGCTGGTGATGACAGGTAAGGCTTGATTAAGGGTAATGGTATAAGGGCCAGTGCCGGGAATGTTAAAGTTAATTGTGTCTAATCCGGGATTGGAATTGGCTTGTTGGATCGCATTTCGCAGAGAACCCGTAGCGCCCTCTAAAGTATCAGTAACACTATAGATAGCCAAAACCGACGCATAATTTTCCATTGCGTCTGACTCGAATGCTAGGGGCGATTTGATATTGCCGATTTTTTCTTCTAGTTCCCAATTCCCACCTAATTTTGCACTCCCCGTGAGATGCTTGGATGCGGCGATATTTGCACCAGTGAGGGATGCAATGCGGTAGAGGAAGTGCTCACCATCTACGGCTTGTTCATCGAGTCCGCTGGAGGTTTCACTTCTCGTTTCACCAAAGTATTCTAAGGCGAGTTCGCCCTCGATTCCGCCGGGGGTTTCAACCCCCGTCTCATAGCAAAAGTTCTCTAAAGAGGACTGTTTAATGAAATTGTTTTTAGTCGGTTTCAACCGACTTTCGCTTTGAGACAGGGAATAAATTCCCTGGCGGACTTTCTGACAAGCGGGGGATGCTGCTGCTACGTTGCAGCCGTAAATCAGGATGTCTGCATCAATTGTTAAAGCGCGCCGCCATTGCTGCAATTGCTGGCTATAATCTTCTAGGTTATCAACAGACAGTCTGGTTTTACCGAGTTGCAAGCTTCCCGGTTCGCCGTGGGAAACTAGATGAATGCTGTCAATATTAGTGCGGTTAGCTAACACTTCGCTAATTTGTTCGACTCCATCTCTGTGCGAGTCGATAACTATTGCTTCTACTCCCAATTTCACTCCATCTAGGAGTGTTTGATAGTCTGCTACTGCCGTATCGATAAATACTATTGTACTGGGGTTATTGGGCCGATCGCTCTTTTCCCCACAACTCTCTTTGCCCGCGTTCATTTGATTCGTAAGTTTGCTCGCACCTGCTGATAAAACTGGCATCATGGCTGTGTACCCTATATCCTAAAGTTAACAATTTTTCATAAATCCAGGACTACCACACCCGAACTCAAAAAAAACGTTTCTTTGAGGTACAAATACCTAAAATTGTAATTTTTATGAGAGCAACTCGGTTTGCTTGCCAGTCTTAAATTTATTGATTCAGACTCTATTCTTTGTGGCTTTGTTCTTGATGAACTAAAACAGATCATTTAAAAAAATTCTGTCTAAGCTCAACTATACCAGCATACGTACGTAAGCAAAAAATCTTAATAAAAATACATATTTTCGACTCGGCTAATCGCGGCAAGTCCGCTGGCATTATATATTTTCCCACTCATATCATGTCCAATCGATTAACCATAATATCCCGGTCGGGGCGGGTTTTTGAGCTTGTCAATTATTGGCAGGTATTGTTGGTGAGGGGATACCCTACAAAAATCGAGGTCGCTCGACCGAACATGATATCACTTACTGCGCCGATCGCGCTGGCGATCGAGCTTTGCCAAAGCAGCACCCGAAACATCCGCCAGAATGCTAATTATCCGATACAAAGCCACGGCACTCAGAATTATACCCGTAGAAAAGCGATCGGACAGCAGGGCGATCGCCGTTGCTTCAAATACTCCCATTCCCCCCGGTGCACCAGGCACAACTAAACCGACAACAAACGCAAAACAAAAAGCACCGAACAAGTTGGGAATATTGCTAAAATTCACCGGAGTTAAAACCATTACAGTTAGCAAAAAACCGCAGCCCCGCAATCCGATAAAACACATTTGTCCGATTAACGGCACTAAAGGATAGCGTTTAATTGGCCAATTAATTTGGCGCTTAGACTTGACACTAGATGTTTTTTTATTTATATTGGAGGTAGACTCTAAACGCAAAGTTGGTCGCTCGCCCCGATCCTCCCCAACTTCTGAATTTTCCCCATTGTTCTTTGATAACTTCAACCGCTCTACAAAGAGAACGATCGGATTTAAAATTCGGGGATGAATCGCGGTTAAAATAGCAACACAACCGACCAGTCGCAAAAACCCATTGAATTTGTCAAAACAAATCAACCCAATCAGGACGCCAGCAGAAGCCATCAGCAGCGGTTCCAGCAACACGCTGAGAGTAGCAGCTTTCGGAAAAATACCTGCCTTTTTCGCCTCCAATATTCGACCCCAAAAATGCCAAATATTCCCCGGCAAATACTTGGCAATATTAGTTTTGAGAAAAACTTGAATCGCCCAGGCGGCAGTTACAGGTTGACGGAATTCTCGCAAAATCAACATCCACACCCAGCCGACAAAAATTAGAGACAATAAAGTGACGCCAAGGGCGATCGCCAGCAACGGAAAACTTTCGGCTCGAATTTGGATATTCGCGACTTCTCGCCAGTGAGTTAAAAAAGCTTTGGCAATAAATAAAAACGTCCCGCCCAAAATCAAATAGCGCAAATAAGGCTTTAAATGCGATTTCGCGACATTTAAAAAAATCTGAATTCGATGCAAGTGTTGTTTTCCCATTTTCTGATCCCGATTTTGAATTTGGGATTAAGTTATACTGTTTGAGATTTTATATTTTAGATTGGCCAAGGCGGAATTGTGGTTGATTTACACGGCATGATATAACGGAATAAATCTGTTTAACCTAACCTATGCAGACCTCTAAAGACTATGCGTAATGCCCGCCTTACAGACTATTTAGGGCGTGTTTAACCACAAACTTAAATTTAAAATCTAAAATTTAGATCGATATACCTCGCTAGGAGTACATTTCTATGCCCGGCCCGAGCCCTGACGGTCTTTCCTATCTGTTAGATGATAGCCCCAATAGTTTCGCCTTGACTCAGGGCTTTTTGACTCCTTATCCTAACGGACTTTTTGCCCTCGGCGGCAACGATTTTATTGTCGGTTCCTCGGATGCCGATCGCATCAGCGGTGATAATGGTAACGATCGCATTCTCGGCGGTGGCAATTCCGATACCCTGTTAGGGGGTGCGGACAACGATTTGCTCAACGGTGGTGCCGGCAACGACATCCTGTTTGGGGATGCCGGCAGCGATACCTTGCAGGGAGGTAAGGGAGATGACGCCCTCAACGGCGGCGGCGGTAGCGACGTTTTAGTGGGCGATGGGGGCAAAGATACGCTGACAGGGGGTTTGGGCCCAGATACCTTTGTCCTCCGCAGCAACTCCGCAGTCTCCGATCCGGCTGCTGCAGACGTTATTACTGACTTTAACAGTTTTGTGGATTCGATCGGACTAACTGACAACCTTACCGAAGCTGACTTGATTCTCGAAGAAATATCGATCGCCCCCGGTATTTCCAATACATTAATTAAAATTCGCCAATCCAATGCTATTTTAGGCTTGGTAACCAACGCATCTCCACAAGACCTCGCCGATACATTCATCTCTGCAACTACCGTATTGGGCAACCAACTGGATCAAGCTCGCGATTTAGGCGTTTTGGGCGGCACTCAAACGATCGCAGACTCGGTTAGCAACGCCCGGCCAGACAGCCTTTACCGCTTTACTTTGCCTGCAACTAGCGACTTTAAATTAACAGTCAGCGGTTTGACAGCCGATGTTGACGTTGCTGTGATTAAAGATATTAATGGCGACAATTCTATTGACTTCACCGATATTATTGCTTCTTCTCAACAACCGGATTTATCGCCAGAGTCGATCGACATCAACGCTTTGGCAGCAGGAACTTACTTTGTCCGAGTTTATCAATACCAAGGTAGTACAAATTTCTCCCTAAATCTGTCGGCAACCCCGGCAACTGTTTCTGCTAACAATCCGAGCAACTTGCAGGGTTTTGACTCTCGTTTTGGGTTCGGTTTGGTGAATGCAGCGGCGGCAGTTGCTAAAGCTCAAGGTACTGCAACTTTTCCTGATGTTCCCGACTTGGGTGGGGACGAGTGGGGCAGAGATTTAATTAAAGCTCCAGAAGTTTGGGCCCGGGGGTTGACTGGAGACGGAATTGTCGTGGCAGTTATTGATAGCGGAGTTGACTACAATCACCCGGATTTGAGCGGGAATATTTGGAGCAATGTGGGGGAAACCGGTGTTGATGCGATCGGTCGCAATAAAGCTAGCAACGGGGTTGATGACGATGGCAATGGCTTTGTTGATGATTTCCGGGGATGGGATTTTGTCAACAACGATAATGACCCGATGGATGATAACAATCACGGCACTCATATTTCGGGTTTAGTTGCTGCGAAAAAAGATGGGGTTGGGATTACTGGCACAGCTCCAACTGCGAAGATTATGCCTTTGAAAATACTCGATGAAGCGGGAGTCGGCAAAATTAGAGATGAAATTAATGCGATTAATTATGCGGTGGCAAATGGCGCGAAGATAATTAATGTGAGTTTGGGCGGCCTCCAGTTAAACGATCAAGAATTGGATGCGATTCGAGCCGCTGAAGCTCAAGGGGCGATCGTGATTTCGGCGGCGGGAAATGATGCTCGCCCACAAGCTGATTATCCGGCTCGGTTTGCCAATGAGGTAGGAATTGCTGTCGGTGGTGTTACCCGAAATGGCTTGTTTGGGGATTATTCTAACCGGGCGGGTGCGGAGACAATTAATTATTTTGTTGCTCCCGGCGGCGACGGTGGCATGGCTGATTCGGGTGATGTTTATTCAACTGTGCCGCTTTCTCAACCGGGGATTCCCTATCGATATTTTGCGGGTACTTCAATGGCAGTGCCACAAGTATCCGGCGTGATAGCTTTAATGTTACAAGCAAATCCGAGCCTGACTCCTGCTGATATTAAGAGGATTCTGGCGGAAACTGCCAATCGAGCGGTTTGAATTTGATGCAAGTGCGATCGATATACAATCCTCAATCTTATATCAATTATTCACTGTAGGGACACAGTAATGCCGTGTTTTACTCCCCGCACCGGACACGGCAATGCCGTGTCCCTACAGACGCTTCCGTACAATCAATCTGTATCACTACTTTTCAGAATTAGTATTAAAAATTGGCGGCGTAAGTTAAGTCAAATTGGCGGCATAGGGTAATGCAGCAGTAGTTTGGTCGATCGAATACTAACTCGTAATTCATCTCGCCGTCTATTTTGGTGATCGGCTGCTTTAAGGGGATGCCCTGAATGTCGTATTGACGGCGTTCTAAGGCACTCCAGTCGATAATTTTGAAGTCGATTTGGTTCTGCAACTCAGTTGCGATCAGATATAGGTGCATCTTGTCTTGAACTTTCCCCGTCAGGGGAACTTTTATTAACACTGACTGGGTGACGAGGGGTTTTTGGTCGTTGGGATGCTTCTGGGTGTGGCAGCTTTTGAGTTCTATATCGTAAGGTTCTACCTTGAATTTCTCTCCACTGGCGATCGCAGATGAGTGCAAATCTTTCAGGCACTTTTCTAGGTGAGGAATCAGCCCTAAGTCTGGATCACACAGCAGTTTACGAATGTTGGAGGTTTCAGTGACTGTCATTTGAGATTTTTGATCTTATTTTTTGATTATTAACTTCTAGCTTACCGCTAAAAGCAGCCCTATTCTACTCTACTTGCGACATACTTCTAAAAACCCCGTTTCTGGGCAGTATGTCGCGGTGAAAAAGACATTTTTTGCTTTAATTTTTGAGGTTATTTTTTGGTAATTTTCCATAGAGTAAGCTCAACATTAGCGTCAGCCGGAGCTATTTGATAGTTTTGTTGCTGAATTGCCGATCGCAAAGTAGAGGAGGGTCTGTATAAAAACAACTCACTGAAACCCTCGGGAATTGGCGGCGGTTGCGGTTTTTTCTGTGCCAATTCTCGATTTTTGTAGCAAGAAGTGTAACAGCGGGGTTCTATTAGCAGTTTGACTTTTGGTTCTAGGTAATAACTTAAAGGCATCATATATTCGATAGAGGCATCGCTGATAATTAGGGGATTGCTGGATTTATTGACAGTCCCAGCTACTGCTAATGCGCGCAACCAACCGCTGCCTTTATTCCACCAAATGTCTGCTTGGGAACTAACTCCACCGGATATAATACCTGCGACAAACAGTGCAACTATAACTATTTTCCACAGTCTTTGCTGTTTGAAGTTATCTAAATTGTTACTGATTTTCGCAGAGAGCAGGTAAGCCACTGCTAGCTGAATTCCCACATAAAAAGGAACTAAATATCGCGGATTTGCCGATCGCCTCCCACCTTTCATTATATCAGGTACTGCTAAAAACAAAGCCGTTGTTGCAATTAATAACAATACTATCAACCACACTCGCTTTGGTGTATGTCTGCACAGAAAATAAAGGGCATAGCAGACTAAAGCTAGCAGGATTATGCCCACAGGAACTAGCAAGGCTACTTGTGTGGCGTTGGCAGTTCCATCAACCCCAATATCAAAAAATGCTATGCTGACGGAACCCACCCACCTGCTGACTAATCTTAAGAAATTTGTCTGTTCTGCCCATGCTGTTGTGCTTCTAATTTGTTTAAAGCTTTCTACAGTATTGACAAGGGAAGGCATGAAGCCGATAAAGGCGATTAAAGCTGCTATATAATAGGCAATAAATGTTTTAACATCGCGCCAGTTGGCAATAACTGCGACGTAGATGGCGTGGGCGGCAGCTACACAGACAAATAACAAGTGGGTGTACAATCCCAGTGTTGCTGTGCCTGCATAAAGCGCCCAAGAAAGAACGAGGGCGAGAGGTTTTTGATTTTCGTCAGGGCGCATTGCTCGTAACAACGCTGCGCTGGATAAAATAGTAGTTACTGTCCACAAACTGTACTGTCTTGCTTCTTGGGCAAACAAGATGTGATAGGGAGAAATTGCGAAAATTGCGATCGCCATCCACGCCACTGCTGAAGATTCAAATAACTCCCAAGCCAGCCAATAAATTGCGGGAAATACTAGCAAGCTAATCACGGCGGGCAAACTTCTCATTGCTGCAACGGAACTGCCGAACCATTGCGCCCAATATCGCGCTAGTACGTAATACAGCGGCGGGTGTTGGGGGTCTTCCGCTGCTAAAGAATTCAGGGTATCGCTTAAAGTTTTTTCGGAATTTATCTGCTGATATTTTTGTAAATCCGAGGGCGAGGTTATTTTCTGGTACGAAATTTGTTTGATTATTTCGGCTTCGGTGTAGCCAGAAACTCTCAAAGAAGTATATGTTTCGTCGATCCAGTAAAATTTGCGATCGAGATTGGCGAACCGAAATAAAATACCGATGACTAATACGGCTATAATTAAAAATCGCAGCCACTTGTCAAGTGAAGGGTTGTGAGAATTTAGTCGATCGCGATCTTTAGTAGATTCCATTTTATAACTAGCTGATCTAGCATAATTTTTTTCTGTTACCCCACCCGTAAGGTGCGCTAGGCGCACCCTACTAACTGAACAGCCAGAGAGAAAAAGAGGACTTCAGTGCTCACTACGAACAAAGGAATGATTAATCATCTACTCCTTCAATCGGCGCAAAACCCTGGCGCTGAATATTTTCGGTTATTGTGCGGGGTTCAAGGAATTGCAGCAAATAATCCGGGCCACCAGCTTTAGAACCAACTCCCGAAAGTTTGAATCCTCCGAAGGGTTGCCGCGATACCACCGCGCCGGTAATTCCGCGATTTATGTACAGATTTCCGACTTCAAAATCGGATGTGGCTCGATCGATATGCGAAGGTGTGCGAGAATACAATCCGCCGGTTAAAGCAAAATTTGTGCCGTTAGCAATAGCAATCGCTTCGCTGAAATTCTTGGCCCGAATCACCGACAAAACGGGGCCGAAAATTTCTTCTTGGGCGATAGTTGCTGTGGGCGATACTTCCGTAACAATGACTGGGCCGACAAAATAACCGGTTTCCGGTGCCGGCATTTCTAAAGCTATGTTAGCTTCGGCGTGGCCTGTTTCGATGTATTCGCGGATGCGCGCATGGGCATTTGCATCGATCACAGGACCGACTTGAGTGCCGGGATTTTCTGCTGGGCCGACATTGAGCGATCGCGTCGCTTCTACCAATCTTGCCACAAAATTATCGTACACCGATTCGACTACAATTACTCGCGAACAAGCAGAACATTTTTGACCGCTGTATCCAAATGCCGAATAAACTACGCCTGCAACTGCTTGGTCTAAATCCGCACTTTCATCGACAATAATTGCATTTTTGCCGCCCATTTCAGCAATTACTCGTTTCAGGTGTTTTTGTCCCGGCTGCAAAATCGCAGCATCGGCATAAATCTGACAGCCCACTTCCTGAGAACCGGTGAAAGTAATCATGTGAACATCAGGATGTTTCACCATGTAAGCGCCGACGGTGGAACCTTTGCAAGGCACGTATTGAAATACGCCTTTGGGAATACCAGCTTCTAGCAAAATTTCTGTGATTTTTGCTGCAATTACAGAGGAAACTTCCGCAGGTTTGAGTAAAGTACAATTACCTGCCACCAGCGATGCAACTGTCATGCCAACGGGAATTGCCAGGGGGAAATTCCAAGGTGAAATGATTAAAGAAATGCCGCGCGGCTGATAGGTGTAGCGGTTAGTTTCTCCGGGGATATCGTAATTTTTACCTTGTTCTAAGCGTTCCATTTCGTCGGCGTAGTAGCGGCAAAAATCTATAGCTTCGGAGACCTCGGCATCGCATTCTCTGACGGGTTTGCCGACTTCAAACACCATCCAAGCTGACAGTTCGTGCCGCCGCTGTTCCATCAATTCTGCTGCTTTGCGGAGGACGCCTGCGCGCTGGCGGACGGGGGTTTTTCGCCAATTGGTGGAGGCTGCTTTTGCTGCTTCAAGGGCTTGTTTGGCTTGTTCTTCGGAAAGCAATCCGATGGTGCCGACTACTTCTGTGGGATTGGAAGGGTTGAGTGAGTTAACTGTTGCTTCAGTATTTTGGTACTCGCCATTGATTAGCGGTAAATAGGTTCTACCTAAGTTGGCGCGCACTGATTTGATGGCTGTTTCTGCTTGTTGCCGCAATTTGGTATTGGCGTAGTCGGTATCGGCAACGTTGGGAAATACTTTGCTGTAAACTAGCTGGTCATTTCCATTAGCAACGGGCGCGGCTAACAATTGTTCGATCGGCATTTCTTCGGAACTTTGCCGGATGAAAGAACTGTTGGCGGTATTTTCCAGCAAACGGCGGATCAAATAAGCCATTCCCGGCAGCAAATCGCCGTAGGGGCAGTAAACTCGGACGCGATAACCCCGATCGACCAAAAGCTTAGCCAATTTGTCGCCCATGCCGTACAGCACTTGCATTTCAAAGCGGCGGCGCGGGATATTGAGAGTCTCGGCAATAGCGATCGCCCTCGCTTGCGATCGCACATTATGACTGCCAATAGCTGCATACAAATATTCGTGATTTTCTAGCAGCAACTGCGTCATCTGCTCGAAATTGGCATCGGTAGCAACTTTGTCATTGTAGACCGGCTGTGGCCAATCTTTCTGCATCGCTTTGATAGTTTCCTGATCCCAGTAAGCGCCTTTTACCAGACGCACAGTTACCGGATTTCCGCGTTTTTTTGCCCACGAAATCAGGTTTTGCAAATCTTGGGCACTGTCGCGCAAATATGCTTGCAATGTAATTCCGATATCCGTGCGACTGCGAAACTCTTCCTCTAACAATAAGTCTTTGAGAATGGTCAGAGTTAAACTTTTGTAAGCATACTGTTCCATATCGAAATGAACAGCCGCACCCAACTCCTTAGCGCGGCGCAGTAAAATGCGAATTCTATCGCTTACTTTCTCCTCGCTACCTTTAGCATCCAACGGATCAAACTGAGAATAAAAAGCTGTTAATTTTACGGATACTTGAACTCGCGGCAAAGTTTCATCATCAGCTTTGTCAATTGCATCTACCTGCGACCAATTTTTTGCTGCATTAGCGAGTTCCTCCATCAATTCTAAATAGCGGTTAAGATAAATTTGCGCCTCAGTTTCAGTAATGACAGCTTCCCCCAAAAGGTCAACTGTAAAACCCATTTTATCTTTGCGAAGTCGCTCTAAAGTTTTAACTACCTGTTTGATATTTTCCCCAGAAATATACTTGTGCGCCAAAGTTTCCACCGCAGGCGCAACCGTCGTCGCAGCCAATTGTCCAGGAATCGAATCAGCGTTAGTATAATTGAGCAATTTTTTCAAAGCTTCGGGCAATTCTACTTCTTCAGCCGTCAGGTATTCTTGCAGGTGGCGGGCAATTTCCGGCCTGCTGCGGAGGGCCGGCAAACAATCAATAAATCGAAACAACTGCACCCGCAGTCCGGGGCTAGCCATCGCCCAATCCATGAGTTTGTCGTCCCAGCGCATTTGGTCTTGGAGTTGACCGAAAAAAGATCGCTTTTTGTCTTGAGTTGCCTTCAGGATTTCTTTGGCAATTTCTTGGGTTTTTGCTTCGTAGATACTTGGAGATATTTGTGCAACCATTGGTAATTAGTAATGGGTAATTTGTACTTGGGAACCAGGGCGGGTTTATGTATTGTGTAACTACCCCCTGATACAATTATAGTTGCTATTTAACTTCAATTTTCACTTGGTAGTTTGCTTGGCGATCGCCTGAAATTTCAATAGTATAATCGCCGCTACTGGCTAGTTGACCTTGCCACTGACCTTTGCTGTCAGCAGTACCTAAATTTTCACCGTTAGGAGCAATAATTGCGGCGCTAACTTGACCTTCTTGAACATTTATTGTCATGCTTTGGCCACTATTGCACTCCAGTAAGTAGCGCCTGGATATGTTGGCTCGCAAACTATTGCTCAGAGTAGTTCCCGTAGCACCACCTTTAAAGTAAACTCGCTCGGTTACAGGGGTTTCAACCGCAGCCGGAGAAGGAGAAGGAGAAGGCAACGGCAACGGCGAGGGTGACGGCGAAGCAAGTTGGGGAACGCCAGAGAGAGAGGGTATTTGAGTGGGACGGGGCGACGGATAGATTGTGGCGGGCAGTCGAGTTCCAGGTGCTGGGGGAAGTCCGGGGCGACGGTTGGCGGGCGCTGTTGCGACAGGCGGAGGGCTTTCGGGGAGGGGTACGTCAGCGGGTAGTCTGATTTGAAGGTTCGCTCTTTCCTGATACATTCTCCACGCTAGCAAACTGCCGAAACTAAGGACGGAACCGACTAACATTCCGCTGAGAAAAACTGCTAAGATTTGCCAAGCTCGGGCTGGTTTTGGTTCGGGGTTGGCAGTTGGAATTGTTGGAGGCGGATAACTTGTAATTTGAGTTGTTTCCGGCGTGCTATCGGTGGCAACTGGAATTATTTCGCCTGCGTCGATTGGCGCTGAAATATCTTCGGGCGCGGCAATTTCTGCGGGAGTTTCTGCTGATACGGAAGTTGAATCGCCACTGGCAACTTCACTGCGATCGAACTCATCGCTGGTAGGCGAAATTGTTTCCGGTTGCTGAGTCAAAATTTGTTTTTTTTCCTGTTCGTCGCTCATGGGGCTAAATTTATTTTACAAAGACCGCTTTTAGACATTTTACGTTACTCGTGCGATCGCCTGCACTGCACCAATACGGCACGGCTATTGACAAAATGCCGTCCGTGTCGATCGAGAAATCTCTCTCCTGGGGCGATCGCAATTTACCAATTTTCCGTAAATATTGAGTACAAATTGCGATCGCAAATTACTACTGGGATCAATTATTAGGCAAAGACTGCCAAAAAGGTCGGTCTTCTGGCTTCCTCACAGTATTCGTCGCCGACTGCACGTTCCCTTTCAATTCTTGATAATACCTGTCATCCAGAAAACTAACGCTGACCCCAGCAGGAAGCAGCAGTTGGCGCAATCTTTCCTGAGTGTAATCTACACCCTCAATCATTGGCCCGCGCGGATTTGAAACTAACAACTTGCCGTTAACTGGCACCGAATTGACCATATTCGGCCACCAAGCATAACCGCTGTAGCCAAACATCACCGGAACTTGAATAATTTGGTCGTCTCCGAGTGAAAACTCTCTTTTCAACTTCTCTATAATCGGATTAAGTTTCTGATTTTGCAAATAGAGATTGTGTTGAATTAAAGCGCGATTTTGCAAGGCGGCGCTGACTGTTGTTTGAGTGCTCAAACCACGATTTATGGTCACATCGCCGTAACCTCTTCCCTCCAATTCTTCCAACAGCTTAACTCCAGCTTCGGGACTGGCGATCGCCATTACATATTGTCCGGGAGTTTGAGTGGGAATAAAATTGATAATTTCATCGACTTGGCGAGTCAAAAGCCAAGAAGTATCAATATCCACTGGCGGCCCTTGAATTCTCTGAGCTTGAATAAAATCAAGTACCTCTGGATTAAAACTAGCATTTCCCGAATTCCCGTAATAAACTCGACCCATTGGGTGTCCGGGAATCGGCGGTGTCACCTGCAAATTGCCGTACCCGTCAGACCACTGACTTACAGGGTCTAAAGAACGAGGATTGCCAATTTTTACTACTTTCCAATCCCGGTTTTGAGTTGATTTAATAGGCGGGTTTTTCTCTGGCTCACTATTGCTTTTTAGGGCTACATTAAACTGGCGTATCTTCGATTCTTCGGGGAGTTGAACGTATCCGTTTTTCTGGGTATCTTGCATCCAAGTGCGATCGCCCAGGAGAATTTTCACTTTAGCGCCCGTGGGTTCTACTGCTTGTTTTAGTTGCGAGATAAATTCGCTGTTTACCGAGCCTCTGTCGCTGACCTGAACTTCGGTTACTGGTGCTGTATTGGGCGCTATCATCCAAGGACTAACGCCCATTTGAATAGTTGTGGAAGCGATTTCTTGACCGTTGTTTTGGGCAGTTGCTTTGAGATTTACAGTGCCGTTCCAGTTGCGATCGGCAAATTGTTTGGCTTCGACACCTAAAACAATATTCGTGCTGAAAACTAGAGGTTTAGCACCGGATATATCTACAGGTTGCCAGCCGTCTCCCGTCTTCTGAAAAACGCTGATGTGAGGGCTAGCAATGCTGTCAGCCGTGAGAAATAACTGAGAGGTTTTGAAGTTTTCAGACAGTGTTAAGTTAACTTGAGAAAGCATTGCTGCACGGCGGGGAGCGCTAACTTTGGTTTGTTTCCAAGTCGGTATCTTGCCGCGATCATTATTGCGATCGCTAAATAAAATTAGCGCGCCTTTGGACAAAGACCATTGTTCTTTTCCCGCTTCGTCTTGCTCGTTAATTTGGCCATCTCTGTTAGTATCTCCCGCAAAGAAAAAGTTCGGCGGCGAGAGGGCGGGTGTAACTGGGGTGGGAGTTGGTGTTGCAGTTGATTCAGGAGTTGGTTGAGAAGTTGCTTGCTGATTTCTCTCTAGTTCTTGCCTTTCTAGTTCTTGTCTGGCTAATTCTTGCCTTTCTAGTTCTTGCTTCTCAAGTTCTTGTCTGGCTACTTCTTGTCTGGCTAATTCTTGCTTCTCAAGTTCTTGTCTGGCTACTTCTTGTCTAGCTAATTCTTGCTTCTCAAGTTCTTGTCTAGCTAATTCCTGCTTCTCAAGTTCTTGTCTAGCTAATTCTTGCTTCTCAAGTTCTTTCTTTTCTAGTTCTTTTCTGGCTAATTCTTGCCTTTGGAATTCTTGCCTTTCAAGTTCTTTTCTAGCCAGGTCTTTTTTCTCTTGCTCTTTTCTCTCAATTTCTCGACGAGCAAATTCTTTTTTCTCTTGCTCTTTTCTTGCTCTCTCTCTTATCTCTTCTTCCTCGGCTCTAACTTTCTCAACAGAACGTGCAACTTGCATTTCATAGGTAGCGACACTGAGGTTTCCTTGGTATTCGATGGTTTTGTCGATCGCGCCCTCAGCCAAAAAAGAACCGTGAGGAATGAGTCGTAGGGTATTGATAGCAATTTGCCACAAGCGTTGCGACTGTTCCCAAGTAGCAGAAGAAGGATTAGAAGTGCGTCCAATTAAGACTGCTTGGGCGGCAAATTTAGCAGCATCGTCCCAATTATATTTGGCTCTTTCTTCTATTTGAATCTGACTTTGAACGTTTTGGAGTTGCTGCGTCAGAGTTTGGGATTGCTGGCGGTGGATTGCTGATTTCCAAAGTTCTAGGGAAAACGGGGCGCTGTCGGGAGTTTTGGCAAGGTTATCTAATTGTACTTTGAGGCGAGCGCGCAATTTGTAGAGTTCGGGGAGGGATTGCGGAGTTTCGCCCTCTGACTGTCGCGGAGTGATTGCGAGTTGGTAGTTTAGGGAAGGTTGAGCCACTGTTGCGGGGACTGCAACCCAAATAATACCGATGACGACACCGAAAGCATTGACGATCGCGATCGCAATATATCGAACCCAGCGCATATAGTTTATCCTCAGACACGCCAATAATTTTACCTAATCTTGGGAGCAATGGGGGATTTAATTGTAAGATTTTAGGACGGGTTTGGGGCGCTCGGCTTTTTTTCATGTCGAAGGACGGTTAACTCGAATCAATTTACCGTTCAAAGTATCGATCACAGAAATAGCCTCATTAATTCGGGCCGCCTGTCTTTCCCAGTTGCTATCTTGAGTACAAATGATAATACCAGCATGGTTGGGTTGTGAGCGATGCAGCCGAATGAAATCCCCTCGATTGAAAGTCAAAACTGCTCGCTCATTACTCACAGCAAAAGCCAATACATCCTCATCAGGAATCCCTAATCCTGCGTTTCCGGCTTCTTGAACTGTTAATACATCGTGACCTAAAGGTCGAAGAAACTCAACTACTGGCAACGGATACTGTTCGTCTGCATAAAGTCGCGCCATGTTTTAGGCTTCCTCATTTTCTTTGATTGCTTGTTCAATTTCTTCTGGGTAAGCATCAGCATAAGCCCAAGCATTGACTAAATCAGCCGCCGTCAAATGGGGATAGCACTTAAAAAGTTCCGCATCGCTGCATCCGAGACGGCGATAACCCACCAATACCCAAACTTGTATGCGAGTATTGCCGACACAGGCATCCCCTCCACAGACACCGGGAGTCTTTTTAATGCCTAAAGAACCGTTGGTTAAAGTTTGAGTTAGGATGCTGATTAGTTTAGCTTTATCAGCGAGATTTAAGGTTAAGACTTGAGTTTCTAATTCTTGTATAGTCATAAGTGCGATCGCTCGGATTTGATATTAGTTAGATTATAGCAAATTTCCGCCATGTTTTAGGGTTCCTCATTTCTAGCGATCGCAGCTTCAATTTCCTCTGGGTGTGCCTCAGCATAAGCCCAAGCGTTGGCCAAATTTGCTGCACTCAAATGAGGAAAGTCTTGCAAAATTCGCACATCATTTGCACCCAGAATGCGCTAATTTACCAGCGACCAAATAGGTATGCGAGTCGTGTCCATTCTAGCATCGCCACCGCACACGCCCGGAGTTTTTTCTATTCCTTGCCAAGTATTGCTTAAACTTTGAACTAATAGCTGTATTGCCTGAGTTTTTTCAGCGGGACTTAAGGCAAGGAGTTGTTTTTCTAATTCTTTCAGTGTCACTTTTTACCATCTCCTAAACTTTACTCTATGGGAAAACCAGGAATCAGTAGATCGATTTCTACCATCAGTTGCATGGTTTCTTTGAGCGCAACCACCACCTTTTGATAGTGCAGTACATCATCAAAGGATAAAGTGCGTTTGGCTTTCTTACGGTCTTTGAGCCATTTGTCCAACACCTGATAGCCGCCAATTTTAAACTCCCAAACTTCGGGGGCGATGCCTTCAAAATAGCGGGTTTTGTTAATATAAACTCGTTGTTCTGCGGGTTTATAGGTAACTTCGGTAACGGCATTGTCACCATCGCCATTCATTTTAGTAATCAGCTTATTCAGCTTTTTCGATTTCATCAGGTGCAGGTCTACTAATTCCTGACCTTTTGCACCCAAGTCTTTAAATAGCTGATCGTTACTGGTTAACGGCACACGGGGAAAGTCGATTTTGAGAAACTCGGCATAGCGTTGGCGATAGGTAGGGCTATGGAAGATGGCGTAGATGTAGTAAAAGATGGCTTCTGGTGTGGGAATGTAGCCAAGTTTTTTTCTAACTACATTCAGAAAATCTGAAGATAAATTAGGAGATTTTTCAACAAATAAATTACCTTGTTGATTAGAAGTATCAGGATATTGATATAAGGGAAACACAAAACCATTATTAGAGGTTTTTGGCGACATACAAATAACTTCGACAATGTTGGAAGCCACTTGTACATGAGCAAAAGTTTCTCCTTTCGTTAGGCGTGAAGTTATCAGGGCCATGTTGTTACCTGCCAGAATATGTCGCATTACTTCTGGTCGAGGCATACAGATAAAGCCTCGCGTCTGTCCTGTATAGTAGGTATAGCGTTTATCAAACGGACGATAAAAAATAGGTACTATATTAGAGCTTTGAAAACTATCTCTACGTAGATCTTCCTGAGCAAGTGAGACTTTCCAATCTCTTGCATCATCACCCAGTTCATATTTTTTTCTGGCTTCCTCTATGGGTAGTGAGACAAAATCCTTAACAGTAGTCTCCACTTCTTGGGAGGACCATTTTATTGTCAAATGATCTCTTGCAGTCACAATTCCCACCGAATGAACAGGCAATATATCTGTGATTTTCCAGCCTTCATCATATTCTTCCCAAAGATTTCGGTCTTGGGGACAAAATAAATAAAATGATGATTGAGGTTCAATAGCTTTCCATTCAACCTCATTAATATCTAATAAATTTAAGCTTTCATATTTAGATGCGCGATCGCCCCATAACTCTGCATGGTGAACTTTAGCTGGTGTATCCTTTCCAGGTTCTTTAACAAAAATTCCAATACTCACACCCTGTTGAATATCAAAAACATTTTGATCGGGTGAACCATCGGGAGAAACTTCTTTTTTCTTAGAATTTCCGTGTAAATCTAAGATGTAGATATCGGTAAATGTTTGCATCAAGTTCTGACGCATTCCTCTAAAAGTTGGATTGTCAAGATATCCGTGATTAGTGACAAACGCTAAAACTCCGTAGCCTGTTTCACTCACTCGCCATTGTCCAAAGCGGATGAATTTTACATAGTCATCCTGCAACCATTTGGGATTCTTTTCATCTAATGGCCGACCGTTAACATAGTAATAATCGCGAACTAAACCAGCAATCCACTCGCTTTTATTTGCCGAATGTCCTGAATAGGGCGGATTGCCCAACACCACCATCACAGGCACATCTCGCTTCACCGTCGAAGCTTCGTTTGCTTCCTGTGCGACAAACTGACCAAACAAAATCTCTGACTTTTTCAGTGCTTCATCCAGCGTATTCGTGAGGTAAATGCCTAATCGCTGTTTCCCCTTAAATTTGTAACCAAGTTCTTGAAGTTCTAGCCCTAGCTTCAGGTGAGCAATGGCATAGGGAGCCATCAATAACTCAAAGCCAAACAACCGATTCAGCAAATTATCTCGCACATAGCTATCCCACTGATTCGCCATGCCAATTTCTTCTAAATTGCGGTAAATTTGCTTCACCACCTCATACAAAAACGTACCCGTACCCGTTGCAGGGTCGAGAATTTGCACTTTCGGCTTTTGTGTTATTGGATCTTTGGCATTATCAGCTAATCCTAATGGGAGATCGAAGCGGTCTTTGAGAATAGCATCAACCGATCGCACAATAAACGACACCACAGGTTCCGGTGTGTAATAAACCCCTCGACTCTTTCGCAGAGCCGCATTATACGCCGCCAAAAACGTTTCATAAAAATGCACCACCGGGTCTTCTTGACGAGTGCGCTGCCCAAAGTTTTCGAGAATGCTACCCATATCAACTTGAGACAGCAATTGCACCAAATCGTCGATAGCCCAATCGATCTGACTGACTGCATCCGTTTCGACGATCGTATTAAACAATCGCTTCAAAAATGGGTTTGTTGCTGGAATATACGTGCCAGCCGTGCGCCGAGTAAACGGTTCACACCCTGGATTTTGAGCATGACCAACTCTTGCCGCAAATAACCCATAAGAAATCGTCTGAGCATACATATCAGCAAAGTCAGCATCATTCAAATCGGGCAACAACACCTCACTAAAGCCCTGTTTCAGTTGATGCAATTCGCCGTCTTTCCTTTCTCCCTCCAGCGCAGTTGTTGTTGCTAACCGGATTGCCTTCGTCAACCTCGCCATCTGTCGCGCCAGGTCTTCAGGACTGCTGATAATCTCGCCTGTATAATTGATAAACTGATCTAGCAGAGCCGCAATCTTTTCTGTAGCCCTTATTTGCAGCTTATTCTCATTACGATCTGCTAAAATTTCCTTCTGCCTGCGCTTCCCATTCACATACCAACGAAACTCTAAATAATTGGTCAATACTAGATTCGGAAACGCTTCTATATACCGCTGCAATTGCTCCGATTTTTCTATCTGATCCAGGTCTAGCCCAACGTCTTTGGCTTCTACATAACCCACCAGTAGTTCCCGCCGCCTTACGGTAAAGTCTGGAATCCCTGCCTTGTTGCCTTTTTCTTCAATGACGGCATCAATCCCCTTATCTGAGTCATCCAGCAAATTTTTCAGCGCTGGATAATGGCTGCGCTCGCTACCTTTTTGCAGGTTATTTTGAATCGACTTGAGGTAAGCATCAAAAGATATAGACGGCATTGAATCAGTTTCCTGGTTTAGTTTGGTTTTCGCCACTCTGCCATTGTTAGTTTAGCCGTAAAGCTATCAATCTGCATGGTGTTGCCTCAAACAACTTAGCAGGAATTTATCTGTGCAATGCTGATGGTGTAGCAGCCGATCGCACTGAAGCAGAAAAATGGTTTCAAAAAGCCAGAGAACAAGGATTTTCACATACACCCATCTCCAGTGAATATGTGAACCAAGCTAGCATTGCATAAAACAACGCCAAAACAAACCCAAAACAAAAACCCGGTTTCTCCAAGAAACCGGGTTTAATCATCCGCGTTAATCCGCGTTAATCTGCGGTTAAAAAATCCTACAACTGCTTCACCTCAGAAACCAATTTGGCAACGACATCCTTAGCGCTACCAAACAACATCATCGTCTTATCCTTGTAGAACAACTCATTGTCTACACCTGAAAAACCAGCACTCATCCCACGCTTAATCACGATCGTATGCTTGGCCTTATCAACCTCCAAAATCGGCATCCCGTAAATCGGGCTCGCCGTATCGTGACGCGCCGCCGGATTCACCACATCATTCGCACCAATCACCAACGCCACATCCGTTTCTTCAAACTGCGGATTGATGTCGTCCATATCGTACAACTGCGGATAAGGCACGTTTGCTTCCGCCAACAGCACATTCATGTGTCCAGGCATCCGCCCAGCCACCGGGTGAATCGCGTATTTCACGTCAACACCCATTTTTTCCAAACCGTCGGCTAACTCGCGCACGGCGTGCTGTGCTTGCGCTACAGCCATTCCGTAACCGGGAATAATTACAACCGATCGCGCATAACCCAACATCATCGCACTTTCTTCGAGATTGATGCTGCGAACAGTTTTGTCAGTAACACCAGCAGCCCCAGCAGCACCCGCAGCACTACCGCCACCGCTACCAAAGGCGCTAAACAGCACACTACCCAAGGATCGATTCATCGCCTTGCACATGATTTGCGTCAAAATAATCCCCGACGCGCCCACCAATGCACCAGCGATAATCAGCATATTGTTCATCAAAATGAACCCAGCCACACTCGCCGCAATCCCCGAATAGGAGTTAAGCAGCGATACCACCACGGGCATATCGCCGCCCCCAATCGGTAGCACAAACATGATTCCCAAAATATTGGAAATCGCCACCAAAGCCAGGAATACCGGCACATTTTCGGGATTCGTCAGCATATAACCGCTGCCGGCTAAAAGTGCGATCGCCAGCATGGCATTAAACGGCTGTTGCAGCGGAAACGTCATTGGCGCACCCGGTAGCAATTCTTGCAGCTTCGCAAACGCCACAAGGCTACCTGTGAAAGTAATTCCGCCAATCAACACACCCAAAAGGATCGTGATTGTCGCGTCTGGAGTTGGCGATTCCGGGATGCTGAGATAGCGCCAGAATTCCCCCACAGCAACGAGTGCAGAAGCCGCGCCCCCAAAACCGTTAAGCAAACCCACCATCTGCGGCATATCCGTCATCGCCACGGTATTCGCCATAATCGTTCCCAAAATGGAACCGACGATAATTCCGACTGCAATCAATTCGTAGCTGACTACTTGCTTTTCCAGCAACGTACCGACGATCGCAATTAACATCCCGATCGCAGCTAACACATTTCCTTGACGCGCGGTTGCAGGGGAACCCAACTGTTTCAAACCGATAATAAACAAAGATGCGGCAACTAAATAACCTAGTTGAATGCCACTGGGCAGAAAATCGCTCACGCTTTAACCTCTTTTTTCTTGAACATTTGCAGCATTCGATCGGTTACTAAGAAACCGCCGACAACGTTAATTGTGGCCAGGGCGATCGCGATCGTCCCCAAAATCGAAGTAACAGTCACATTGCCTTGGCCAGAAATCAGAATTGCACCTAAAACCGCAATTCCCGAAATCGCATTCGATCCCGACATCAAAGGTGTGTGCAGCGTCGGCGGGACTTTATTGATTACTTCAAATCCCACAAACGACGCTAGAGTAAACACCACTAAACCTGCAATCAATCCTTCTGCCATAACAATTGGTAATTGGTAATTGGAAATTGGTGTGAAATTAACGCTAAAGTCCTTTATATCTCTCGTTTGTTGCCGAGTCTCGATCCCCCTAAATCCCCCTTAAGAAGGGGGACTTTGAATACTTCTTGTTCCCCCCTTGTTAAGGGGGGCTAGGGGGGATCTAGCCCTAGTCACCAAACAACATTCTGTGACTGCGTTTGCCCTGTTTGTTGACACCAAGGGGTAATTGGTAATGACTCGTTAAGATACCCGATGCTCTTAACGCATTCATCGGAGGCTATGCCTCCGGTATAGACTGGAGGCATAGCTTCCTGGAGTACATTACAATGCAGAGCATTGTAACGATAGACATTATGATTTAGGTTCCCTATAATGACTCCTAACTATTGACTGCTGAAGCCTCAGCAGCCAAAGCATCCCGCACTCGCTGATTACTAATCTCACCGTCGCGGGCAACGCAAGCACCAGCAATGATATCGTCTTCAAAATTCAAATTTAGCTCCTTATCTTTCACCATCAACTGAAGTAAAGAGGAGATATTCTTCGAGTAAGTTTCGCTAGCGTGGACAGGCATCGACGAGGGCACATTAATCGGGCCGATGACATTAACGCCGTTCCATTCAACATCTTTCCCCGCTTCCGTGCATTCGCAATTGCCGCCTTGTTCGCCCGCGAGGTCAACAATTACCGATCCGGGCTTCATTTGAGAAACCATTTCTCTAGTAACTAAAATAGGTGCTTTTCTGCCAGGAACTTGAGCGGTTGTAATCACTGCATCGGAAGCGCTGACGTGTTGGGTGAGCACTTGGCGGGTGTATTCTTTAGCCGCTTCTGATAGTTCTTTAGCATAGCCACCGGCGGCGACGGTTTCTTCCTTGAGTTCAACATCAAGGAATTTAGCGCCCAAACTTTGCACTTGTTCTTTTGTTTCCGGGCGGATGTCGAAGGCTTCGACTACCGCACCCAAACGGCGCGCAGTGGCGATCGCCTGTAAGCCAGCAACGCCTACACCCATTACCAATACTTTGGCGGGGCGAATCGTACCCGCCGCCGTTGTCAGCATTGGGAAATATTTCGGCAAAGCTGCGGCTGCGATCAGTACCGCTTTGTAACCAGCGACGTTGCCCTGAGATGACAGTGCATCCATGCTTTGAGCGCGGCTGGTGCGCGGGATCATTTCCATGCTGAATGCCGTTACTTTGCGATCGGCTAAACGCTGCACTAAAGCTGGATCTCCCAGAGGATTCAAAAATCCGATGAAAACGCCTCCTTCCCGGAGTTGATGAACTTCTGATTCTTGCAGCGCCCCGATTTTCACGACGACATCGGCTTCGCCCCACAGCCTAGCGGTATCGGCGACAACCTTGGCGCCCGCTTCTTCGTAAGCAAGATCCGAGAAAAAGGATTTTGCGCCGGCACCGGCCTCAACCCAAACTTCGACGCCTTGTTTTACCAATTTGGCTACAGCGTCGGGCACTAAAGCCACCCGGCGTTCCCCTGCTGCTATTTCTTTTGCGATCGCTAATTTCATACAGTCTCCTTATTTAAGCCTTCCTAGGACGGTTGAAACCGCGCCTACACAGACAAAACCTGCCTCCGCAGGTTTCTTGAAGTGCGATTTTTAATCGCCCGATGCCTTGCTTTACATTGAAACAGCCGTTCCCCTAAACTTCTCTCGTTGATACTAAAGCCGATCGCCCAAATTCGACCCGTATCTTTAACTTATCTTATACATTCAAACTCGCTAAATTGTTAAGTTTGCCACCGATTATGATATAATTTTATGTCGCCTAATTCTGTAGTTTGAATGTCTGTTATCAGTATTACGCAAAAATTACGCAAAAAAAAGTGACCTCAGCCGGCGGTAGCTCGCCCTCATCAAATTGCTGAGACATTCGATATATTGTAGGCACGATCGCAAATTTCGGGCGAGCAATATTTAAGGTTCACCAAGAGTTTAATTAGAGGAGTTGTTATGCGACGATTATTTTCAGCACTAGCGGTTACAGGTTGCTTGGTGGCTGGATTACCCGCCATCAGTTTAGCCCAGTCCATGCCAGGGTTCACGATTTTCGGCGGCCCCGATCGCGCCAACCAATTAAGCTATCGCTTGGATTACGGCAAAGCGGGGATGAGCGGCGATAGATATCGGCTGCGAATTCCTTCCAAAAAAGTAAGTCTGGCGATCGCCCAACTGAACATATCCTATCCAGACTACTACAAAGGCGAATTTGACCAAAAAGACATTAAAGTGCGCGTCAAGGACAAAACAATAGAATTGCAAGAAGTAATCTGGGACAAAGAAAATCGATTCATAGAAATTTATCCCAAAGAACCAATTGCCGCCGGCAACAATGTTGAGGTTGTACTCTCCAACGTCAGAAACCCCTCTCCCGGTGGAATGTACCATTTCAACGTCCGCATCCGCACCCCCGGAGACGTTCCCCTGCTGCGTTACCTCGGTACTTGGCTGTTGAGCATTGATTGAGGGAAGGGTTCGGGTTTGAGTTCGGGGAACTGAGATATTGCACCATTCTCAATAATCCTTTCAGGGCAGGCAGGATGCCCCACCCCTACTCCCCACAAGAAAATCTACTCTTTGTGGAACAGGCCCGAAAGCCTGTTAAGCGAGAATGGTGCAAGATGTGAGGGGAAGGAATTTCTTGTTAGTCAAGCAAGCGATCGCGACAGAAAAATTTAACTGTGGCGATTTTTTTCCTGGGTAAAAAAATTTAACACTACTCACATCCGGGTTTTCGGGAGTTGTAAAATAGAACCTTCGGCTCATATCGCAATTCTCAATGATTCGTAATAATGAGTCTAGGGGCAGTCCCCCGATGGTTGCCCTTCGCTAATGAGGGGTAGGCTTAGGGGCGCTACCCCTAAAAAATGTTTATCAATCAAATAGGATTGCTCTAGCCGTACTTGCAGCATGAATCTACTAGCAAAAATCAAAACAATACAAATTCCGCCAGCGCTGCGATCGAGAAATTATCGCCTGTTTTTTGCAGGACAAGGCATCTCGCTGATTGGCAATTGGATGACGCAAGTCGCTACTGTTTGGCTTGTCTACAATTTGAGCGATTCACCTTGGATGCTCGGCGTGGTGGGATTTACAAGTCAAATCCCCACATTAATTTTACTGCCTTTTGCAGGAGTTTTAATCGATCGCTGGAACCGCCACCGAGTCATAGTTGCCACTCAAATATTAGCAATGGTTCAATCCTTAGCGCTAGCATTTTTAGCGCTAACAGGAGTTGTTAACATTTGGCAGATCGTGGTACTGAGTTTCTTCCAAGGCGCAATTAATGCCTTTGACGCGCCCGCACGGCAAGCTTTTGTGCCGGAACTTGTAGAAAAGAAAGAAGATTTAGCAAATGCGATCGCCCTCAACGCTTCCATGTTCAACGGCGCCCGACTAATCGGCCCAGCAATTGCAGGTTTGCTAATAGCTACAGTCGGGCCAAGTTATTGCTTTCTCATTGACGGACTCAGCTACATCGCCGTAATTGCAGGCTTATTAGCGATGCAAATCAAAGCCCGTAAAATTGCCACAACTAATACCAAACCCTTACAAAGATTAAAAGAAGGATTCGTTTATGCCTTCGGGTTTCCCCCGATTCGAGCAATTTTATTGCTATTAGCATTAGTCAGCTTCGCAGGAATGTCCCACACAGTATTAGTTCCAATTTTTGCTACCAAAATCCTGCACGGCGACGCACAAACCCTCGGCTTTTTGATGGCTGCTTCGGGACTCGGAGCCTTTGGGGGAGCGATTTATTTGATTTCGCGCAAAAGTGTAGTTGGCCTCGGCAAATGGATTGCGATTTCACCCGCAATTATGGGATTCGGGCTGATAGGTTTTGGTTTGTCCCGGATCTTATGGCTGTCATTAATCATGATGTTGTTTGTGGGGTTTGGTTTCATTTTGCAATTTGCAGGAGGAAACACATTTTTGCAAACAATTGTGGAAGACGACAAACGCGGCAGAGTCATGAGCATATACACGATGGCATTTTTTGGAGTCACACCGTTTGGGAATTTACTTGCCGGCGGATTGGCAAATTATATCGGCGCTCCCAATACAGTCATCATTGGAGGTATAATGTGTATTTTAGGCTCCATCGTTTTTACCAAACAGTTGCCCGCTTTAAAAAACTTAGTCCGACCACTTTATCAAAAAATGGGTTTAATTTCGCACTAAGGATTTAGCGTAAAAGCACAAATGCCAACATTAAACAAGATTCCCAACGCTAAGATATGACTGTATCTATAGCAATCCTCAACAATTTGTAAACTTCTCTCTTCTCTTCTCTTCTCTTTCTCTGCACCCTCTGCGGTTAAAAAATCACCACTAATTACGCAACCAGAGGTTCAACCAATGGCAAATAGCAGTGCAATTCCACAGCAGAGCGATCGCGTTCCCTTAAAAACCTGGATCGGCGTCATGGGAACAATTATCGGCGCTTTCATGGCGGTTTTAGACATCCAAATCACCAACGCTTCTCTCAAAGATATTCAAGCATCTTTAGGCGCAACTTTAGAAGAAGGTTCTTGGATTTCCACCGCCTATCTAGTCGCAGAAATTGTAGTAATTCCGATTAGTGGTTGGCTGTCACAAGTGTTTTCATTCCGTCGCTACCTCTTGGTAAATGCCAGTTTCTTTATCTTCTTTTCCATGTGCTGCGCTTTGGCGTGGAATTTGAATTCAATGATTGTATTTCGGGCTTTGCAGGGGTTGTCAGGCGGAATTTTAATTCCGATGTCTTTTACATTTTTGCTGACGAATTTGCCGCCGAAAAAGCAGCCAGTTGGCATGGCGATGTTTGCAATGACAGCTACTTTTGCACCATCCATCGGGCCGACATTGGGAGGGTGGCTGACTGAGAATTACGGCTGGCAATATGTCTTTTATCTCAATTTGGTTCCAGGGCTGCTGCTGCTAGCTGCTGTGTGGTATGCAGTTGACCCTAAGCCGATGCAATTGTCACTGCTAAAAGGGGGCGACTGGTGGGGAATTGTCTCAATGGCGATCGGCTTAGGTTCCCTGCAAGTTGTCTTAGAAGAAGGCAGCCGCAAGGACTGGTTGAGTTCGGATTTTATTGTGCGTTTAAGCATAGTTGCCGCAATATTTATCAGCGCTTTTTTCTGGATTGAACTAACTCGCAAACGACCCTTTATTAACTTGCGATTGCTGACTCGCCGCAATTTCGGTTTAGCTACGATTGTCAATGTATCCTTGGGAGTAGGATTATACGGTTCAGTGTTTATTTTGCCGCTGTATTTAGGTCAAATTCAGCAGTACAATGCCATGCAAATTGGCGAGGTGATTATGTGGGGTGGGGTGCCGCAGTTATTCATCGTGCCGATGGTGCCGAAATTGATGCAGCGAATCGATATGCGGCTGATGATTGGCATAGGTGTGAGTTTGTTTGCGGTGAGTTGTTTTATGAATGCCACCATGACTCATGAGACGGGTATCGATCAGTTACGTTGGTCGCAATTAGTAAGGGCATTGGGACAGCCTTTAATTATGGTGCCGCTGTCAACTATTGCCACGGCTGGTATGGAGAAACACGAGGCTGGTTCGGCTTCGGGTTTGTTTAATATGATGCGAAATATGGGAGGTTCGATGGGGATTGCGGCGTTAGGAACTTTGGTCACGCAACGCGAGCAATTTCACTCGAATCGATTAGGGGAAGCTGTTTCTTTGTACAATCCGGCAACGCAGGAGCGAATTAATCAAATGACTGATTATTTTGTGAGTCGTGGTGCAGATTTAAGCGTGGCGAAAGACCAGGCAATTAAGGTAATTGATAATATGGTCCGCCGTGAAGCTTATGTAATGGCTTTTAATGATTGTTTTTATTTTGTGGGAATTGCTTTGCTGTTAAGTGGGATTGCTGTTTTGGGTTTTAAAAAGGTGAAAGCGGGTGCGGGTGGTGGGGGAGCTCATTGATTCTGTAGGGCGCGGAGTGCGCTGCATCTTTGGGACGGGCAGGATGCCCACCCCACGATAATTTTAATAGTTTTCAAAATGCCAATTAAATGTTTTTTAGCTTATTTACCATTCTTGTTGGGCTTCTGCTTCTGCTTGGATTAAATTTTGCCGTAGTTGCGCCCAATTTATTTGATGAGAGGGCGAGTCTTCGATGAGCTTTCCGCGCTGTAAATGCAGAATTCGCGTGCTAAATTGCTCGGATAATTCTAATTGGTGGTTGACCATTACAATTGTGGTTTGGCCGTTTGTTAGCTGTGTCAATACTTGCAAAAGGTGGGCGGCTTTTCCTGCGTCTAGGGCGGATGTTGGCTCGTCTAAAAGCAAGATTTTGGGTTGTAGGATGATGCCGCGGGCGATCGCCACGAGCTGTTTTTGGCCTGTGGAAAGCTGCAATTCGGTGCGATCGAGCCATTCTTGGGGTATATGCAGTTGTTCGATCGCCCCGCTAATTCTCTCAGCAATGTTTGATGCAGTCACCCCCCGCAGCTTCAAAGGATAAGCCAATGCTTCTCGCACCGACATTCCCAAAAGCTTCGATTCTTGCAGGATGAGGGTGATTTGTTTGCGGAGTTCGATCGCAGGTATTTGGCGATATTCTATATTTTCCAGATAAATCGAGCCGCTGGTGGGACTGCTGAGCCGATTTAGCAACCGCAACAGCGTTGTTTTCCCCGCACCTGAAGGGCCAACAATTGCCACGCGAGATCCCTTGTGTACCTGAAACGATATATTTTCCAACAAATAACTTGAGGCGATCGGTGTTTTCAAACTTACACCCTCAATTCGCAGTTGAGGAGTTGTTTCAGTATTATTTTCCGAATAATTAGGCATTTAATTAATTAAAAATATGACCTTCGTGGAACGGGCATATTGCCCGTTCTGAAGGCAGGCAAGATGCCCGCCCCACCATCCAAGTAAAACTCAAACCTTTACAGCTTTTTCTAAAGGAAAACCCAGCTTTTCGCGCTGTTCTAAATAAAGCTGAGCAACTCGCCGCGCCAAATTGCGAATTTTGGTAATATACCGAGTTCTTTCCGTTACCGAAATCACACCTCTAGCGTCCAGCAAATTGAAAGTGTGAGAACATTTTAGCACATAATCAAGGCTCGGTAAAACCAATCCTTTTTTTGTCAGTTGTTCGGCTTCTTGCTCGTACAATCCAAAGAGAGTAAACAGCAATTCGGGATTGGAAGCTTCAAAGTTATAAGTACACTGTTCTATTTCTCCTTGCAGGTGAACGTCGCCGTAAGTGATGCCATCTTTCCACTGAATTTTCGTCATGGCATCGACTTCTTGGAGATACATTGCGAGGCGTTCTAGTCCGTAGGTAATTTCAATGGATACGGGGCGACAGTCTATGCTACCGCACTGTTGAAAGTAGGTAAATTGGGTAATTTCCATGCCGTCGAGCCAGACTTCCCAGCCGACGCCCCAAGCTCCGAGGGTGGGGGATTCCCAGTTATCTTCTACGAAACGAATGTCGTGGTCTTCTGGGCTAATTCCTAATGCTCTGAGGGAGTCTAAATAGATGTCTTGGATGTTGGGAGGAGAGGGTTTAATTAAAACTTGATATTGATAGTAATGTTGGAAGCGGTTGGGATTTTCGCCGTAGCGTCCGTCGGTGGGGCGGCGACAGGGTTCGAGGTAGGCGACTGACCAAGGTTCTGGGCCAATTGCTCTGAGAAAGGTGTGGGGATTCATGGTTCCTGCACCTTTTTCTGTGTCGTAGGATTGGGCGATCAGGCATCCTCGATCGCTCCAGAATTTGTTTAAGGTGGCAATGACTGATTGAAAGTTCACTGGTTTAAATATGGTTAGCGAGTGTCTAAACTTATTTAAGCATACTCAAGGCACGGTTTATTGAAATAAACCCTGCCGAAACTAGATAAGAGATGCTGAACGTATCGCTGGATATTTAAGTTCTTTTTTCAGGTATATTGTATCGAGCGATTTATTGCGATCAATAATAGCAATGTTTTCTAGATCGATACTCACATTGCGATCGGGCGCGTTGAGTCACTAACTGACGCAAAGTGGCTGATACATAACTCATGCTGCTGTCTGTAAGTGTTTGTAAGCATGAGCTTTGGCTAACCGCACCCAATGTTCTAGGAGCAAGTATCGATCGAGTTCGACTCTGTGTTATCCTCAGAGGCAATAAAAGGAAAAGACCTGCAAATCAATCCGTGTTTACTTCGTCCCAATGGATCATCTAGCTCAATTTTTATAGACTCCATATAATTACCCTGATACCCCAGAATTGCCATAAATACCCGCACAACTAGGTTTGACAACTTGCGAAGTTCAAGAGCTACATCCACTCCACCAAATCCTTCATGAACAATCTTGTCTCTTATTGTTATGAACTCTAATTCTGGAAATAAGTCTTCATATGGCACACTATAAGTCTTAAACATTTCCTTGAGGCTAGTTCGTAAATTTCCTATCTGATTGTAGGAACCACTAGCAAAAGACTTTTCAACTTTAAGCGCAAAAATATTATATTTTTTAAGATCATCTTGGTTATTAATACCTTGCGGGAAGTCCGATACAACCTTTAAAACCTGGTGTCTGATTTGTCGGTAAATATTCGTAGGAAGAAGGCTCTTACTAGCATTGCTCGAATGTTTTTTGTTTAAGGATTCTAAAACGGTACATAAAAGTAAGAAATTCACTGCAGCCATAGGGCTAACAAATGTATCAATGTACCAGCTTAAGGCTAAACCTACACCTTTATCGCTAAAGGTTTCCCATGTCAAATTTTTAGCACACTGCTGCATGAATTGATATAAATGAGGTGATTGTATAACAGCTATTCCCCTTGCTTCACTACGTAGTTTTCTCCCTGACCAGTATTCACTTTTTATCTGAAAATGCTCATACCTCACACCCTTGATGCTATATATTTTATCAACGCAATGCCCCGATGCAAGTGAAAGAAGTGATATGAGCCAAGCACAATAAGTCTCATAGGAATCTTGTTCATTTTCACGAATATTTTTGAGTGTCATCTCTGAGCTTAAGATACCACTTTTATTCGTGCTTTCTCTAGTTGAAACGGACTCAATACACATTTCAGCTTCAACATTTCCAATTTGAGCTGAAAAATTGTGTATAACTTCTATATTTGCAAGACCATACACAATTTCTGGGGTTCCTCCCTCTTCTAAGGAATCTAAATTGTAATCAATGTACAAGTCCCTAAGTCTAACTTGAGATTTACCCTCTTGATCGATATTTTCAGAGTTGTCAAACCCAAGCGTGACTTGAAAGTTGACATCAGCAATAATCGCCTTTATTTTCCATCCCTCAAGCGTTTTGCCTTCAATCTCGTAATCACCCTCATATGGTTGTTGAACCATCTCTCTTTCAAGTCCATCGAGTTCCCAGAATTGCAGAATATCTAGTTGCTCTGTTGTCACATCTTTCAACTGATAAATGGGAGAAGATTCATAAAATCTTTTGTGACTAATATCTTGATTTACTTGAGAGTTCATTTCAAACAAAATATGGCCGTTTACATGGCAATATATATTAGCGTCATTAATTTGTATCGGCTGAGTATCTTCTTCGTGAAACTTCTTAAATCTTCCTGAAAAAGTAAACTGCTTCTTAAGTTCCATACTGGGATCTCTAGAGAGTAAATAATCCTGTTTAAATTATGAGGTTGATTCAGCAGGTTGTCTGCTTCAATACCACACAGCCTAACAATTCAAATGCAGCATAGCACAAATTAAGAAAAAGCGCTTCGATGTATTGCTGCTGGATGCAATCATGCCATATCTAGATGGATATGAGGTGACGGCACAAGTGCGTCAGAATCAGAAATTATCTTTTATGCCTATTGTGCTGATGACAGATTGCGATAGTCCCAGCTTAATTTATAGGCTAGATTGTACGGCTCGAACCACTACCGCCGATCGCTAAGGCATCAGAAAAAGCAGCAGTCACCCGAGAAAGTAGCGAATCTCAACTCCGCGATCGCCTCAACAAACAAGCTCTCAGAAATGCCATTTTAGTGTAGCGCGATTTGCCATATTTCTACTGGCAAATAAACAGAGGCAGATATTGCTGTCTTGCGTCAGGTGTTGAGTGGAAGCGATCGCCAAATTGCCACTAAAAAACAGAATAGTCAGAACCCCGACTTCTTGAATAAGTCGGGGTTCTGACAGTGAAAAAGTTGAGATTACTTTCGAGTTTAGTCTGCAGGAGCCAGGGAAACTAACAAAGTGATGCTGTCAACGCCGATGACATAAACCGTGTCTCCCGGTGTGAGGGTGATTTGGCCATCGCACCGTGCGGGCCACCAGCTACCTTGAAAGCGGACCCGACCTGTTTGATTCGGGTAAATCGATTCATCGACGACAGCTTCTTCGTTGAAATAGTTAAAATTGGTGTTGATGTAGTTGTCGATTAACATATTCTTTTCTGTGCTGTAGGTGTGAGGAGAAAAAATAGAACCGAAGGCTTTTACTACGTTAAACATTTTGTTGACTCCTTTTGTGTTAATATATATCGAAGTTTAATCGCCTATTTATGCTATTTAAGAGGTGGCATTTCCGGGATTGAGATTTATTTGTTGCCGTTGTATTTCAATCTCTGATTTAGTCTGCAGGAGCCAGGGAAACTAACAGAGTGATGTTGTCAACGCCGATAACATAAACCGTGTCTCCGGGTGTGAGGGTGATTTGGCGATCGCACCGTGCGGGCCACCAGCTACCTTGGAAGCGGACGCGACCTGTTTGATTCGGGTAAATCGATTCATCGACGACTGCTTCTTCGTTGAAGTAGTTAAAATTGGTGTTAATGTAATTTTTGATCAGCATATTGTTAGCTGTGCTGTATCCTTGAGTAGAGAAAATCGAGCCGAAAGCTTTTACTACGTTGAACATGATATTTACTCCTGTGGTGTTAAAATATATGGATGTGTAATTGTCCGTTTATGCTATTTGAGAGGCTGCATTTCCTAGGTTAAGATTGATTGATTGCCTTGATATTTCATTGTTCTTGCCTTCCGTGGTTTTATCAGGATAAGAGGCAAAGAATTTTTGAAATGTTGAGGGGATTTGAGAAGCGGTTGCGGGGAGTCTAAATCCAGTAATTCCGAGGTATTGAATTAAGGATTTATTGGTTGAGCAGTTGGTGGGATTTACCTTAAGGGTAGATGTGGTTAGCTACATTAGAGATTGGCTGATTCCGCATTACTACTGCTGTGAAGATGTTTTATTTTTGGGTTGAATTTTTGGGTTGAATTTTTTGATTGGGTTGTGACTCACTTGCTTTACACTTACTAATTTGCCAGGAGTCGAATGTCTTTGGTGCGATCGCCAGTCCACTTTCCGAGTCTGGTACTGGCACATGACACTCCTCAACCCGCAAACAACCATTTTTCAAGGGTTTTTGCCTAAATATCAGGCTGATAGCTGTGCCAATTTAGCTAACTGGACTACCGCAAACAGTGAATTATGAACTTACGCAGTCTCGATCGGCCAATCCGGAATATCCATACATCTCTAGTCCGTAACTTACGCACCAAACCTCTAAAAACCCGGTTTCTGACACACTGTGCGCCATTAGGGGCCCGTAAGCGGATCTATGATATAAGCAAGTAAACTGGGCAACTCACCCACCCTCCCCATGCGATATTGATTTGTACCTACCTATTTAGGCATAGAAAATAGGCGATCGAGATTGACCCAGATATCAGGAGGCGGTACGAGTTTTTGATCGATGCAGGTCGATCGCACCCTGTAATTGCAATTATGGAACAGGTCAAACTTAAAATCAATTCATAAATTCAGAATTTTAAATTCATAAAAGTCATAATTATAGACAACCTTCTTGATACTGCATAATTGTTACAGGAATTCTGAATAAAGTTTTAGCTAATTGAGACAAACCGAACTTGAATTTAAGCGACTGCGGCAATTGTTGTACGGAAACTTCTACGAACCCAAAGCGAGTATAAAATGATGCGAGTCGCTTTCCCAAACATTCTAAATATAGCGGTTCTGTAGCTTGTTGAATTAAATATTTTGTGAGGTAGCTTCCCAAACCTCGATCGCGCCAATCTTTCGCCACCACCAAACTGCCCAATTCTTGCGCGCCCGCAAAGTTCCGCAACTGTCCGCAAGCTGCCAATTTTCCCTCGCATTCGATGACCCAGAATTGCTCCCAGCGCAACTGAGTTGGATCGAGTTTGGCGCTCCACACTAACATTCTAATTGACCTCATATCTTGAGCTGAGGCCGGGCGAATGGCGCATTCAGACGGCAACGAAAAAAAACTTTCATTCATTATGATTCCATAAAATGAGCTTTAGTAAATTTATTGTTATTTTCCGAGTCTAGTTCCATATGGTGTATTTAAGTATAACTGCTGTCACTGGAAATTATACCAGCTAGTCGCTTCAAAATGCGAAAAACTTCGTAAAGTTCATTTCCGGGATTCGCAATATCGAAAAGTTTAGAGACGGCATACTGCGGTGTGTCTCGTTTGGTCATTTTGATAAATCGAAAGCTGCTACCATTTGTCAGAAGCCCAAATGTTACTGGTTCTGGGCTGGGGTCATTCAGCATATAAAATAGTAACTGAGGAAGCCCAGCTTCAACGGAATATTGAGAGCGTTTGGCTTCAATCGCAACTACCCAAAAAGATTTCAGCAATAGCAGGACATCGATGCTACCCCTGACAATTGTATCTTCATCTTCAATAGTCAGTTCTACTGATTTTTCTGCCTCTATGTGAAAGGGAGTCAAGTAGAAATCTGCTAAAAATAGCAAGGGAGCCAGTACCACCATTTTTACGGTATCTTCCAGCATCGCGTATTTGACACTGTTGATATAACCTGCTTTTACGTTGTCGAGCGCTCGCTTTTTGTCATCGCTAATTTCCGGTAAATCGTCAATCCACTCCCGGAAGAATTGCTCGTCTTCACAAAGTTGAAAATTAAATTTTGTTTCGACATCTAGCAGGGTCAGTGTTTTTGCTTGAATGCTTTGTGTCATAGTTTTATGTCGTTATTTATTAGTTGGTACGGATTGTAGCATATCAACTGTCGATCGCCTCCCACAAAACCTCCGCACCAAACCTTACCGAATCGGTACAAGGCAATCCCGTTTCAGCTTGAACTTCAGCTATTGCTAACAGCGCATCTGCCTCATTTAAGTGATGAGTGTTGAGGGCGATCGCACTTACTTTTCCCCCTGAAAAAGCACCTGCAGCAGCGGCTACCATTTCGTACAATTCGACCACTTTTGATAACCTGGGAATCGATATGTGCGGGTGATTGCGAATGCTAGTTTGTCCGGCTCTGTGGGCTAAAATTAAGTGAGTTGGCTGCGAACCCCGCAACAGTGGCAGAGTCGCCGTCGAACCCGGATGCAATAGCGAACCTTGCCCTTCTACGTGCAGAATATTGCATTCAGAACCCAATTTTATCACCATTTGTTCGACAGCACCAGCGGCGAAATCAACTCGCACTGCATCCAAAGGAATACCTTCATTTCCGATCATTAAACCAGTTTGTCCCGTTGCTAAAAATTTGGAACGCAAACCCCGCCGCAAGCAAGTGCGATTGAGTTCCAGACTGGTTGACATTTTGCCAACGCTCATATCTGTGCCGACAGTTAACACGCGGCGACAGCTTAATTTAGCAGCGGCGGCAGAGGCGATCGCACCTACAGATTTCGGTTCCTGACGCACGTCCCAAATCCATTGATTTTCGGTTAACGGAACTGTTATCAAAGGTGCCAGTTTCGCGTGCAAACCGTTGACCACTGACAAACCTGCTGCTACCGCTTGATTAATTTCTGGCAGCCATTCCGCAGGCAAAACCCCGCCGGAAGGAGCGATACCAATTAGCAGAATATCCGGCGCAAATTGCAGTGCTTCTGCAACGGAAGCAACTATCGGTACTTGTTGAGAAATGCCAGTTAATTCAGGCAAAGATTGTCCGGCACATTGGCGGTCTATTACTGCTACAATTTGTGCTTCGCTGTAGCGTAAAAATGCTAAACCTGTTTTGCCGGAATAACCGAGAATTCCCTCGTGGAACAAGATAGCAATTTTGCCATTTTTGATGGGATAGTTTTTATTCATTGGTTCACTGTAAGTAGAGAAAGCTTGAAAGTATATAAGCCCTGGAGGCAGTGAGTGAAGCTGTATCTTTCGCGAGCCCAAGGAAAACAATTGCCAAGGTTATGATAGCTTGATCTTCTGTTACATGGTAAAGTTTATTTGCGCCGACCTACTTACTTCTATTCTACAATCTTAATTCGCCGCACTCCCAATCCCGATCGCTCGTTTGGCAGCAAACACCCATTTTCGATGATCGCACCGGTGAAAGGATCGTCTAATAAATTTAAGTGACTGTCCAAATCCAAATAGTCAGCTAGGGGCGATAGTTGTGCTGCTGCTGTATTTGCGATCGCGCTATCTGAATAGCAGCCGAACATTACTTGCAAATTGCAAGCTTTTGCTGTGTGAATCATCCGCCTTGCTTCGGTCAATCCGCCTGACTTCATCATTTTGATATTGATGCCGTGGACGCAGGTCGCTAACTTGGGTATATCAGAACTATTAAAGCAACTTTCATCAGCAAAAATTGGCAGGGGCGATTGACGGTACAGTTCTGAGAATTCATCCATATCGGCGACGGGTGAAAGTGGCTGTTCTACATAATTTATCTTGTATTTTTCTAGCCAGCGACACATTTCTAGGGCGCTGGTCAAACTCCAACCGCCGTTAGCATCTACACTGATTTTAAGGTTAGCTGGTGCTTCGTCTAGCACTGCTATTAACATAGCTTTGTCGGCTTCGATTCCTGCGGGATTCCCTAATTTAACCTTAACGGCGCGGTATTTGATGCTTCCTGGATCTGTCGCATCTTTGCCAAACCAATCGCGCACTCTTTCTCTTGCACCAGACGGCGAATTAATGCCGATTGTGACCGAGGTGGGGACAATGCGCGATCGATCTAATCCCCACATTTTCCACAGGGGCAAGCCTGCTTTTTTGCCCAGCCAGTCGTGCATTGCCATGTCGATGCCGGCGCGGGCGGCTGAGGGTAAGTTGACCTCTGTTAATACTTGTTCGATTTTTTGGCGATCGAACGGAGTAAACTTTTCTAGCAGCGGTGCAACTTCCTGCAATGCGGCTAGCAAACTTTCGGTAGTTTGGGGTCGAGAACCTGTGGAAAACGGCGAAGCTTCTCCCCAGCCTTCGATGCCTTCATGTTCTAGCTTCACCCATAAATTGGTACTTTGGGCTGTTGTACCACGGCTGATGGTAAGGGCAAAACGCTTGCGGACAGTGAAGGTTTCAATTTGAAGGTGCATGATTAGTTATAAGTAGTGAATTGGGTTAAAAAAAACTTATTTTACTTTTGAGATTTTAGTAAAAATGTGTGATAAACTCAACTGCTAATTGTAGGTTGTGGCATAATTATAAGTAGGAAAATGTGCGTAGTACACAGCCCGCATTAGCAATAAAATATTATGACTATCTACTTCTACAGCACTCGCAGCGAATACGGCTGTTTTTCTAATTTTTCCAGTCATGGATTTGAGTTAGCTGGAGAATATTGGCAAACTACCGAACATTATTTTCAAGCACAAAAGTTTCCCGAAACGCATCACTGCGAACAAATTCGCCAAGCAAAAACCCCGAAAGATGCCGCCAACATGGGCCGAGATCGCTCCCGTCCCCTCCGCAAAGATTGGGAAGAAGTAAAAGATGATATCATGCGAAAAGCTGTACTCAGAAAATTTGAAACTCATGCCGAAATTAAAGAAATTTTACTCGCTAGTGGCGATGAGGAAATAGTCGAAAATTCCCCTAGTGATTACTATTGGGGTTGCGGGAAAGATGGCAGTGGCAAAAATATGTTGGGACAGATTTTAATGGAAGTAAGGGAGATATTGCGAAAACGCACGCTAGAGTAAAACATAATTTAAATTTCCCATCATAAAGCAGGACTTGTTTAATAGTAAGTCCTGCAAAGCTCTAAGCGAGCATTTTCCCAATTTTATTAAACACGCTGACTCAAAAATCCGCCTGACAAACTGTAGAATTTTGTGCCAATCTCCTCAGGCTGTTCTGGTAGAGGGTTTAGCCTCTCTCAGAAGACTGCAAAGCAGGGGAAACGGTAAAAACCCTGCACCACATTTTGATTTCAACAACTACGGTCAACCGAAATTAACTTTTATCGTCGCAAGTACAGCATTTGTTGGCCAGTCGCCTCCCGGACACCGTTCTCCTTAGGTTGGCGATTCACAGGTCAAACAGCAAAACTCCTGTTCTGGTTAAAGTTGGTTTTTTTATTGATGCTGTATCTTTCTATTGTGTGGGATTTGGGGAAAGAGTTAGCTATTGTACAGAATTCTTTACATTTGTGATTTATTTGGATATAATCGCGCCACTCTGCCGCATTTGCTGTTGAATTCGGTTAAATTCTTTCTGTTCTTCGCTTAGCAAAGTATTGTCGATCGGCGATCGCATATCCCACTGCAATTCGGACAATAACAACAAACAGCCAGCCATAATTATTCCTGTGGTTAGATATTGCCAAGGTGCAACAAAAGTTAATAGAGGGATGCTAAATAAATGAGTTAGTCCGATCAGGAGAAAAGTGCGCGATCGCAAACCTAATCCCGTCAACAAATAGCCGATCGCGCTCAACCCCAACCACAAATCGCAAAGGTGCAGCAAGAAACTTCCCCAACCGGCAAAAATACTGCAATCCGTCAGAACCAAACCAGTTATCATCAAAATCGCCCAAGAGTAAAGAATCCAGCTAACACGCTCGACTCTTACCCAAAACAAAGTCAAAACGGCCATTGCCACAGTGCAAACTAAAGTCAAACTTGACCACAGAATCGCCTGAAAGCTCCAACTGATGGGGACAAACTGAGCCGTAAAAAAAATCCCCCCTGTCACCAAACCCCAAAGCAGAAAAGTTTGGTCGATGCGGGTATAAAGTCCTGAGAAAAGAGTAATATTTCCAATTTGCCAGCGGAGTTGCAACAGGCCTTCGCGGTCTTGTACGTCGAGATGTTCCTGTTTGCAGCGGATTAGGGGTTCGGAGGCGTTGAAAAAGGTCATCCAGTGTTGGGGAAAGTATGAAGTTTTGTGTATTGTAACAAGTCTTAAAGAATATTTTTCATATTTTTTCTTGTTCACCTGCTCTGCCTGGGGACGCAGATTTGGAGGCTCTGCTTCCCGCGAGTCTAAGACTTGCGAGGCAGAGCCTCTGGATATCGATTCCCAGGCAGAGCCGGGAAACCAGTTAATTGATTTTGTCTGTTGATTCCTGATATACGTCAAATTTGACGTACAATAAAAAAAGTAGATTTCACAAATATAGTTAAGGAGAGAATATGAAAGCGAATCCTGGGGGAAAAATTGCTCCGGCGGAAGTCATCGGCAGGGGTGAGCTAATTTCAGGTTTGTGGGAGAGGTTAGAGCAGCAAAGCCTGATTTTGAGTGCAGAGCGCAGGATGGGAAAAACTTCGGTAATTCAAAAGATGTGCGCGGAGCCTCGCTCAAACAAATTGCCTATTTATCATGACTTAGAATTTGTTCGATCGCCCTTAGAATTTGTCGAGACTGTCTTTAAGGATGTCGAAGAATATTTAACAGGTTTTAAGCGCAATGCTAAGAAGACTCGCGCATTGCTAACTCAACTGGGAGGTACAGAATTTAGCGGTTTCAAGTTACCCGAAATTGCCGCCCCTCACTGGAAAGCATTGCTGACTGAAACGATCGCAGATTTGGTAGAAAATCAAGACCCCACTATCATCTTTTTTTGGGATGAAGTGCCGTATATGCTCGGTAATATCGGCGACGAATCGGCGATGGAATTGCTGGATACTTTGCGCTCAATCCGCCAGATGTACCCTGCTGTCAGAATGGTTTATACAGGTTCAATTGGCTTGCATCATGTCATTGGTTCTCTCAAAAAATCTGGCTATACGAACGATCCTACTAATGATATGTACGTCCAAGATGTGCCGCCGCTGTCTCCTAAAACTGCCACTAATTTAGCCCGACGGTTGCTTGAAGGTGAGAACATTGCTACACCTGACATTCAAGGAACAGCGGTTTTTATCGCTGACGAAGTTAATTATATTCCGTTCTACATTCACCAATTAATTGCTAAAGTAAAAATGCTCGGTGACTCGGTGGATATACCAGCGATTAAAGCAATAATTGCTGATTCTCTGAACGATCCGCTGAATCCGTGGAAGATGCAACATTATGGCGATCGAATTAAGATATATTATAAAGATTCGCAGTATCTTTATGCTGTGAATTTACTGGATATTTTGGCAGTTGCAGAACAGCCTTTGTTATTTGATGAATTGTTCGATCGTCTCAAGCAAGAGTCAGAAACTCAAGACCAGGAAATAGCGAGGGATGTGTTAAGGCTTTTGCAGCAGGATTATTATATCCAAAAGGGTGATTTGGGATTTCAATTTCGCTACCCGCTGATTCAAAAATACTGGAAATCCTTGAGATGTTGATATTCTCCTAGTTTCCAGGTTTAACTTTAAACCGAAACTCCCACAGTCCGGCAGTCCGGCAATCCGGCAGGGAATTCATTCCCTGCCGGACTAAATAACCAACCGAATCCATCCATGAAAAATACATTTATCTCTCGATTTACTCCTAGCTTGATGTCACCAGAAACCCTGGAAGCTATCTTAGTACAGCGTCACCCATTAGCAGAACGTTTAGTAGAGCTAATTCGGGTGAGCGCCCTAACAGATAACAAGCATTTTCAACTGCTAATTGGGCCTCGCGGCATTGGCAAAACGCACTTGGTTTCACTGATTTATCATCGCGTTGCTAAGATGGAAGATTTGCAGGGTAAATTGCTAATTGCGTGGCTCAGGGAGGAGGAATGGGGGATTGCGTCTTTTTTGGATTTATTGCGGGGAATATTCCGGGCAATTGCTAAAGAAGATCCAGAAGTATATCAAGCTCAGTTACATGATGAGGTTGAAAAGCTTTATGATTTATCGCTGGAACAAGCTGAATTTAAGGCGGCAGAATTGCTGAAAAATTTTGTTGGCAAGCGGGTGCTGTTGTTGATTGTAGAAAATTTAGAGGACGTATTTAGCGGGTTGGGGGATTTCGGGCAAAAGCAGTTGAGGGCGTACATTCAAAATTATTCATTTTTGACAATTTTGGCAACATCACAAAGTTTGTTTGATGGAGTCAAACTCTATGATAATCCTTTTTATGGTTTTTTTTATTCACATACATTAAATGAGTTTAAGGTCGATGATGCTGTAGATTTATTAAATCACATTGCTAAGTTAGAAGGGAATAGTGATTTAGCATCTTTTATTCAAACTCCAACCGGACGCGATCGCATTAAAGTTGTTCATTACCTTTCTGGTGGCAGTCCTCGCGTGTATATTGTTTTTTCTGCTTTTCTGATGACTCCTGAATCGCTAGATAAATTGGTAGAACCGTTCATGGCAATGCTGGATGACCTCACGCCATACTATCAGGATCGGATGAAATATATTTCACCTCAGCAGCGAAAGATAGTTGACTTTTTGTGCGATCGAGGTGGTGCAGCACCAGTCAAAGAAATTGCTAAATACTGTTTTATTACTCACCAAACAGTGTCTAGTCAACTTAAAGATTTGTCAGAAAAAGGTTATGTAAAAAAAGAAGAGATTGGACGGGAATCGTGGTATGAATTGCGGGAACCATTGATGCGTTTTTGTCTGGAAGTGAAGAAGCAGCGCAATCAACCGATTCGATTAATTGTGGATTTTATTCGGGTTTGGTATACGCGGGAAGAGTTGCAGCAGCGATTGGGATTGAGAATGGCGGATGTTGATTTTGGGGAGAAAGAATGTCATTTTATGTATCGGCAAGGTTTGACACTGATTCCATCTGATGATGTGATGCAACGAGAATATTATATGGGGGCGCTGGAGGCAAAAGATGAGGAAGATCCGCGTCTGAAGGCTTATTTTGATGAGATTGAATATTGTCGCGAACAGAAAGATGATGTTTCGGCCTTAGCCTATGCCGAGAAGTTGGTAGCAAGTCGCGGTGAGGCAAAGGATTGGTCGGAAAAGGGACGTTGTTTAAATAGGCTGAAACGCTATGATGAAGCTTTGAAATGTTTAGACAAAGCTATTGAAAAGGACTCTAACTATGCGAAAGCCTTGGCTATTAGAGGCGATGTACTCGACAACCTCAAACGCTATGATGAAGCTTTAGCATCTTTTGATCTGGCGATCGCACTTGACGATAATGATAAGTTATGTTGGCGTAACCGAGGCAATGTACTCGATAACCTCAAGCGCTATGAAGAAGCCTTAGTATCTTTAGATAAAGCGATCACGCTTGACGCGAATGATAAGTTAGCTTGGCGTATGCGAGGCATTGTACTCGACAATCTCAAATGCTATGAAGAAGCTTTAGAAGCGTATGATCGGGCGATCGAACTTGATGATAATTATAAGTTAGCTTGGCGTAACCGAGGTAATGTGCTCAACAACCTCAAACGTTATGAAGAAGCTTTAGTATCTTACGATAAAGCGATCGAACTTGATGCCAATTATCAGTCGGCTTGGGCTAACAGAGGTAATGTACTCGACAACCTCAAACGCTATGAAGAAGCCTTACTATCTTACGATCGGGCGATCGAACTTGATGCCAATTATCAGTCGGCTTGGGCTAACAGAGGTAATGTACTCAACAAACTC
>NZ_JAUBPU010000007.1:54574-158905 GCF_036700885.1 Microcoleus sp. S13_B4
AAACGCTATGAAGAAGCCTTAGAATCCTTAGATAGGGCGATCGAACTTGATGCCAATTATCAGTCGGCTTGGGCTAACAGAGGTAATGTACTCAATAAACTCAAACGCTATGAAGAAGCCTTAGAATCCTTAGATAGGGCGATCGAACTTGATGCCAATTATCAGTCGGCTTGGGCTAAGCGAGGCGATGTACTCGACAACCTCAAACGCTATGAGGAAGCCTTAGAATCCTTTGATAGGGCGATCGAACTAGATGCCAATGATCAGTGGGCTTGGGCTCATCGAGGCAATGTACTCAACAACCTCAAGCGTTATGAACAAGCCTTAGAATCCTTAGATAGGGCGATCGAACTTGATGCCAATTATAAGTGGGCTTGGGCTAAGCGAGGCGATGTACTCGACAACCTCAAACGCTATGAAGAAGCTTTAGAATCCTTTGATAGGGCGATCGAACTTGACCCCAATTATCAGTGGGCTTGGATTAAGCGAAGCGATGTACTCAACAACCTCAAACGCTATGATAAAGCTTTAGAAGCTTACGATCGGGCGATCGAAATTGATGCCAATGATTTGTGGGCTTGGTCTAATCGAGGTTACATTAGGGGAAAACAAGGCTACTTTCTAGGAAAACCAGAATATTACGAAGAAGCGCTACTTTCCTTCAACAAGATGATTGAACTTGATGAGCAAAATAACACTGCTTGGAATAATCGAGGCTGGGTACTGTGCAGACTTGGGCAATACGACCAAGCACTAATATCCCTCGAAAAGGCGATCGAGCTTGGTTTTCCAAAATGGTACGCTTTTTTCAACCGCGCTGAGTCTTTACTAGCGCTGAATCAATGGGATGAAGGTATTACAGCCTTAGACGATGCGATCGATCGCTTTACTCAAGAGGACATGACAGAAATCGACAACACAGAAGCGATCGTCCGCAATTTATTCAACAATACCAGCGATATCGCAATATACAAAACCCGAATTAAAACGCTAATCGAACTTTACAACAAGCACGATGTCATCTCAATATTAGGACAGGGAATTGTGCGAAACATCCCCGCGCTAATGTCAGAAATGGTAAGCGACAAAGCCGCACGCACTTGGTTAGAACTGTGGCAAGAACTAACCAGCAAATACGAAGAATTCCAAATTCCCATCCGCCTACTGAATGCGGCAGTCCGCTATAAGGAAACCAAGGGCGACAGACGAGTTTTGCTAGAACTTGCGATCGAAGAACGCAATTTATTAGAACCATTAGTGTCAACCAAAACAGAATAAGTAAAACAGGACTTACGCAATCCCACAAAGAAACCAAGTTTTTTACCTAATCTTCGAGTACGAACGAAGTATTTTCGTAAACAAACCCGGTTTTTGGGCCCCATGCGTAAGTCCTATAAAATAGATATAAAATAGAAATTGATGATACTAGCAAAGGACTCATCCCCATGACCGCAACAATTCCAACTAAAACCTCAGCAGAAATCATCTACCCAGACAGCGACGGCAAACCCATGTCAGACAATACCAAACAGTTTGAACTAATTGTCACCATTCAAGGCGGAATAGATGCCTTATACAAAGACAACGAAAATGTCTTTGTAGCCGGTGATTTGCTGTGGTATCCCGTCGAAGGAGATAACAAAACTCGCCAAGCACCTGATACTATGGTAGTCTTTGGCAGACCCAAAGGTTACAGAGGTTCCTACCAACAGTGGCTTGAAGATAATATCGCCCCGCAAGTTGTCTTTGAAATCCTCTCGCCTGGAAATCGAATCGGAGCACTGTTTAAGCTGTTTAATTTCTACCAGGATTATGGAGTCGAAGAATATTATGTCTACAGTCCAGAGGATAATGAATTAATTGGTTGGCTGCGTTCTGATGGAAAACTCAACTATATTGAATTAATGGATGGTTTGGTGAGTCCTCGTTTGCAGATCCGTTTTCAAACTGAATCGGGAGACTTGGAAATTTATCGGCCTGATGGACAGAAGTTTTTGTCTTATGTGGAGTTGTCAAGACAACAAGAATCAGCACAGCGACAAATGGAACTAACACAGCAACAAATGGAACAAGAACGGCAAGATAAAGAGTTAGCACAGCAAAAAGCCGATCGCCTATCCGAGAAATTGCGAGAAATGGGCATCAATCCAGAGGAAATTTGAAACTTTTAGAGACCACCGGCGGTTTAAACCGTTAGGTTTCTTCAACTAGCGAAGGCGAGTTTTGTCTGTGTAGACGCGGTTTCAACCGTCGGGTATTTGAATCACTTATAATAACTTGACATATCAACAATTCCCCATGCAAAATCCCCGCCAAATAGCCTTTCTCGCACTCCGCGAAGTCCACCGCCGCGGTGCATTCGCAGATGCCGCACTCGATCGCGCTTTCGGCAATTCTCAACTCAACGACCTCGATCGGCGTTTAGTGACAGAATTAGTTTACGGTAGCGTCAGGAGAATGCGATCGATCGACTTCATCATCGACAAACTAGCAACAAAGAAATCCTCCCAACAACCGCCAGAACTCCGCACCATCCTACATTTAGGCTTATATCAACTCGAATATCTCAACCAGATTCCCCCCTCCGCCGCCGTCAACACCACCGTTCAACTAGCAAAAGAAAACGGATTTTCAGGACTCAGTAGTTTTGTCAACGGTTTGTTGCGCCAATACATCCGTTTAACCGATAACGACTTAAACCCATTAACAGTTACTAATTATAAATCAACCGTCGAACGCCTAGGAATTCTCCACAGCTTCCCCGAATGGCTGGTAAAATTGTGGATCGAACAAATAGGCGAAACCGAAACCGAACAACTCTGTGAATGGTTCAACCAATCCCCCACGATTGACCTGAGAATCAATCCTCTAAAAAGCTCGATCGCCGAAATTGAAGCTGCCTTCAAATCCCAAAACATCTCAACTAACAGAATCCCCAACTTGCCACAAGCATTAAGACTAAATGGCAGCATCGGCGCAATTCAAAACCTCCCCGGATACAGCGAAGGTTGGTGGACAATCCAAGACAGCAGCGCTCAATTAGTTACCCATTTACTAGCGCCCCAGCCAGGGGAAACCATCATCGACGCCTGCGCCGCGCCGGGGGGAAAAACCACCCACAGCGCCGAATTAATGCAGGATGAAGGCACAATTTATGCCTGCGACAAAACCGCCAGCAGACTCAAAAAACTTAAAGAAAATGCAGACAGACTCCAGATGAAATCCATTAAAATTAATACCGGAGACAGCCGCCATTTCCCAGAGTTTGTTAACCTCGCAGACAGAGTTTTACTAGACGCACCTTGTTCCGGCCTCGGAACCCTCCACCGTCGCGCCGACGCCCGCTGGCATCACACGCCGGAAAACATTCAACAACAATCTCAACTGCAATCGGAATTACTGGCAAATGCAGCGACATTTGTCAAGCCCGGCGGCGTATTAGTTTATGCAACTTGCACAATTCATCCCTTGGAAAATGAAACAGTTATTCGATCGTTCTTAGACAGCAATCCTCACTGGCAAATCGAAGCGCCAACAATTGATTTACCCGTACAGCCCTCACCCGAAGGATGGGTGAAAGTGTGGCCGCACAGACATCACATGGACGGCTTTTTTATGGTGCGGCTAAAGCAATTGAAAAAGGAGTAAAGTCCTTACTAAAAACCGGTAGTTTAATATCTCGGTTCTTGAGAAGCAGGCTCTTGATAAGCCGGCTCTTGATAAGCCGGCTCTTGATAAGCAGGTTCTTGATAAGCTGGCTCTTGCGGTGGGTAATACTTCGGTTCAGGATTAGGATTATAAGGCACGATCGCCCCATCCTCATTCACAATCATCCCCCGAATAATCCTCTTAGGCTCCACCGGTTTCGCCTTAATACTGCCTTTGCGGCCCTCCAACTTAGGCAACTTCGGAAACTTCTCAACCGGCATTCCCTTAACAGCTTGACTCATAAAATCCCGCCAATTATACGCCGCCGTACCGCTAGTTCCCCAAGTCGGATAATTATCATCATTCCCCAGCCAAATGCCAGTCACCACCTGTGGAATGTAACCAATAAACCACAAATCCCGCACGTTTTCCGAAGTACCAGTTTTGCCTGCTACAGCGCGATCTGCCAAAGCAGCAGGCCCCCCCGTACCGTCTTGCACCACACCCTCCAACATCCAAGTAGTAATCGCAGCACTATCCTTATCCAAAACCCGCTTCGGTTTAAAATCAGCCTGATAAATCACATCTCCCCGCTGATTAATTACCCGAGTAATTCCGTGGGCTTCAATAAAATTCCCTTGCGATGCTAAAGTACCGTAAGCATTGGTTAACTCCAGCAAATTAACCTCTGAAGAACCCAAAGCCAGGGAATAAATCGGACTCAATTTAGACTTAATTCCCATATCGTGGGCTACTTTTATCGCCGGTTCAAAACCCACATCCATCAACACCTTCACAGCTACGACATTCACCGAACGCGTCAAAGCATCCGAGATCGATCGCCAACCGCTAAATTTTTTGCCATAATTATTCGGTTGATAGCCGTCGATAATAATTGGTTCGTCTTCGTAACTGTCATAAGGAGAAAAACCAGCCGCCATCGCTGCTGCATAAACCAACCCTTTAAACGTCGATCCGGGCGACCGCAAAGCCTGCGTAGCACGATTAAATTGACTTTCCTTAAAATTTCCACCTCCTACCAGCGCCTTAACTTCCCCAGTTTTAGTGTCCATAGAAACTAAAGCCGCCTGTTCAAAACCCTGACTGCGGCCATCAACTTCGATCGCATTTTTAACCACTTTTTCCGCTATTTTCTGCCACTTCAAATCCACCGTCGTCTCGACAGTCAAACCGCCAGCTTCCAAAGCATCCTTAGAAACATAGCGCGGCAATTCCTTCCGAATGTAACTAGCAAAATAAGGGGCGACTACTTTAAATCGCTTCGGCGGACTTGGTTTAACCACCATAGGTTCCGCCATCGCCTCCTTCGCCTCACCCTCTGTAATTACCTTCGCTTCCTGCATTTGTTGCAGCACAAGATTGCGGCGTTTCTTAGCCATATCCGGATTAACCAAAGGCGAATATTCGCTCGGTGCCGGCGGCAAACCCGCCAAAGTTGCCATTTCTGCCAAAGTTAATTTATCGACTGTTTTGCTAAAGAAAACCCACGCCGCATCTGCCACACCGTAAGCATCCGAACCCAAATAAACTAGATTTAAATATCGTTCTAAAACTTGGTCTTTACTCAACTCTCGCTCTATTTTCTGAGCTAAAAGAGCTTCCCGGACTTTCCGCCTAATACTTCTTTCCTGATTGAGAAAAACAACACGAGCCAATTGCTGCGTAATTGTACTGCCACCCTGCACTAAATCTCTTTCTATCAAATTAGAAACAATGGAGCGCACAATACCTTGATAATCCACCCCGCGATGTTTGTAAAAACGGCGGTCTTCTATGGCAATAAAAGCTTTAACCAACTGTTCAGGAATTTCTTTAAGTTTCAGTTTATCTCTAGTTGCAGGCCCCGACTGCAACAAAATCGTATTATCTGCTGCCTTAATTGTCAGCGTTCCGTCGCGGTTAAAGGCAGACAAATCGTTAACATCGGGCAAACCTTTGTCTAAGGTGTACAAAATCCATAAACCGTAGATTAAAGCGCCCCCTCCTATACTGACCACACCTAAACTTATCCAAAATCTAGGACGGCGGGGGATACGTTTTTTAGTATTTTCCTGCGGTGCGCTATTTTCCTGTAGTGGCGTATTTATCGGCAGTTGGGTGTCCTGCAATTGGCTATTTTCCGGAAATTTGCTACTCTCTGATTTTTGGGGTGATTGAGTTCCCAGCAAACTTAATCCCGGTCGCAACAATTTTTTTCCCTGGGTTTGCAAGCTAGTAACTTGAGGTTCAATTTCCAACCAAGCAATTAAGCGCTTCAACCCTTCCCAATCGCGCTTGACTATTGGATATCGAGCGTATTCTGGCTCTAAATATTCTGAGTCTAAATATTCTGAGTCTTCTAGAGGCGCAGCATCTTCTGATACCACATACTCTCCTCGCTCATCCCTTGTCCCTGTATAAAATTCCGCCTCGGATTCCGGCGAGTTGAGCTTATTACCCTTCGCAGCCTTCGGCGGTTCTCGATCGGAATTACCGCTTATTGCGTTAGTGACTTTGCTCAATGTATCTTTGATATTTGAGAAAAATTCTGCCACGTTCTGACCTTCAAACCTCATCAAGTCCGATTAAAAATTAAAAATTAAAAAAGCTAGCTTTCTTAAATTCTTAATTTTTAATTCGACATTTTTTTTTGAATAACCCGCTGCCTTGAATTAGGTTTTTTGAATTAAAAACTTTTTAATTCATAACTCAAAATTCAAAACTTTTCTTAACGCTGCAGAGCTTGGTATTTTTTTGAGACGTGAATTAGGTTTTTTGAATTCAAAATTTTTTAACTCAAACCTCAAAACTCTGCTTAACTCGCATGACCCAGTGCCAAGGCTGCTACCAGCATACCCAAAACCAGGAAAGGCTGAGCACTTGCCTGATATTTAACATCATTTTCAAGAGGATTACGCAAAAAGTACATATCCTGAAAAGTAATTTGGGGAATTATCAGCAGCAGCAGAATGACAGCGTAAAGGTTTTGGTGGATGCTGATCAGGTAGCCTGCAATCCCAGCTTGAAAGATGTCGATCATCAACACGCAAATCCAAGCTGCGGTGCTGATGCCAAACATCACTGGCAAAGATTTTAACCCTAATTGTCGATCGCCTTCAACACTTTTGAAATCGTTGACGATCGCAATCCCCAGCCCAGCCAAACTGTAAAACAGGGTCAAGAGCATAATGGTGGGATCTAGTGTACCAAACAAAGCTTGACCCGCCCACCAAGGCAGGGCAATGTAGCTAGCACCCAGGGCATAATTTCCCAACCAACCATTCTGCTTGAGTTTCAGCGGAGGCGCAGAGTAGATGTAAGCTAAAAACGCGCCGCCGAGAGTCAAAACAGTCATTATCGGGAATTCATGACCCGCCCACAAGTCTAGAGCATAAGCCACCCCAATGCCCGCGGCTAATAATACCAATATTTGCGTTACTACTTGGGGAATCGAGATGATACCGGAGGGAATCGGACGGTAGGGCTCGTTAATGGCGTCGATGTCGCGATCGTAAAAATCGTTCAAAGTTTGAGTGTACCCTGCCAGCAACGGCCCTGACATCAACATACAAGCTGCTGCGATCAAGAAATTCTCTAGGTTCCAAACATAGTTTCCAGAAGACGCCGCCCCGCACACCACGCCCCAAATTAGGGGAATCCAGGTAATCGGTTTCATCAATTGCAAGCGAATCTTCCAGATGGAAGTTTCCCCGCTAGCGGCCCCTTTCATTCCCAACAGTTGCCTCGTTTTGGCACTGCGGTTGTCGGTAGCAGCACTTTCCGGTGCAGCTTCTGGGGAGATTTGGGATTGAGGAGAGTCAGACATAATTTGATGTTAGCGGTACTGCTACTATTGTGTCGTTTTGCATTTCAATAATAATTCAGATAGCTTACCACTGATATTTAAGGCAGATTCTTGAAAACTTACCCGGGTTTGGAGTTGATGCTAGGGAAAAGTACGAGTTTCACAATATATTGAGATATCATTATTTTTTGTAAATGTCAAGAGGATAAATACTTTTTTTTATAATTTCGCTGAGTCCGCCTTCTGGGGGAGATTTTTGCCAGCAGGTGCATTTAATATCAATTACCAGGAGGCGATCGAGTTTTTTGCCATACTACCCTTGAATCATCTCATCTGGCAGACAATCTGGCAGAAAGTCAGAATCTAGAACATCGACAGAAGTGTACATACATAATTGCGGAAACGTTTCAACAGACAATCCAGTTTCAGCACTTGCTTGTTCTGCTGCATCCGCATAACATTCAACTAACACCTCTTCAAGATAGGGTTTGAGACTGGGGGAATCTTTCAGAGCTTTGCGAATGCGTCTGCGATGTTCGACAATGCTGCCTTTCCAACTACCGCTTCTTTGAGCCGGTTGAAATTGCCACTTGAGCAAGTGAAGGAGAATTACCACAAGATTACTTTCTAAACTCCGGCGTTCACTTCGCCCCATGTCTTCTATTTCTGCAATTAGATTTTCCCAGTCGATGTTTGAATAGTCGCGAACCTGCAACTTTTCCACAGTGGTTTCAATCCATCTCAGGTAATCTGTATCATACAATTTTTGTCGTTCAAATTCTAATTGTGTTGTCATAAGTTGTTTGTGCTAACAACGGCAAATTAACAAATATGGCGATAGGAATCAAAAGGCAGTCCCGTGCGCCGCTTGACTTCGACAACTGATTTGTAAGCGCCTTTTCTCTGCCTTTCTCTAACTATTTTTTCCGCAACAGCCCGATCTAAACCGCTGGCGATCAACTCTTCCGGCGAAAGAATATTTAACCGTTTCCAAGTAAACTGCAATTCTTTTTGATAATTGTAGCTGAAGCAAATCATCGGGGCAATGCGTCTGACGTGACTTTCGGGAACTCCGGCTATTTCTGATAACTCTTCGGCGTGGGTAAAAATGTATCCTTCGTTTTGCAAAGATTCAATATCGTTGGCGTAGACGATCGGCAAACCTAAGATTCTGACCATATCGTCTTTGGTACACTCATTAATATCTATTTTGCCGCGCACGTTTGCCAGTTCTTCGGCATTCGTTGCACTTGCCGGGACCAGTATACCTCTGGGTGCGGTTTTGATGAGATAGCGCTTTTTCAAACTAAAAGCAGTAACAATTTGAGCAATCCACACGATCGTACCCAAATTAGTTGAAGAAGATACCGCTAGGGCTGCTAAAGTAATGGCAACACCCCATCCCATCCAACTGCGAATATTTGACTTTTGGCCTGCATAGGCGATCGCCAATCCGCCGAAGTAGGGAATAAAAGAATACCACACCCAGTTTGGAGTTTGACGCAGCCAGTATAAATCTTGAGACACTTTAATTTTATCCTTAATTAAATAGCTGTGATCTCACACTTATTTCAATCCCACTTTTTTAACAGTGGGCTTCCTTCTTCCTTCTTCCTTCTTCCTTCTTCCTTCTTCCTTCTTCCTTCTTCCTTCTTCCTTCTTAATTACAGTTCTCGCAGCAGTTTTTGGCGTTTTTCTTCATATTCTTCGGCCGTAATTGCGCCCATATCGTAAAGTTTTTTCAATTCGCCGATCGCCCCGGTTACATCTTTTGCCGCTCTGAGGGCATACCCCGACGGCAACGTACCGCCATTGTACTGAACCTGAAAAGCTTGTTCCGACATCAGCAGCAGGCCGATAAAATCGAAAAATGCGATCAGTGACGGAATTAATGTCCAAGAAAATAGCAAGTATAATACCCCTGCTAAGTTATTGCCCAAATAAAATTTGTGAACTCCGAAACCTCCTACAAAGAAAGCTAACACAACTGCTACGGTTTTATCTTTTACCATTTTTACTTTCCCCAGTTTTTTTCTTTTAACTTCCGCGAGCAAATTTGAAGGCGGGAGCTGGAACTATCAACCTAAGTAATCTTACTAATTTTTACTCATTTATTTGGGTTTTTGCGAAACTTAGACATCGCAAAATACAGCAGAACTATACCGACTTGAGCTTGTAGAATCACCAAGTAGCCTCTCAAGAAATAATTGAGTTCGCTGCCTGAATTGAGAGAAAATATTAAAAGGCCCAAGGCTGCGTAGGGTGCGAAACGCATCCAACTCGGCGTTCCCTCTAACTTGCGGCTGTTCAAATTGCTCATTGGTTTAAGCCTCATCCTAATTTAAAATTTAGCTATAAATTAGCCGGATTGTCAACTTCCGTTGGGTGCGATCGCCCGGGTGAGTCTCTCAATCATCAGCCGACAAGATATTACTTCCATGTTAAACCCTGTTTTTCCGCTAAAGTAAGGAACCGGGGCGGGTCGATCTGGATCTGTGGCTGATATTACAGATTAGGGTGAACCCGCCCCTATTGAAATTCCGGTTATTTTACTGGACTAGATATCAGGGGCGCACCGAAGAACCTACTGCTGTTTTTGGCAAGAGTCGATCGCTCTGACGATCGCTGTCAAAAAAAACCGATTAATTCACAATTATTAACAACCCCCCGAATTAACTCGCGCCGCCGCCCAAAAGAAACAGACTCAAGAGAGTACCGCTGTTCCAAAGACTGTGGAGAAGCATAGGAGCAAGTAGATTGCGCGATCGCGTGTACACAAACCCCAAAACCGCACCCAAAGTCGCCAAAGGCAGAATCTCCGAGACACTCAAGTGAGCCACCGCAAACAAGAAAGCAGAAGCTGCGATCGCCCCCGAAACAGGCACATAGCGAGTCAGAGAAGGCAGTAGAAAGCCCCGAAACACAATTTCCTCAAAAACCGGAGCGGCGATCGCAGCAGTGCCGAAAAACACCGCCAAAGCCACGTTGTCCCTACCTTCGAGAACGATCGGCAAGATCGGATTACTGCCACCTTGTCCCTGCCAAAATTGCTGATTAATCAGCGACACCAAAACTACCAAAGGCAAAGCAACAAAATAGCCGCCAAAACCCCACAAAAACCAACTTCCCCGCCAATTAATCCGAAACCAACCTTCAGGCAAAGGCAAAAAAGACTTGACCGAAAAATACAGTACCGAAAGCCCCCCAGCCGACAGCAACAAATAAGTAGCAAAGATATAAAAAGCCTTGTCGCGCGGGTCAAAAGTAGCTGGGTTGAGTTTTAAAACAGCCAGAGAAACAGGCAGCAACAAATAGGGAATCAAGATTTGCCCGACAAAGAAAAAGCCGACCACCAGCACCTGCCAAACAATCTCACCATCCCAAGGCACATCCCAAGGCAAGCTCGCATTTCGCGCCAACAGCGGCCCCGAATCTGCTTTCTCTAACTGCTTCCGCTGCAACAGCCACTGCACGGTCAAACCAACCAGCAAAACCGTGCCAATACAAAGTGCGATCGCCGGAACGCCAACGACAATTGCCAACTTTTCAACAGCCTGCTCAGCCGTTGCTTGCTCTGCTACTTGCAGCGCCGCCAGCTCTTTAGAACGTTCTTGGAGCTTGTAAAGTTGAGCGAGAGCGCGATAGCGAAACCAGCCGTCCAAAGACTTTTTAATGTTCTGCTCGGCATCCGGCAGCAGTTGAGCCGGATTGCTCCAAATTCCAGTTAAAACTTTAGCAGTTACCACCGAAGAGTCGTAATCTATTTGAGTTTTGTAGCGCTCAACTAAATTGTTCCAAGTTTGGATCGCCGCCTCAGTTTTGTCGCTGCTTCCCTGCAAAATTCCCAAGCGTAAGTCAAGTTCGTTTAGCAGCACTGACTGTTGATCGATAGACTCTGACAAAGCCTTGTTTTGAGCCAAGTTCAGAGTATTATCAGCAGACTTGGAGGCGATGGCAGACTGAATTCCTTTAAATTGTGATTGAGTTGTTTCGAGAGTTTTGCGAGTCGAGTCTCGCGCTTCTTGATATTGCGTCAAAGCCGTATTTAAAGGATCTGTACCGACAATATTGTTGCGCGCCGAACTTAAATTAACACTCTGATTATTTTCTCCTTGCCACTCAGAGGCGTGAAGCAGCAAATTTGTCTGGTAGAGTTCCAGCCGGCTTTGAATTTGCGGCTGATTCCAACTAGCAAGTAAAGATAAACCGACCAGGGCGATCGCGATCGCCGTTAAAATACCTAAAATAACCCGCTTCAGTGTCATTCCTGCTTTTCCGTCCCGCGCGAATCCGTGGCTAAATCTTTTCCGTCTTTAATCATAGGTCGTTGCAGACGAGAGTATCCCGACAACTGGTAAAATTTCACTGGCTAATCTTTTTGACTCGCCTCAACAAGACTTACGCCACAAATCCTTGACCCGCCATGTAGGGATAAGGTGCGTACTGCACACCCGCAGCGGGGTAGCAGGCTAAATCTAAAATCTAAAATCTAAAATCTAAAATCGAATGACTCGCATTATCTTAGTCCGTCACGGCAAAAGCACCTACAATCAAGAACGCCGCATCCAAGGCCGCCTCGATAAATCAATTTTGACAGAAGCAGGCCGCAGCGCCGCCCAGCAAGTAGGCGACACACTCAGCAGTATCGCCTTTGATGCCGCTTATACCAGCCCCCTACAACGAGCCAAAGAAACAGCGGAAATCATCCTGTCGCGCTTGACAAATCCCCCACAACTCCAGCCAACTGATAATTTGATGGAAATCGATTTACCTCTGTGGGAAGGAATGTTGCGCCAAGATGCGATCGACAAATTCCCCGAAGCATATCAGCAGTGGCAAAAACAGCCAGACAAATTTTCCATGAAACTGCCATCTGCTGACGGAGAAATCGAACACTTCCCAGTATTAGCAATTTTTGCTAACGCCCGACACTTTTGGCAAGAACTTTTATCGCGCCACCAAGACGGCACAATTCTAGTAATAGGTCACAACGGAATCAACCGCGCTCTCATCGCCACCGCCTCGGAAATTACCCCGGATTACTATCAATCAATTCAACAGTCAAATTGCGGAATTAGCGTCATTAATTTTGGAACTTCCCCTGTTACCAACTACAAACCCGGAGAGCCAAAAAAGAAAGTTGCAGTTCAATTAGAATCGGTGAATTTAACTTCCCATACCGGGGAAATTTTTCCCAAACCGAGGGACGGACACCAAGGCCCGCGATTGTTGCTGGTGCGTCACGGCGAAACCGACTGGAATAAAGCCGGTAAATTTCAAGGGCAAATAGACGTACCTCTCAACGATAACGGCCGCGAGCAATCCAGGCGAGCAGCAGAATTTCTCAAGGATGTAAAATTAGATTTTGCGATCAGCAGTTCCATGCTGCGCCCGAAAGAAACTGCGGAAATTATTCTCCAATATCACGGCGGTTTGCAACTGGAACTCCGCGATGAGTTGAGAGAAATCAGCCACGGACTTTGGGAAGGAAAGTTTGAATCAGAAATCGAACAATCCTATCCGGGTTTGCTACAGGAATGGAAAACATCTCCAGAAACAGTGCAAATGCCCGAAGGAGAGAATTTGCAGCAAGTTTGGGTTCGGGCGATCGCAGCTTGGCGAGAAATCGTACAATCAGTTTCTGGTACTGGGATTGTGGTTGCTCACGATGCCATTAACAAAGCAATTCTCTGCCACCTATTCGGTTTGGAACCAGAACATTTCTGGAAGTTCAAACAAGGAAACGGAGCCGTTAGCGTGATTGATTATCCCCACGGCCCCGATGGTTTGCCGGTATTGCAGGCGATGAATGTCACAACTCATTTGAGCGGCGGCGTTTTTGACCAAACAGCAGCCGGAGCACTGTAATTAGTAAAGTCCTGGGTGCGAACCCGTAGCGGAAGGAACACCCACCGCTACGGGTTCGCGCCTGAAAAATGTTTGAATTTTGATAACAACCGCGCCCGACGTTTAGGAAGTTCTTAATTCCTGAAACTAATGCGGTGGATTGCTTCTTCCTTCTTCCTGACATCCGTTACATCCGTTACATCCGTTACATAATCCGTTGCCGAACTTCCTTCTTCCTTCTGCTATATGAGCCGCGAACTGCTACAAAATGTACGAGTGCTAGATCCAGTTTCAGGGAGCGATCGCATCGCTGATATTCTGATTGCTGAAGGTAAGATCGAAGCCGTTGACCAAAAAATTACCGAGTTTCCCGCTGACACGCAAGTGCGGGATTGCCAGGGACTAATTTTGGGGCCGGGGTTAACCGATATCTACAGCCACAGCGGAGAACCGGGTTTTGAGGATCGGGAAACGCTGGAATCTCTGATGCAGGCTGCGGCGGCTGGGGGTTTTACGCGAGTGGCGATTTTGCCGGATACCTCGCCACCTGTTGACAATTTGGCGGGTTTAGCTTTGTTGCAACAACATATCCGCAATTTGTCGCCCGGACTCCCCCGCTTGTATTTTTGGGGAGCGCTGACAGCGGGCGTTAAAGGGCAGCAGATGGCAGAGTTGGGCGAGCTGGCCTCCTGTCCAGTGGTGGGTTTTGCGGACGGTTGGCCGCTGTCTAATCCGGCTCTGGTGAGGCGTTTGCTGGAGTATATCAAGCCTTTGGGCAAGTCGGTGGCTTTGTGGCCGTGCGATCGAACTTTGGCAGGAAATGGTGCGGTGAGGGAGGGTGCGATGTCGGTGCGGTTGGGTTTACCGGGAATTCCGGCGAGTGCGGAAACTTCGGCTTTGGCGGCAATTCTGGAGTTGGTGGCATCTGCGGGAACTCCGGTGCACATTATGCGCGTTTCTACGGCGCGCAGTGTGGAATTGATTCGAGATGCGAAGGCGCGGGGTTTGCCGGTGACTGCGAGTGTGACTTGGATGCACTTGCTGTTGAATGTCGGGGCAATTTCAGGAAACTCTAAAGATGCCGGCGGGAAAAATGCTCTGACTGCTTCGTTGCCCTACGATCCGAATTTACACCTAGAACCGCCGTTGGGCAATCTCAACGACCAATTAGCGCTGATTCAAGCTGTAAAAGATGGGGTAATTGATGCGATCGCGATCGATCACAACGCCCATACTTATGAGGAGAAAACTGTGGCTTTTGCTGATAGTCCGCCCGGGGCGATCGGCTTGGAATTAGCTTTGCCTTTACTGTGGCACGGACTGGTAGAAACCGGCGAATTTTCGGCTTTAGAACTGTGGCGAGTTTTGAGCACAGGCCCTGCCGTTTGTCTGGGACAAGCCCCCGCCACGGTTGCGACTGGAGTCTCTGCTGAGCTGATTTTGTTCGACCCGGAAATGAGTTGGACTGTTGACGGGCAAAGTCTGAAGTCGCGATCGGCAAATACGCCTTGGTTGGGACAGCAATTAGCAGGAAAAGTTGTACAAACCTGGATTAATTGACCCTTGGGATTGAAATTCATGTGTTGTAGAACAGGCAAGATGCCTGTTTCTAAAAGTAGAACAGGCATCTTGCCTGTTTCTGGGACTGCTGCATGAGGTGACTCATAAGACAAGATAAATACATGATTGCTGCTTTTGATTCGTGGAATTCTCCACCGCTAGACTTGACATTGAATCTGGGCGAAATTGATGTTTGGCGCGTGTCTCTGGCTCAAACAGAATCTTGCTTGCAGAGTTTACAAGAGACTCTCTCTACCGACGAGCGGACAAAAGCTGATCGTTTTCGCTTTCCAAAAGATCGATCGCAATTTATTGTGAGTCGTGGCGCGCTGAGAGCAATTCTCAGTCGCTATCTTAACATAAATTCTCACATTTTGCGCTTTGACTACAATCCCTACGGCAAACCCTCCCTCATCGCCGCCCAAGGTGGAAATACCCTGCGTTTCAATGTGTCTCACTCAGGGAACCTGGCTCTAATTGCTATTACCAAAAATCGAGATATTGGTGTCGATATTGAAGGTATCAATCCCAACTTTTCTTGCCTGGAAATTGCTGAAAAGTTTTTTTCCCCCTTAGAAAATTCTGTATTGCTTTCGCTCCCCAAACATCTCCAACCCCGCGCTTTTTTTACCTGCTGGACTCGCAAAGAAGCCTATATCAAGGCAGTCGGCAAAGGACTTTCAATTCCCCTGAATCAGTTTGATGTCACCCTCGCCCCAGGAGAACCAGCAGCGCTGTTAAATGTTGAAGACAACCCCGAAGAAGCATCTAGATGGTCTTTAATGGAATTAATTCCGAGTTCAGATATGGTGGCGGCTGTTGCGGTTGCAGGAGATTGCTCGAAACTTCATTGTTGGCAGTGGACAGAAGAGTTTTGAGTTATACCGATCGCCAATGGTAAAAGATAACAGCAACGATCGCTACAATAGGTCTACTGGTTGAGCCTTCAAGCTCTTGCATTGCGAACCCTGCATAGACCAATAAGGACACAACAATGTTGTGTCCCTACGTTTATTTGATTGCAACTTGCCACGCTAGAACTTACTTAACATTAACCAAATCGATAGCCGAACCCACGTACCGTAATGATATATTCCGGTTGCCCCGGATCTATTTCCAACTTTTCGCGCAGCCAGCGGATGTGAACATCAACTGTTTTGCTGTCTCCGATAAAATCTTGACCCCAAATTTTTTCCAGCAATTGATCGCGAGACCAAACTCGCCGGGGAGAACTCATAAATAGTTCTAGTAAGCGAAACTGTTTAGGAGAAAATTTCACTTCCAGACCGCGAACCAACACGCGGCACTCTTCAGGATACAGAGTTATGCTCTTATATTGCAGCATCATCGATTGCGGCAACTGACCGAGGCGCTGGCGCCGCATCAGCGCCCGACAGCGAGCGATAAACTCCCGCATTCCAAAAGGCTTGGTCAGATAATCATCCGATCCGGCTTCTAGGTAAAAAGCGCAATTGTTGGCACTTCCTCTAGCACCGATAATCAAAATAGGTACGGGATTTCCTTGATGCCGTAACATTCGACACAGATCCAAACCGTTGATTGAATCCATAATTAACAGGTTAAAGGCAAATTCACTCTGGTATGAAGAAGCCTGCACAGAAGGCAGAGCGTTGCGCCCGTCGCTAGTAACCACCACCTCATAGCCCTGTTCTTTAAGGGCTAAAGCTAGCATTTCCCGCAACAGATCTTCACCTTCCAATAACAAGATGCGGCCGGCTTGTCCAACAGCCAACCTTGAAGGACTTTCGCTTAATTCAGCAGAAGACATAAATATAAGTGGGAGTGATGTTTGTATGTGGCTAGCGTGAGGCGCCTTCTTCAGTAGCTGAGGCACTCTCGCGCTGCGATCGATTGTACGATCGCCAGAAAGTTCGATGGCTTAGAATCTTTCGCCAGTCCATCCCACAGACACGCGCTCGACCTTCGCTACTTGCTCGTGTAAGGAATACAGCCGTAGAGCAGTTGCCGGAACCGCGCTGTCTGCCTGCGTCCAGGCCACAGAAGTCTGGTCATTTTTCGGGGTCGGTGTTAATTTCATAAAACATTGCCCGCTGTTAATTGACCAAGTAACACCCAATCTAGAGGGATATGCTTGTTATACTACTCTTAAAAGGTTATTAAAAGGTAAAGTTTTGGCCATCAAATGGTTAAATTATTAACGTTAAGTAATATAACGGTAAAGTTGCGATCGCACTGTAGAGCTTTGTTTAAGAATACAATAATAAGTTTGCCGAAATTCCTTTTTCTTCCCGTGCCCGCTACGATCGACGATAGCAAGTAAAAATTCTGTAGACTGCCTATCATGTTGCTGCATTTGAGTACCTGGCCCGAGGTAGAAGCTTATCTCGAAAGCTCCCGAGGCATAATTATCCCGATCGGCTCAACCGAACAGCACGGGCCCACCGGCTTGATCGGGACTGACGCCATTGCTGCCAAGGCGATCGCCTCCGGTGTCGGCGAAGCTGCCAATGCCTTAATCGGCCCGACAATTAATGTCGGGATGGCCTTGCACCACACCAGCTTTCCCGGCACAATCAGCTTCCGACCGCAGACGCTGATACTCGTAATCAGGGATTATATCACATCTTTGGCAAAAGCGGGATTTGAGAAATATTTCTTCATCAACGGTCACGGCGGCAACATTGCCACGATGAAAGCAGCATTTTCCGAGACATACGCACATTTGTCGGACTTAAATTTACCGAATGCCGATCGAATCCAGTGTCAAATCGGCAACTGGTTCATGTGCGGTTCAGTCTACAAACTCGCAAAAGAATTGTACGGAAATCAAGAAGGTTCCCACGCCACCCCCAGCGAAATCGCATTAACCCAGTACCTTTATCCAGAAGCAATCAAGCAAGCTCCGCTTTCGGAAGAAGTCGCTTCCGGGCACAAAATTTTCGGTGCTACTGACTTCCGCCGCCGATTTCCCGACGGGAGAATGGGTTCAAATCCGGGCTTAGCAACCCCCGAACACGGTCAGCAGTTTTACGAATTAGCAGTCAAAGAATTGACTAATAATTATTTGGAGTTTTTAAGTTCCGATTAACGTTTTTTCTTCTTGTTACTAGCAATAGCTTGGTAACGAGTAAAAATGTCAAACTCTTCTATATTTTACAGTTATGAGTAAGTCCGCGATAGGAGAGTTCATCTGTTTGAGAAAAGCTATATCTCCCGATTAATCAATCGGGAGAATATCAAAACTACTCTACAATCCAAGGAGTTAAAGAAGGTGTCCAAGCACTCAATTCTTCTTCCTTGAACCAGAGACTAATTTCCTGCTGGGCAGTTTCCACAGCATCAGAACCATGAATAATATTGCGACCGACATTCACAGCCAAATCGCCGCGAATTGTCCCCGGTTCTGAATTCAGAGGATTTGTTGCGCCAATCATTTTCCTCGCCGAGGCCACAACGCCGTCGCCTTCCCACACCATCGCCACAATCGGCCCGGAAGTGATGAAGTCTACCAGCCCCGCAAAAAAGGGTCTTTCTTTGTGTACGCCATAATGTTGTTCGGCAAGTTCGCGACTCGCCGTCATTAGCTTCATACCAACTAGCTTAAAGCCCTTGGCTTCAAAACGACCGATAATTTCGCCGACGAGTCCGCGCTGTACGCCGTCGGGCTTAATCGCTAAAAAAGTCCGTTCCAAGATTAACTCCTATAATTGTGTTAACTGATCCAAAAGATAGAGTAACTCACAACGCACCTAAAGGCAATTCTGAGAATGAGAAATTGTCATTTTGAGGCTTATGGCCGCAGGAAGAAGGAAGAAGGAATAACAAGAGGGAAGAGGAAAGAGGGAAGAAGCAATAAAACCAAGGGTTAAAGAAACCGGGTTTATCATAAAAATTTTTGTTGAGCAGCGATGAATCTGCCAAGAAATTTTGTTCCGAGACTCCTATGTCTCTAGGGCTGATTTGCATGGAACACCGCGATTTTGTAAAAAGCATTTTTTAGCAGTGCGAGCAGAATGCTCACTTGCCTATATAAGTTAATCAGCTTTTAAATTATCGGTTAAGAAATAATCAAACTGTTGTGGGGTGGCTTTGAGCAACGCTCGAAATATGCAATTTAAATGTAGAACTTTTTATCTCTAGCGAACAAGATGCTCGAACTTCTGACACCCTATGATACAGGTCACATTTTCCTGTGACTGCAAACACTCTTACCTATGATCTCAAATACAAATATGTATGATAATAAACACAATTATTTAGGCTCGAAAATATAGATAATTAACGGATGTATGAAGATGATCTTGACAGCAACTATTTAGGCGAAAAAAGTATGAAAGCCATTGTAGCATTCATTGAACAAAAAAATCAAGAGTTTGCAAAGTTGCCCTTGTTTGACTTTCTACCCAATAAAAAGATTCACGCGAATCAACGACTAATTTTTGCACCTGTACTCGCTCCTTTGGCTGTGGGATTGAGCGATTTAAATAAATATGTACTGCGAGAATCTTCGAGTAATAACAAAGTTCAGGAACTCATTAATAAATATACTTATAAAAAAAACTATTATTGGCACGACTATCTAGAATACCTAGAGGAACTGGGCTTAAACCAATTAATGAGTTACGGCGATTTCAGACTGCTTTGGGGTGAAGAAACTAAAAAAACTCGATCGCTTTGTTCAGTAATCGAACGCTACGCTTGGAAAGCCTCTCCCATTCAGAAACTGGTGTTAGTGGAAGTCCTCGAAGGAACGGCTACAGTTTTTTTTGAGGCGGCGCTAGCAGTGGTAATGGAATTACAGCAAATTACCCAAAAAGAATATGTTTATTTTGGAGGAGGTTATGTGGGTTTAGAAAATTATCACCTTTTAAACACGCCAGAGATGTTACAAGTTTTAGCAGAGATAAAACTTACTGATGCGGAACGCCAAGCAGCTTTAGAATTAGCACAAAATGTATTTCAACTGTTTACAGAATCGATGAACGAGCTGTTCCGACACACCCAAACAAATTCTTGTAATACTGTGCTGCAACTATCCTCAATTTCTGCGTTCGCTCATTGCCCGATCGAGTGTCTGGATATTGGGTAGTTTAAACAATCACTAAATTATCTCGGTGTACCGCCGTTTCTACGCCTGCATAGCCTAAAATCTCAGCAATTTTATCTGACTTGCAGCCCTGGATTTGTCTCAATTCTAAACTGCTATAATTCACAAGCCCTCTAGCAATTTGCTTGCCGTCTGCGTCGCACAACTGCACGGAATCATCAGCTTGAAATTCTCCTTCTACTTGAGCAATACCCGCCGCTAAAAGCGATTTTCCGCCGTGGGAAATTGCCTTGACAGCACCCGCATCTAAATATAGTTTTCCTGCCGGAATTAGCACGTTAGCTATCCAGTGTTTGCGAGCGTTTACAGGGCGCGGTTGAGGCTCAAATTGAGTGCCGATCGACTCTCCGTTAAGTATTTTCTCGATATTACCAGGAATGCAGCCGTCAGTGATGACAGTCCGCACTCCCGAGGCAGTTGCTATTCTCGCCGCTTCAATTTTTGTCACCATTCCGCCGGTTCCCCAACCACTGCGGGAATCTCCTGTTTGCACCTGAAATTCTGTGAGCTGTGCCATACTTTGGACTAGGGCGATCGGCTGCGCGTCGGGATTGCTGCGCGGATCTGCCGAATACAGCCGATCGACATCTGTGAGGACAAACAACCAATCTGCTTCTACCAAACTCGCTACTAGCGCCGAAAGCGTGTCGTTATCGCCAAATTTGAGCTCGTCTACGGCTACTGTATCGTTTTCATTGACGATCGGAATCACGCCCAATCTGAGCAGTTGCTGAAAAGTATTGTAAGCGTTAACATAACCGTTACGCTGCACTAAATCGCCCCTAGTGAGCAATACCTGAGCGATCGGCTGTTGTAGAGTAGTAAACAAGTCATCGTACACACGCATCAGCCGCCCTTGGCCCACAGCCGCCACAGCCTGTTTCAGAGCAATGTTTCGCGGGCGTTCCGTCAAACCCAAGCGCGCGCAGCCAACTCCAACCGCACCCGAAGAAACCAAAACTACTCGATGGCCTTGCTGCCGTAAATCAGCTAAAATTTCGACCAATGCAGCAATAGTTGAAAGAGCTAAGTTTCCGGTAGTCGATCGAGTCAGCGTCGAAGTTCCTATTTTAACAACAATAGTTTTAGTCGGTTGTTTGTTGACTGTTGACTGTTGACTGTTGACTGTTGACTGTTGTCTGTTGACTGTTGACTGTTGACTGTTGTCTGTTGCCATTAGTTACCAATTCCCAATTCCTAATTACCAATTCCAAATTCCCTGTTTGGCCCCTGCCCCATGCCCCATGCCCAATTCCCGATGCCCAATTTTAATCTTTAATTTTTAGAGATGCTCCCAAAGCTTGAGAAACCCAAACTTCAAAAGAGCGCACCGGATACTTGCGAAGCGCATACCCAGCATCAACCATTGGTTCCACTAAAATAGTAAACATACCCAAACGATTGCCGGCCAAAACATCAGTAAAAAGTCGATCGCCCACCATCGCCACCTGTTCCACCGGCAAATTCATCGCCGTCACTGCTGTTCGCAACTTGCGGCGCGACGGCTTAGCCGCACCCGTGATGTATGGTAGATTCAAAGACTCAGCAATCCGACCGATCCGAGTTTGACTTAAATTATTGCTCGCCAACCATAGCGATACTACGGGTTTTATTTCTTCCACCCACAGGGTGAGTTCAGGAGAAGCATTCATTGCTGTAATGGGAACGAGAGTTTCGTCCACATCCAAAACTAATCCTTTAATATTATATTTATGAAGAATATCAGCCGTTAACTTCATGACTGAATCGCCGAGAACTAAGTCAGGCTGTAGTATTTTACCCCAAGTCATAATGATTTTAGATTTTAGGTTTTAGATTGAGAAATAACAAATTGGAAGTTAAAGATTAAACAAGTAAAAAATCAAAAGTGAATAATTATTGCTTTTCCTTTGGTACTTTTGACTTTTTACTTTTTTATTAGTCATTGCCAATCTATGGATTCGATCGCAACTGCTGGTCAACTTTAGCAATAGCAGCATCGTGTTCCGCCTGCGTGCGGCTAAAAATGTGAGTGCCGTCGTATCGAGCCATAAAATACAGGTATTCTGTATTTTCCGGAGTCAGAGTCGCTTCCAGACTTGCTATTCCCGGAGATGCGATCGGAGTTGGTGGCAGCCCGGGATTTATATAAGTATTGTAAGGAGAAGGCGTTTCTACTTGCTTAAAAGTCAGAGGCTTTTCCTTAGTTTGCCTAATGCCGAGGGCGTATTCAACTGTCGGGTCAGAACCCAAGGGCATACCCTTTTTCAGACGGTTGTTGAATACCCCAGAAATGCGATTGCGCTCGCCCGCCACCACAGCCTCTTTTTCCACAATACTCGCCAGCGTCACCCACTCTTTCAAATCCAGCTTAGTATTCTTCTGATTCTTTTGATAGATTGGCAAAGCCAACTGCTCGAAACGACCGAGCATTTGCTTGATGACAGCTTCCGGGCTAACTGCATCGCCGTCTAGCTGATAAGTATCCGGGTACAAAAACCCTTCCAAATGAGGCAGGCCACTCGGCAGCCAAGGGTATTGAGCGTAGGGAATTTGACTCGCGGCCGCCATAAACTTCTTAGCCGGGAAAAAACCTTGCGCTTCAAAATAAGCGCTCATTTGTTGCAGCGACCACCCTTCTGGAATCGTGAAACTCTGCTGTACGACTTCGCCCTTCCAAATTTTGTCAGCAACTGCACTCAGAGGCTGAGTCGGCGACAGTTGGTAAGTTCCTGCTTGAAAACCTCCCTCGCGATTTTGCAGAGTCAGCCAGCGGGCCCACATATTCCATGCCGAGCTCGATCGAATCAACCCCGCAGCCTCTAAATCCCGCCCGATTTTTTGACTGGGAGTACCCTCCGGGATTTGGATCAAAACAGCAGCATCCTCTGCCGGATTCCCCGATGAGGATGTGATTTTAGGCGGGGCGGAAGCCCAGCTCCACCAAGCCCAGCCCTGCCAAGCGCAAACTCCCCAGATTGCCGGTAGCAACGCCAGATAAAACAACCATTTAGAGACTTGCGGAGTTCCTTTTCGGCCCTCGCGCGCGCTGCCTTTTGTCATTTGTTCTTTATTCATAGTCCGTTGTCCTGGATAAGCGGCGGTTAACTAGCGACTAATGACTGATGACCTGCGATTGATGACCGAAAAGTTACGAATACAAGCCCTTTAAAAGACCCAATTCACGCGGCCCAATTCAAAAGCCCGATCGCGAAGGCAGAAGCGGCCATCTAGAAAAAGTTCGATCGGGCCAGCAGTTTACTTTTTTATAAAAAAGTAAAAAATTCTGCTTTTTGCCATCAGGCCTTGTGCCTGCAATTAATATCTAATCAAGCTCGTCAAAGAACTGGTCTTCCAGCATAGGTAACATCGGTTCCAGCCTTTGGAACTCTTCTTCCGAAAGCAATTCTGGCTTGCCGTCGTCATCCATTCTAGCCAAGATAAAGAACGGGTCTAGAGGCGTATAAATCGCATATTCCTGTTCTTCGTAATAGAAGCTGGTCAGCCACATCAGTTCCTCAAACTCCGACTCCTCATCCGGATCGACATCGGATGCCATATCCTCTTCGGGAAATTCCGGCAATTCGCCCACGACAGTCAGCGTCACCGCCGTGCGTCGGAGTGTCAAGTTCTGCTCTTGCAGCACAACTTTAGCTGTATCAAAAATTTTGTCAATTTCCGTCTCGTCTTCTACAGGAATTGCTGCTTCGTCGTTATCGTCTCCCTGCCAAGTAAAAATTTCTACGGGCGAGTCAATCGGCAGCAGCAAAGCGTATTCTTGACCTTCTAGATTCATAGAATATTCTATGTTGCAAGTCAGCGATCGCCCAACTTCATCCGTCAAGGTGACGGACTCTTCGTTGGAATTGCCATTCTCTTTTTTGCGGTATGGGGATGAGGACATCGCGTGTATCTTAGTTTTCCGTCAATAATTCAGTAACGTTTGCTTAACAATTGGGAATTTTCGTGGCGATATTCTGGCTAAGTGGGCGATCGCCAGTCCACCAGCTTAAACCGCGAGACTCGCGGCCTTTTCCACAGGCGAGGAGTGCAGCGTTTAAATCTCAGTCGAGTCAGCAAGCGACACTGAGGACAAATCACGATTTTGTGCTTCTTCAGTACCGAGGTACAGCAGAATTTTCTCCAGTTTGTCAAGGGTTACAGGTGTGCGTAGCAAACTTGCACAACCAGGATATCACGGCTGTGTTACCAGCTATCAAGGATTAGGAATTGCTAAGATATTTTGCCTCCGTTCGTCTAGCCACTGCTGCAAAATCAGGGCGGCTGCTTTGCGATCGATCGCACCCTTATTTTGCGACACCGAAATCCCTTGTGTTTTCATCAATTCCTCAGCCTCAACCGAAGTCAGGCGCTCGTCCACGTATTCTAGGGGGAGCTCTAGGGCTGTGGCGATGCGATTCGCATATTTCTGCACCTGTCGGGCTTGAGCACCCAATTCTCCGCTCAGGGAGTAGGGCAAGCCTGCAACCAAAATTTGCACTCTCCGCTCTCGAACCAGCTCTCGGAGATAAGCTACGTCTTGATCGAAGGACGATCGTACCAGTGTTGTAATGCCCGTAGCTATTAAACCCGTGCCATCACACCCGGCGATGCCGACTCGTTTGAGGCCGATATCTAATCCCAGTGCTGAAATCCATAATTTATTGTTGGACATTATCAATCAATCAATTTTAGATTTTAGATTTTAGATTTACTTCTTTCATTACCGGAATATTTTTTTTTACGAACCGCGAAGACGCTAAGGAATAAGAGAAGAAAGTAAGAATAAGATAGGTAATCTTAAGCTGATATCAATCAAAAGCAGAAGGGATATTTTGGGATTATGACAGAAAAAAGTAATTTATTGGATGATTAATTCTATTTTTTTCTGTCTTCTACCTTTTACCTTCTGCTTTCACTTATTAAGAATTAAGTTCTCCGGGCCAGCCACCGTCAAGAGGCAACTCGGGCAGATTTAAAGGCAAAATGCTGCTGCCATCAGTTGCTGCTGATTCGGAATTTTGGCCGCCCAAGGGGTTAACTTGATTCGTTTGGCTGTTTCCTGAGTCAGCCAACAGAGGTTTAATCTCACAGGACGGGTGCCCTGCTGTCGCTTCCCCAGCGATCGGGCCGAGCCAGGACATCCGGCCGGGTACGGGTTTGCGAGTTGGCTGGAAGCTTTGCAGCATTTCTGATAGCTGGAGTCCTTCGAGAGAAACTAACTTGGACTCGCGCAATTTGTGCCACACAGATCGAGACATCAGCAAACTGTGGGACTGACGCACAGCTCCAAATTGCTCTAAATAAGCTTCGCGTTCCGGCTGATAGTCAGCGGAAGCCAGTTGCAGGCTTTGAACCGGGAAATCTTGAACAAGGCGCGCCATCTGGGATAGCAGTTCTGGGTAAAGCCAAGTGTAGGCCGGGTGTACAGTCAACTGGGCGGAGTGCGGTTGCTGGCCGTTGCGGCATAGCTGCACCTGAAAATAGCCGATCGCGGCTTTGCGCTGCGGTTCAAACACGTAACCGCTGACTACCTCTGTTTTGCCCAGCCACTGTCTGACGCCTTCGACTAAAGCGCCGAAAAAACTGGTTTTGAAATCTTGAATGTGGCGATCGAATACTTGGCGCACCAGTGGCGGCATAGACGCGGTATCCAGTTGGTAGAGCAACTGAGCGTCGGCGTTGCTAACAGGCAGCAGGTTGGGCAAATCTGGCGTCGAGTTTGCCATTTCTTGTAGGCGTTCTGGGGCGATCGTCCAGTATGTCATCTGGGCCAAAGGCTGAAAGCCGTTTTGCCGATACAAAGCCAAGGAATTTGTGTCCCCTACATTCACTTCCAGCAGCCACGTCCGCGCCTCCCAGACTGCCTCAAAGCAGTACCGCAGCAGCATAGAACCAATTCCTTTGCTGCGGGCTTCCGGGTCTACTCCTATGCGATCGATCCGCCAAGTGCTGCGGGTGCGGTTGAAAGGAGAAATCTGAATTATGCCCTTAACGCTCCCCTCTTCTTCGGCAACATGGGCTCGGAACAGGGACTGGCAAGGGTTGGGAAACAAGCTAAAAATCTTTAGCAGTCCGTACCAGCGACGAATCTGCTGCAACTTTCTACCTAGTACCACGTCGCCGCTTCCGCCCTTGCGGTTTTCTGGCTCTTCGGCTGTTTCCGCGCACAGTTGTTCCATCACCTCGATGTCGCGATACTGAAACGGGCGAATCACAACCTGGTTTTGGTTTTGGGAGGGAAATGAAGTCATAGCATAAAAGTGGAGAATGGAAATTTTAAAATAAAAATTCAGAAAGGGGAAGAGTTAGGGAAGTTTTGAGTTTGGCATACGTAAATTTTGATTTCAAAACTTATAACTTTTAATTCTTCTCCCTTTCTTGCTCGATCGAAAATTAAAAATTTCAAATCATCTTTTTGAATTTTTAATTTTCAGTTTTCAACTCAAGATTTTTGTGGCAGAGGTCGAATTACAACGACCGGTGTTCGCTCGTCAGCATTCCCGGCGGGGTTGCTTCGCAAGGCTTCCTCTAAAAATGTTACCGATAAATCGGAGGTCGCTGCTAATATCTTAACTGCTTTCAAGTCATTAGCGTCTACGATCGCCGCCGCAAGTCCGGTTTCTCGTTGAATTTCTTCTACAACTTGCTGGGGATTGTCTGGGCCGAGGACAATAAATTGGTCGAAGGGAGGCAAAGTCCCGGTAACGTCGTCGATGAGCCTGGCTTGTTCCCCTGCTAGTTGATAAAAGACTCCCGGTTTACCAAATATTTTAGCCACAGCGCCGATCGCAAATGCTGCTACTACGCGCCAAGGGCCGACTACATCAACCAACGTTTGCATTCCGCAAGCCGTGGCCAAACTCGACGTGGGCAAGAAAAACAAACACACTCGCTTTGCCGCCCATCCGGGTTTGACTTCGCTGGGATGGCGATAGCGTCCCTGCATCAAAGCTAGGGGAGTTTCTGCCAAGGCGACAATATCGCCTTTCTGGGCGCGCGGCAGCACGTACCGCTTGACAATTTCGACGGGATTGTCCAATTCCGCCAGTATGTGAGTGCGAATCGGCAAGACTTCTGCGACTCCGACATTGCGGGCGATGGGTACGGTGTCGGAGTTGGGAAATTGCAGCGGGACTACTACGTTACGGACTTTGGGGATGCGCCCGCCTGGGCCGTAGGTGACGAAGTGTACTTGCACCCAAGCTGATTGCAACTTGGTTAAATCTTGCCCTTGAATGTCTACAGAGACTTTGATTTTCGTGGTTTTTTGGGCTTTAACAATATAGCCGAACCAATAATCGTCTGCTCTAGCTGTTGCCTCTTTGTGGCAAGGAATCACCTTTGTCTCGGAGGTAACGCCATCCAAACTTCCGTCTGACAGCAGTTTCACTTGTGCGCGCACTTCAGGTAACATCACCTCGAACCGCTGTGTCAGGTTGCGGAACTCCATTTCCCCGACTAAAAGATAGCGGTTGGGTTCCGAGATGGCTAAGTGCCATTCTCCGGCTGTAAGTTCTAGTTTATTTGCACTCCCAGTCCGGCGATAGTTCAACTCTAGGCCCAATCCGCCCAATGCTAGCAGCGAACCGGCTGCTGCGATTCCTGTTGCTAAAGTCTCAATCACTCAAATCACCGCCAATAATATTTTGTGTTTACTGTAGTCGATCTCGGGTACTTTGAGCGCTGATCCGGTAGTAATTGGATTGTGCTGAGTTTGTTGGGGGCGATCGAACTTATGCCCAATTACACGTAAGTGCGATCGCCTCTGGTGGCTAAAGCGGTCAAGTTGCTGTTCAAAGAGCTCGATCGTGAGTTAGATCACTCCCAAATCTGGCGTTGCTTAATCAGGGTATGAAAAAAATAAGTTGAGAAGTTGAAAATCCAGAAGGTTTGTGCATACTGATTTCTATGACTTCCATATTTAGCCTTTCCTAACGTAAATCAGCAAAGTCTACAAAACCAATCAATTAATTATTTAATTAATTATAAAATATTAATCAGCCTATATATTTTATATCTTTTTTTAACCTGGAGTTATAAGCTGGCAATAAAAATTTTTTCCCTAGTTATTAAGTATTAAAATCGGTAATTGTAATAGATTTAATAAACTTTGTTTAGTTTTATAAATAAATAGTTAATTTCTTAATAACTCTGTATATCTGTATACATGATACATGAGTTATTTTTGGATGGCTCAGCTAAAAGTGTGCCCGATGTCCGAGCGCGCGCTTCCAGTTTCTTCAATGTCTAATGAACAGCGAGTCGCTAGCGCCGTAGTGGTCAGTACCTTTAAGAATCTACGTCTTAAGTAACAGTCAAAATCTAGTTCTTAGGCAGTATATTTTCTGAGAAGTTTATAGTTAGCCTAGTAAATGTAGTAGTAATACCCAAGGATATCTATGACCGATAATAAGCAGACTTTTAACCAGCCTGAAGCCAATCGTGACTTCCAAGAAAAGAATGCTGACAATAGCGAGAACCAGCAGCTTCAGGCTCAGACTAACGAAAATGCAGAATCAACGGAAGATGAATCATCAGGCTCAGGTCTTGGTGCGAGAATAGCTGGAGCTGCTGTCGGTGGTATACTCGGTGCTCGCTCTGGAGGAATTCTTGGTGCTGTAGCAGGGTCAGTTGCGGGCGCTATGATTGGTAAAGGTACTGCTAATACTGTTAACCGTGCTGTAGATAATTTAGGGGATGCAGCACACGCTGTAGCAGACGGTATTACACACACTGTAGAAGAGCTAGGGACAGTAGTAAAGGAAACTGCTGAGGAAGTTAAACCATCTATCAAAGCTACAGCAGAAGCAGTCAAGGAGACTGTTGAGGAAACCAAGCCTTCGATTAAAAGTATAGCCGAATCTGTCGATCAGACTGTTAAGGAAGCCAAGCCTTCTGTAGTAGATGCAGTCAAGAGCGCATCCGAGGAAGTCAAACCTACGATTAGAGAAGTAAAAGATTCACTCAAGCAGACAGTCGAAGGTGTCAAGCCTTCTATACAAAGTGCAGCGGACTCTATTAAGAGCACTGCCGATGAAGTTAAGCCTTCTGTCAAAGCTGTAGCTCAGGAAATTGAGGGCGCAACTAAGGATCTTAGATCGACTGTAAAAGATACAGCCAAGGCAGTGGAGCCATCTATAAAAAGTGCAGCCGAATCGCTTCAGTCATCTGGCAAGAGTGCCGCTGAATCAATCAAGTCATCTGCTCAAAGCGCAGCCGAATCTGCTAAAGGTGCAGCGCAGGATGTTAAGCAGGATGTTAAGTCATCTGCCCAAAATGTAACCGAATCTGCTAAAGGTGCAGCGCATGATTTTAAGCAGGATGTTAAGTTATCTGCCCAAAATGCAACCCCATCTGCTAAAGGTGCAGCGCAGAATTTTAAATCATCTGCCCAAAATGCAACCCCATCTGCTAAAGGTGCAGCGCATGATTTTAAATCATCTGCCCAAAATGCAGCGGAATCTGCTAAACCTGTAGTGCCTGATTTTAGGTCTTCGGCCCAACATGCAGCGGAATCTGCTAAACCTGCAGTGCCTGATTTTAGGTCTTCTGCCCAACATGCAACCCCATCTCCTCAAGGTGCAACCCATGATTTTAAATCATCTGCCCAAAATGCAGCCGAATCTGCTAAACGTGCAGCGCATGATGTTAAGTCATCTGCCCAATATCTAGCCGAATCCGACGCAGAGGGAAATAAGGATAGCGATATTCACATCTCCGGCACTCCTGAATTCAAGGACAAAGTAGTCATTCAGGACAAAAGAATCATTAAGGAGTAGGTAAAGTAAGGACTTAACTCCTGCTTGTTAAAGCTAGCACTAAGAGAGTTTAACAGAGAGTGGATCTGAGAAAAGAGTCCACTCTTTTCTGTGTAGGAGGACGGCGAGCGCCTAGGGTTTAACGGAGAGGAGAGTCTATTTATTGAGGAACTCTCCCCCTGAAGAAAGAGATATTCCGTTCATAGTTGATAATTAGCTTGTAGCTATTTGTCGTAACTGCTCAGAGCGCGCCACTTAATATTTTCTTAGATAATTATGAATTTTTCCACTCACTTACTTAGAGTGAAACTTTGTTTGGCGCTAAAATTGTTAACGCTTTGATTGTTGTGGCTCTTCCGGGCGAAGATACGGAGATATTTGTATGGGACGCGAACAATTGCTCGACTACTGGCAGAAGTTGTTAAAACGGCGAAAGTTTTTTGTAGAAAAAGCTGCTTGATAAATCGAGAAATAGTTAGGGTCAAGCTGAGGTGGTCAGTTTAACCCCTAACTATTTAATATCCAAATTGCAAAGTCACAGAAGCTTCTACCTGCTGTTCCCCTCCCACCACAGGCGTTGTAGCATCAGCAGCAGCAGCGCGAACACCAGCCAATTGCCGATACATAGTAGGTGGCGCGCTAGCACCGTTGACTTGAATGCCCAGAATCTCTCCCCGCTTGAGGTTGAGTGCGCTCAAGACTGCATCCGCTTGCGTTTGCGCGTCTTGAGTAGCTTTTTTGAGTGCTTGTTTTTGAGCTTGTTCTATCGCACTTTCGGCGGCGGCAAAACTCACGCCGTCGATGCGTGTGGCTCCGGCATTCACCGCATCGTCGAGCAAAGTGCCGGCAGATGCAGTATTAATCCTAAAAGTGACGGTATTCGTCGCCGTATAGCCCGTCAAGCGCTGTTGGTTGTTGTCGAAGTTATAAATGGGATTGAGGGTGATGCCGGCAGTTTCGAGTTTTTCGACTTGGCGCGATCGCAGCAACTCTACCACAGCGGACGATCGTCTGGCCGCTTCCTGCTGCACCTCGGCGGCCGTTTTCCCCTGCACCTCAACCCCCAGCCGCACTTGTGTTTGAGTTGTAGGAATCGCTTCCACACCCCGTCCAGTAACAGTCAGCGTTCTGATCCGCTGTTCTTGAGCCGCCACCGGATCTAATCCCACGAAAGTAACGAGAGTTAAGGTTAAACACAACGCTGTTACCAGACTACGGAAATTAATGCGATCGCGCGATCGTAAAGTTGAATTCATAAATTTGATTATCCTCACATACAACAGATGCTATACTTTACCTTCCCACTGAAATTGCTAAAAATCCGGGTTGTTACATTTTTAGAAACTAAAAAAAGTATAAGTCATTAGTCATTAGTCATTGGTCATTATATGCAATCGTTAAAACAAGCTGCTCGCCGACTCAAAAAAGAGACTTACGCTGTTTATTTAGCCAGTACAGACCAGAGAGTACCTTGGTACGCCAGAATTTTAGCAGGCCTTACGGTTGCCTATGCTTTTAGCCCGATCGACTTAATTCCTGACTTCATACCGATTCTCGGCTACTTGGATGATTTGATAATTGTACCTTTGGGAATTTGGCTGGTACTGAAGATGATTCCGCCACAGGTTTTAGCCGAGTGTCGGAAAAAAGCAGCCGCAGAAATAGAGCGAGGAAAACCGATAAATCGGGCTGCCGCTATTGTGATTATTGCTATTTGGATTGGCTTGGGAATATTAGCAGCAATGTGGCTAACACGGATATTTAAACGTTAAAAAAAATTACCTATCTATTTATAGTGTAGGGTGCGCGCCGAGTACCTTACCTTAAACAACTCGCTTGACCCAAAAATATTTAAAGTTTAAAAAATAACCGTTCTAGTTATAATATATAGTGCGCTAGGCGCACCTTACCTTAAAAAAACTCGCGGTATCGCATACCAAGTATTATTTACCCCTTAAAGAATTAAACTAACTTTCTAGCGATGACTCAAACCACTGATTTCCTCAGCCACCTCAACCCATCTCAGCGCCAAGCAGTCGCCCATTATAACGGGCCGCTGTTAGTAGTAGCGGGCGCTGGTTCCGGCAAAACCCGAGCTCTAACTTACCGAGTTGCTAACTTAGTTCGCACGCATCGAGTCGATCCTGAAAATATTCTGGCGGTGACATTTACAAATAAAGCCGCCAGGGAGATGAAAGAAAGAATTGAGAAATTGCTGGCAACTCAGCAAGCTGAAGCGGAATATGGCAAACCCTTGGTAGACTTAGCCCCGGATGTGCAGACGAAATTGCGATCGCACATTTATCAGAGAATTACCAAGCACATTTGGATGGGAACTTTTCACTCTTTGTGCGGCCGCATTCTCCGCTACGATATTGAAAAATACCAAGACGAAAAAGGCCGCCAGTGGAAGAAAAACTTTTCGATTTTTGATGAATCAGATGCTCAAAGTCTCGTCAAACAAATCGTCACCAAAATCCTGAACCTCGACGACAAGAAATTTGACCCGCGAAAAGTCCGCTATATCATCAGCAACGCTAAAAATAAAGGGTTGTCGCCTCAAGAATACCACGCCGCAGAACCGGATTATCGAGGTCGCGTGATTGCCGATGTTTACAGTCGCTACCAAGACGCTTTAGCAGCAAACAATGCCCTAGATTTTGACGATTTAATCCTTGTTCCCGTTAAACTTTTGAGCCAAAACGAGGAAGTATTAAGTTACTGGCATAAAAAGTTTTGCCATATTTTAGTTGACGAATACCAAGATACTAACCGCACTCAATATGATTTGATTCGGATGTTGGTGACCAATAACGCCGACCCGAAAAACTTCGATAAATGGCAAAACCGCTCGATTTTTGTCGTGGGCGATGTCGATCAATCAATTTACAGCTTTCGCATGGCAGATTATACCATATTGCTGGAATTTCAAGAGGATTTCGGAGATGGTTTGTCCGACGAGAAAACTCAGACAATGGTAAAATTAGAGGAAAATTATCGATCGCGCGAAAACATCCTGCAAGTCGCGAACCACTTGATCGAACACAATACCGAACGGATCGAGAAAATTCTGCGCCCGACTCGCGAACCGGGAGCTCCGATTGTTGTTTGGCGCGCCGACAACGAATTAGATGAAGCGGAATTTGTAGCAGGTCAAATTCATTCCTTAAAGCGCCAAAACTCCGAATACGAAAACGGCAGTAACTTTGCGATTCTATACCGCACCAACGCTCAATCTCGCTCGTTTGAAGAAGCGTTAATGCGTTTAGACCTTCCTTACAATATTGTCGGTGGCCTGAAGTTTTACGATCGCAAAGAAATCAAAGATATCCTAGCCTACCTGCGGGCGCTTGCTAATCCCGACGATAGCGTCAGCCTCAAACGCATCATCAATACTCCCCGTCGCGGCATTGGGGATACCACATTTTCCAAAATTGAAGACGCTGCAACTCAATTGGGCATTCCGTTGTGGGAAATTCTCAGTGATGAATCTTCTGTCAATACTCTCGCAGGGCGATCGGCAAAAGCTATTATTAAGTTTGCCGAAATGATTAATCGTTGGCAATCGCAAGTTGAAACTCTGCCAGCTTCGCAAATTGTCCAAGGAATTATCCAAGATTCAGGCTACATTGAAGATTTGAAAAATCAAGGCACCGACGAAGCCACAAATCGCATAGAAAACGTCATAGAATTGTACAATGCTGTGCTGCAATTTGAAGAACAAAATGAAGAACCGACGCTGACATCATTTTTAGCAAAAGCATCTTTAGCGTCCGATTTAGATGACTTGCAGGAAGAAGATTCCCGCGTGTCGCTGATGACGCTGCACTCAGCCAAAGGGTTAGAATTTCCCGTAGTATTTTTAGTCGGAATGGAACAGGGCTTATTTCCCAATTTCCGCAGTTTGGACGACCCGAAAGCGATCGAAGAAGAACGCCGTTTGTGCTACGTCGGCATCACTCGCGCCCAGGAATTGCTATTTCTCACCCACACTCGCGAACGCCGCCTTTGGGGAGGTTTCCGCGAACACTGCACCCCTTCGCTATTCTTAGGAGAATTGCCGACACATTTGCTAGCTGGAAGTGCGAAGAAAACTCCAGCGGGGAAAACGGCTGCATCTAAGGGAAAAACTAATAACTCAGCCGCTAATTCCGGGAGTTCTAAACCGGGAAACAATGGACAAGCGGCGGATTGGCAAACGGGCGATCGGGTTTTTCATCATGCTTTTGGAGTGGGAGAAATTACGCACGTTTTAGGGGCGGGCGACAAAATTAATCTGGCAATTAAGTTTTCGGGTTTGGGCAGAAAAATTATCGACCCGAGAACAGCTAAGTTGCAGCGAGTGTAAGTAAAAATATCAGAGTTTGCGGCGGTTGAAACTGCCTCAACAAACAAGATTACCTTCCTTCGCAAAGTATCTGCGTTACTCTGCATAAATCTGCGGTTTCCCTATCCCTCCAAGATTTATGCAATAACTCTAATCTGTAACACTTCGCATTGCTAATAACGCCGTCCCATAAGCAGCCGCAGTATGAACAGGCGTTACTACAGGCACTTTTAAATAACGCTTTCTAATCGCACTCCAAACCGAATTTTTTGCCCCGCCGCCAGCAGTATAAACTTTTGTCAAAGAAGTTGCACCCAATTCTTGCAATAATTGATATCCCCGCGCTTCAATCCGCCCTATGCTTTCTAGCAAACCGTGCAGAAATTCCACTGAATCAGTGGGACGCGGTTCGAGTCGGGGCGGCAAATTCGGGTCATTAATCGGAAAGCGATCGCCCTTTTTCAACAATGGGTAATAATCCAGCAAACTCTCTTCTTCTGGATCAATTTGTGTGCTATAATTATCCAACTCAACATCAGTAAAAAAGTGTCGCAACACTGCACCTCCGGTATTAGAAGCACCTCCAACTAACCACAAATCGCCTAATTTATGACTGTAAATCCCGTATCTAGAATCATCTACGCGGGTATGACTTAACAGTTTGACTGCTAGTGTAGAACCGAGAGAAGTTACTGCTTCCCCTGGTAAAGTGACACCGCTTGCTAAAAATGCTGCAATGCTATCGGTTGTGCCAGCACAAACCATACAATCGCGAGGAAAACCAAAGCGATCGCCCACTTGATCTCTCACTTCCCCCACAGGCGTTCCCGGTGCGACAACTTGCGGCAATTCAGGCGTTGCAGCGCCCGCAATTCCCTCTACCAGCCAATTCGGATAGCACAAAGTATCAACATCAAAACCGAGTTTCAAAGCATTGTGATAGTCGCTAATTCCTAATTTCCCGTGCAGCAGAAATGCCAGCCAGTCAGCTTGATGCAGGAAAAACGTAGGGGTGGTTTGCTCTCGAAAGTCTTGCAACCACAGGAGTTTAGCCAGACTGGATGTAGCGCTTAATACTGTGTGGTTGGCAGGGGCGATCGCCCGCAATCTCTCTGTCACCGCTGCACCGCGCGCATCATTGTATAAAATCGGCTCGCATACTGGTATACCGTCGGTATTGCACAGCATGACAGTGGAGGATGTACCGTCAATGGCGATCGCCCTTACCTGATTGCGGATTGCTGGGGGAATTTGCTCAATTACAGCCCACAGCGCATTTTGCCACACCGAGGGCAATTCCGGCTGTTGCGCGTTGGCAAAGGTATATTCTGTCTCACAATGGATTGTACCCTGGGAGTCGATGATTGTCGATCGCGCGCCCGTGGTGCCGAAATCTATTCCCAAATAAAGATTCATTTGCCACTCCCGCGAATTTTCCTATATTTGACGAAACCACAAATTTTATTTGCATCCTGCCTCTAGTTGTTTAATGATATCTCTGACTTTTATTGGCATTTATTATTAAAGTAACTAGCAGGTATTGAAATGACGAAAAGCCGATAACTTCGTAGAAAAAAGTCCTTAAAAAAATGGTTAACAAAGGGCTGAAATCGCTATAGATGACACCTTACAGTTCTCGATGCGAGAGAAGAGAGAACCACACAACCAACCCCAACCACCCCAACACCCCAACAACCCAACCCAATCCTTCTCCCCCCCACGCAAACACACGCGCACACGACGGGAGGTGCCCCCGTGGTGCTTCCAGATTAAAGGTTAAATTATCGTACTCCAACCAACCTTTCCTCCCCTTTCTCCTCTTTCTCCAACCCACACGATCGCCTAGCTTGCATTCAGTGTCATAATCAACTTTACCGCCTATTTCTAACCAGATTTTTTTCTGGACACTAAAGCCGAAACGACCCTGACTGTATTTTACCCACAACTGGTCGATCGTCCGCAAATCATCGCCAGGAAAATTCTCGATCGAGTTCGTATCGAACCAACCTTCCTTCTCCCGTCTAGCAGCTTTTAACATCACCTTGAGTGTTTCGCTATCCGCCTCTTTCCACTCCCCTGTGGCCAATAAATCCCGGAGACGAGTATAGTCAACTCCCTGCGCTGATTTAAGCGAGTCTGGTGGCGGTGGCTGTGGAGGTGTTTGAGGTGATAATTGAGGTGATCGAGTACCAATAGCCTGCAAAACTTCAGTAGCAGATTGATAACGTTTTTTAATAGCAGGTTGTATCATTTTATCTAAAATCTGACCCAGTTCCGAACTGACAAATGTTTTTAAGTGTTCTCGCCACACCCACTCAAACTCGCTATCATCGAATAAATCAATCGGTTCAACCTCAGTTAGCAGACACAGACAAGTCACACCCAGACTATAAATATCACTCGCATGAATAACTTTACCGTTGGCTTGTTCTGGTGCCATATATCCAGCCGTCCCGATTCTCGTTCCCGTTAGCCCTAGAGCCGTTTGTGTCGCATATTTCGCGGCTCCAAAGTCAACTAAAACCAGTTGCCCATCTTGCCGAAGAATAATATTTTCTGGCTTGATATCTCGGTGAATTACTTGGCGGGAATGAATGAACTCGAATACTGGCAATAAATTATTAAGCAAGTCGCGAATCTGCGTTTCGCTAAAATATCCCTTAGATTCTAGTGCTTCGGCTAAATTTTCACCGTCGATGAATTCTTGGACTAAATACTGCCGTCCATCTTGACTAAAATATGCTAATAAGTCGGGAATTTGAGAATGTTTACCCAACTGTTCTAGGCGTACTGCTTCAAGCTCAAATAACTCAGCAGCTTTCTGGATACTAGAAGTGCCTTGAAGTTGGGGGTAGAATTGTTTAATAACACAGGGAGGTTTTGAGGGTTTATACTCGTCAATAGCTAGAAAAGTGCGCCCAAATCCCCCTTGTCCAATAATTTTTTGGGCTCCGTAGCGATCGCCCAATAGCAGTTTATTCCCACATTTTTGACAGAATCTTGTATAGCCAGACGGGTTTTGGAATAGGCAATCCGGGTTTAGACACTGGCTCATAAAATATGCTTAGAGATTACAGATTAAAGCTCTCGATGCGATGCCAGCGGAGATGGTTTTAAATGTGAAACAGCAGATCTGGGTAAAGAGACGGCATTGCCGATATGTGTCAACTTAAGTCTGAAACCTTTGTCTCTCTCGCTTTTATCCGAGGCCAGATCCCCCTAAATCCCCCTTAAGAAGGGGGACTTTGAAATCGCTCCGGTTCCCCCTTTCTTAAGGGGGGCTAGGGGGGATCTGGCCTCGACGATAAAGAGCAGTCTATGACTACGTTTGACCTTAAGTTGAGACTAATAGGCACAGCCTAAGTGCCCACTCAAAACTCGTTAAACTTTTGTCCCGCACTCAGGACAAAAGTTATTGGTGGAAACATTCTTAGCGCCGCAACTCGGACAATAAACCAACTCCGCAGAGTGCAACTTGCTACGATCGGGCAAACCAACCATTTGAGCGTTGCTCTTACCTGGAACTACCATCGGATAGCAGTTTTCGTCCCTCGTCACCTTCACGTTCATCAGCACCGGGCCCTGGTGAGCGAGCATTTGACCGATCGCATCTTTGAGTTCCTCCGGCTGCGAAACCAGCATCCCTCTCACGCCATAAGCTTCAGCCAGCATCACAAAATCCGGCATCCCCACAGTCATATTCGACGAGGAATAACGCTCCCCGTAGAACGCCTGCTGCCACTGCCGCACCATTCCCTGCCAGCCGTTATTTACAATCACAATTTTGACATTAATGCCGTATTGTGCTAGGGTGCCCAATTCTTGAATATTCATTTGGATGCTAGCATCGCCAGCAATACAAATCACTTGCTCCTGTGGCAGGGCCATTTTCGCGCCCATCGCCGCCGGCAGCCCGAAACCCATCGTGCCCAAACCAGCGCTCGAAATCCAGCGGCGCGGCCCGTTGTTCAAGAATTGAGCCGACCACATTTGATGTTGACCGACATCTGTTGTGTAGTAAGCATCCGGCGCTTGAGTAGCCAACTCGGAAATCACCTCTTGCGGAGACAAAATGTCTGGGTAATGAGGCACAACTAACGGATAGTCCTGTTTCCAGCGATCGATCCTGTGCAGCCATTCTGCAGTCTGTCCGGTCTTCCCCGAAACTCCAGCCTCCCGACAGCGGCGCAGCAAATCGATTAAAACTTGGCGGACATCTCCGACAATCGGCACGTCAGGGCCACGATTTTTGCCTACTTCCGCCGGATCGATATCGATGTGAATCACCTTAGCGCGCGCGGCAAACTCGTCTAATTTGCCGGTCACGCGATCGTCAAACCGAGCTCCCACAGCAATTAGCAAATCGCACTCGGTAACGGCAAAATTAGCGTAAGCAGTGCCGTGCATCCCCAGCATTTTCACCGACAAAGGATGGTTTTCGTCAAAGGAACCTTTGCCCATCAGCGTTGTCGTCACCGGCAATTGGAAAAGTTCGGCCAGTTCCTTAATTTCCTCGTGGGCCCCGGCTGCGATCGCCCCGCCGCCCACATAAAGCAAAGGACGCTTTGCTTCCTTCAGCAAATGAATTGCTTGATTAATTTGCCGAGGATTTCCCTTCACCGTCGGCCTGTAGCCCGGAATTCTCACCGATCCGGGTTCCACGGGCAGATAGTCAAATTCTTCTAAACCCACATCCTTGGGCACATCAACCAACACCGGCCCCGGCCGCCCTGTACTCGCGATGTGGAAAGCTTCAGCCACAATTCGCGCCATATCTCTCGGGTCGCGCACTACATAGGAATGCTTGACAATTGGCAGGGTAATCCCGTAAATATCTGTTTCCTGAAACGCATCAGTGCCGATCGCCGGACGGGGAACCTGACCGGTAATAATTACCATCGGGATCGAATCCATGTGGGCCGTCGCAATCCCCGTCACCAAATTAGTTGCGCCGGGACCCGAAGTAGCAAAACAAACCCCTACTTGTCCGGTAGCGCGGGCGTATCCGTCGGCTGCGTGAGCAGCACCTTGCTCGTGGCGCACCAAAATGTGTTTGATAGCGCCAGTTTCTTCAGCGCGGTAGAGTTCGTCGTAAAGCGGCAGAATTGCGCCACCGGGATAACCAAAAATATGCTTGACGCCGTGGCGGATCAAGCTGTCTATCAGAGCAAATCCACCAGTTGCACGTTTGATGGTCACTTTAGTTTTTAGTTGCACAGAATTTCCTTCCTTAAACTAATTATGATTTTTAATGAAAGCTTTTATACTACTTTAATCTTAATTAATGAAACTATGAAAATTTAAGTGGTGAGATTTTACAAAAGATTGTGCGATCGGACATGGATCGCCCGATCGAGAAATTGTGGAACAGCACAGGAAGAAAAGAAACAGAGAAAATCGCGGCCTCTATGCCGGTTTACCGCGATATGAGGCTTGTATAGCATTTGTCATTCGGCATTCGACAAGAAAAACAATCGTTTCAGCAATTAAGAACGTCCTAACCATCAGGGCGGTTGCGATGTTAGAGATCGATCGCTAAAAGAAAGCCCTCTAACTTCTCCCTCTTCCCTCTTTTGATCTTCCTTCTTCCTTCTATCCTTTACATCCGTTACATCCGTCGAGCGAATCCGTTGCCGAACTTCCTTCTTGCGAAAGCTCACAGTGCGTCCTGCAATACTTTCCGAGTATGTTTCCAAGCTGCCATGCCCATCACGGAGACCAAAAAGCCCAAACTCAGCAACACGATCTGCAAGCCCTTGTCCTCCGAGCCGACTGCATTACTGACAGCATCCGTCAGCGGGCCGGTCAGTGCTAAAGGCAGGCTCAGAGCAATATTAATCGCATTGTTCTCCAAGCCAAAAACTTTTCCCCGCATAGATTCTGGAGTTTTTTCTTGAATCAGAGCTTGCATCGGGCCGTTAATTAAGGAAGCACCAAAACCGAACAGAGCACTCAATCCGAATCCCACCCACAACTGTCGAGTAAAGGCAAACATTGCCAATACAAAACCCATCATCAAGAAACCGATTAACGGCAGAGGTTTGTGGTGCATTCGATGACCGGAGTGTCCCAAAAAGGCTGCACCCAAGACCATTCCAATTCCCGCAGCAGCGAGCAAAAAGCCAAATTGAGTTTCTTTGAGACCTATTTTGCCTGAAAGTGCGATCGCCAACACCTGAAGTGCCGCAAACACGGAATACAAAATCGTCAACTGCACCATCGCGTTGCTGACAAGGTGATTGTGTTTCAAATACCGCAAACCTTCTTTAAGGTCTTGCCAAGGATGGACGTTTTTGCCACTGCTGCCGGCATGATTTTCTTTGATCCGCATGGCATAGATCAAACCTGCTGATATCAGGTACAACCCGCCCAGCAAAAACTCTTGAGAATCGGCTCCGAAGCTGTGTTTTACCCAACTAAACAGCGGTTCGCCGATCGTCATCCCGACAATAATCCCGCCCATTGTGGACGAGGCGAACAGCGCATTTGCCGACATCAGTCCCTCTCGCCCCACAGCCAGGGGGATGGCGGCAGCTTCTGCTGGAGCAAAAAATTGCGTTACGGTAGAAACCAAAAACGTAATTGCCAGCAAGACTACAAAAGCTTTGGGCAAAAACGGCAAAGCTACAATCAGCAAGGCTCGAATCACGTTGCAGGCGATCAGCATTTGCTTTTTGGAAAAGCGGTCTACGACGATACCGGCGGCCGAACCAAATACGATCGCCGGCACCGTGTAGGCGATCATCACCGCTGACAGCATAGAATTGTCCGGATTCTGTCCAGGTGTGTAACCGCCAGTTTTCACGAGGATAATCAGCAATACATAAAAAATCTTATCCGCCACTTGGGCCAACAACTGGCCCGTCCACAAGGCGAGGAAGGGGCGATTTCTCAGTAGGGCATCAAGCCCGCTGCGGTCAGGGGGAGGGCTGGCTGGGTGCATAGGAATAGTTTAACTGACCGCTTCTAGCAATTATAGTTTTCAGCAATACGTGCAAATCTCAGATGGCAAAGTGGAAAGTCGCAAAACTCCTGTCTCCTGGGTTCTTTTTCTGTTTTAGCAGATCCGTGGCGGAGGGCTTGGGTCTTTTTCACTCTACCGCGATCGATCGGAGCCGAGAGCCCGCGCCTCCGGCCAATGGGAGAATCTTGTTAAAGATTGGCGTGCCTCTCATCGCGAGTACAAAATAAGGTAGTATATTTTACAAAATACTTAATACTAGCAGTGATATTAAAAGATGTCACGCGATTTAAGTAATATAACGAAGGTACTAACTGTTAGGAGTGAGAAACTTGAAAAAGGTTGAAGCTATTATTCGCCCCTTTAAACTAGACGAAGTGAAAATCGCACTCGTCAATGCTGGTATTGTGGGGATGACTGTTTCTGAAGTTAGAGGTTTTGGCCGTCAGAAGGGCATGACTGAACGCTATCGCGGTTCTGAGTACACCGTTGAGTTCTTGCAAAAGCTCAAGGTCGAGATTGTTGTGGAAAACGATCAGGTTGACATGGTGGTTGATAAAATTATCGCTGCTTCCCGGACGGGCGAGATTGGCGACGGCAAGATTTTCATCTCTCCTGTAGAACAAATTATTCGGATTCGGACTGGGGAAAAGAACTTGGAGGCAATCTAAGATACTGGGGCATTGGGCATTGGGCATTGGGCATTGGTAATTGGTCATCGGTAACTGGTCATTGCCAACGAAAAACCTCTTTCCTGTTTAGTTCTGATACCTAAGTGTCAATATCCAATGCCACAGTTACCCCCTGTTTTGGCTTTTTTCCTCATTAAAAGTTGACAACGTTCGCCATTTGTGGTATGAGAGCCTGGAAGGCTCGGCCGCGGTGAGAGTGCGATCGCTTGATATCCGGTGTCATTTGGGCAAAAGTCTGTTGCTGTGCGGGTACGTAGAAAATGGGGTCATATCCGAAACCTCCCGTACCGCGAGGAGTGTGGAGGATTTCGCCCCGACAAATTCCTTCTACTTGCAAGGCAATTGTACCGTCGGGACCGGCGATCGCGATCGCGCAAACAAATTGTGCTTCCCGGTTTTGTTCGCTTCCCAATTCTTTGAGAAGTCGAGATATCCTGTCAGCATCGGTTTTCCCGTAGCGTGCCGAGTAAATCCCAGGTTGGCCGTTGAGTGCATCTACCATTAAACCAGAATCATCGGCGATCGACCATTTGCCCGTTGCTTTTGCCACTTCAGACGCCTTCAAGCAAGCATTAGCAATAAAAGTTTCGCCTGTTTCCTCGATTTCCAACTCTTCTGGTTTTAGTTCCAATTCCCATCCCAAATCCTGAAGATAAACTTGCATTTCCTTGAGTTTACCCGGATTGCCCGTAGCTACAACTAACAATTTATTATTGGTCATTATTTCTGTTAAAACTTACCCATCGATATTAACAAAAGATTGGGAAAATGGTTGCAACAAAATTCCCAAAATCTTATCAACATCTTGAATATAGTATTCAATCGGATCGATATAAACAGTAGTTTCCTCCAAAATCAAGAATTTCCAGTTAGTGCCAGTCGTCACCGCGCCGTAAATGCGATCGACCTCAGTGTCTTGGTTTTCATTAAAACATTGTGCCGCTACCATTGCGGCTACGCATTGACCCAAACCGCCAATAATATCTTCCTTTTTTGCCTCAAAAATTGTTATAACCGGAGCACTGATGAACAATTGTTCTGAAGATCCGCTAATAATATAATCGCAAAATCCTTGCAAGCCTCTTTCTGGATCGACAGTAAAATCCTTACCGGAAAAAAGAGAAACTCGTTTGTTTAACAATCGCCGAACTTCTGCTAATATAGGGGCAATCAAAAATTCTGAGCGAGCTTTTTCGGTGGAAATAAAAGTAGCGAGCGGTACATAATCAACCAGGATTGTTGTTAAAATTTCGGATGGTAAAACGGGTTTTGTATCGGCAAATAAATTGCGACTTTCATCTAAGGTTAATCCAAAATCTTTTTTGACTCTCGCAAGGCTGAAATCGCTGTATGCCATTTGCTTGTATCCTAAAATTAACCTGATATAGCCATACTATTTGATTTATGAACTAGATTTTCTTAACCGCAGAGGTCGCAGAGGACGCAGAGAAAGAGAGATTTGATATCAAGTCATCTGCGTTTATCTGCGGTAAAAAAAATCCGATTAATTATGCGCCCAAGCTTTCGCCCAGTTTAAGTTTTGCATAACTTCTTTCAACGTCGCAGCTTCTGAATACAGCCGCAACACGGGTTCGGTTCCGCTAAACCGAATTAACAGCCAACTTCCGTCGGCTAAACGGAATTTATATCCGTCAACTTTGTTGCAATCTACAACTGCTTTGTCGGCGATTTCTGTTAAAGGTTGATTTTGCAGCAGCGACAGCAAACGCGACCTTTCTTCCATATTTGCTAGGTGCAAGTCGATTCTGTCATAAGCTGAAGTAAAGCTTGTTTCTTGTTGCAGCCGGGTGTAAATTTCGCTTAAGTCTTCCCCTGATTTGACAACTGCTTCTAATAAGTACAGCGCTGACAGCAAAGCATCTCGTTCGGGGATGTGTGTACCGTAGCCAATTCCTCCCGATTCTTCACCGCCGACTAAGACTTGGGTGGTTAACATTCGATCGGCTATATACTTGTAACCGATCGGCGTTTCAAATAAAGGCAAGTTGTACAGCTTGGCAATTTTGGGAATTATGTCGGAACCGCTGACTGTTTTGATGACTTCCCCGGTCAAGCCGCGCCGTTTTGCTAAATGTTCGATTAATATGGGAACTAGGATTTGTGAACTGAGAAAGTTGCCACTAGAGTCAACAGCAGCAATTCGATCGCTATCTCCGTCAAATACAAATCCGATGGACAAACCAGAACTTTTTCGCTGGTGAGTTCGCATCACGCGGAATAACTGTGACAGGTAGCGCGGCAAAGGTTCGGGTGCACCGCCTCCAAACAGCGGATCTCGATCGCTGTTGACTTCATGTACCGGAACTTCTAAAATTTGAGCTAGTCCTCCGGCTGCGGCACCGTGCATTACATCTACAAATACTGTAATTTTGCCGCTGGCGATCGCCTCTTTAATCGCCTCAATATCCACCATTTCCCGCAAGGTTTTGCAGTAAGCTGGCCAAGGATTGAAATTCTCCAATTTGCCTGGAGTTGCTGAAAGTTCCGCCGGATTTTCGAGTTTTGCTTCTATCTGTTGAGTAACTTCGGGCGAAACTGAACCGCCAAATCCGCCCTTGACTTTTAACCCTAAATATGCACCGGGATTGTGGCTAGCTGTCAGGACGATCGCGCCCAAAGCATTTAATTGTTTGGCAGCTAAACTGAAAGCTGGAGTGGGTGCGTAGGATTCGCTCAGCAGCACGTCAAATCCCGCGTTTTGGATGGCAATAGCCGCTGTTTTGGCAAATTCTTCAGCCAGAAATCGGCGGTCGTGACCGACAATTACGGTACTGCTGCTGCCATCGCTGCCGCCGGTTTGTGAGAGAACTTGTGCAGCTAGGGGAGCTACTAACGCCACGCGATCGAATGTAAAATCGTCAGCAATGATGCCGCGCCAGCCATCTGTACCGAATTTAATAGGATTCATTTAGTCACAAGTCATGAGTCACCCGTCTATTTTATGGGGTTATCAGTCGATCGTCATCTGATTTTAGATTTTAGATTTTAGATTTTAGATTATGGAATTGCTTCCACAGCCTTTACTCTGGCTATTGACCGAAAGCATCCAGGATACAAGCCCCCGGATTCATCCGTGGGGTCCATGCTTCAATCTAAAATCTAAAATCTAAAATCTAAAATCGATTGACTGTTGGCTGTCATTAGCTAGCCTTGGTTGATAGATTATGTTGGGTTTCGTCTCTCAACCCAACTTACTAATTACTGTTAACTGTCAACTGCCAACTGCCAACTGTCAACTGTCAACTGTCAACTGATTAAAAGAATGCCGGTTGGTGGCGGATCAAATTCAGGAATTCTTCGCGAGTTTTCTGTTCTTCTTGAAACACGCCCAACATGGCACTCGTAACCGTCCAAGAACCGGGTTTTTGCACACCCCGCATCGTCATGCACATATGGCTGGCTTCCATTACTACAGCTACTCCCTGCGGTTCCAATATTGTCTCAACTGCTTCGGCAATTTGACGAGTCAAACGTTCTTGCACCTGCAACCGGCGGCTGTACATCTCGGCAATTCGGGCTAATTTGCTCAGTCCCACTACTTTTTGGTTGGGAATGTAAGCGATGTGAACTCTGCCCATAAACGGCAGCATATGGTGTTCGCACATACTGAATACGCTGATGTCTCGCACCAGTACCATTTCGTTGTGACCTTCGTCAAAGATAGCGCCGTTGAGGAGTTCTTCGAGGGATTGACTGTAGCCGCTGGTGAGAAACCGCATTGCTTCTGCTACTCGCTTTGGGGTTTTAAGCAATCCTTCGCGTTCGGGGTCTTCTCCTATTCCCAGCAGGATTGTCCGAACGGCGGCCATCATTTCTTCCTGGCCTACTTCTGAGGGTACGGGTACGTTGGATTCTTGACCGTGCGAGGAATTGCGATCGGGTCGAGTGGGGATGCGCGGGGAGTTATTATCTGCGGTTTGTAACAGTTTCATGCTGTCAGTCGAGAGTGAGTTCGAGCCATTGGAATCGGTGGAAGATGCAATTGTCATAACAAGTTGGTGTGAGGGTGAATCGATTTGAAATTTTCGATAGGGGGATATAGCAAGAGATTCAAAGATTGTTGAATTCGAGAAAAATCCAGCAGTCTAAAATCTCAAGTTCACAAAACTCCTGCGTTGGACATGAGCGTGATTTCTTCAATTACTGCACTTGCTGGCAACTGAACTGCGTGCAGAATTGATTGGGCGACGATTTCTGGGGTTAACATGGCGGTGCGATCGAAGTCGGCGTCCACGGTGTCTGTGTCCCACATGGGAGTGTTGACAGAACCCGGACAGATTGCTGTGACGCGAATTCCGTGAGCCCGTTCTTCGGCGGCTAAGGTTTTAGACAAAGCCATGAGACCGAATTTACTGACGCAGTAGGCTCCCCAGTTGGGGAAGGTTTGGCTGCCGGCGATCGAGGAAACGTTGATGATGATTCCCGATCCGCGATCGCGCATGGACGGCAAAACTCCTAGAATGCACTGCCAAACGCTAGTAAGATTGAGGTCTAGAACGTTCTGCCAGTCGGCTAGGGACGTTTCCGTCAAGGAGCCGGTGTAGCCCATACCCGCGCTGTTGACCAGGATATCTACGGCACCAAATTGAGCTGCGATCGCGCTGATGCTGCTTTGCACTTGCTCAATTTTTGCCAAGTCTAAGGGATAAGCTTCTGCTTTCACTCCGACTTCTCGGGCTGCTGCGGCAACGGCTTCTAAGTTTTCTGACTCTCGGCTAACTAAGGCCAGATTTATGCCCTCGGCGGCGAACGCTAGAGCCGTTGCTTTGCCAATACCGCTGCTGGCTCCGGTTATCAGAGCCTGCTTTGTTGTTGGATGGTTCATTCACTGTCCTAATACTTTCGCTCGGCAAATCCCTACAGCGTTGCAGCCTTCTTCGGCAAATTAGAAAGCTGTCTGCTGCGGGTTATAACAGTTAATTATGAGATAAACATTAAGAACTGTTAAGCCGGTGTCACCTGAGAAATTATAACACTGCTGACTGAACAGCAGAATAATGAGCTGTGAGTTATCAGTTTAAAGTTAAGAGATTTTTAACTCCTAACTGATAACTCTGAATCGATCGGCTCAAGCAGAAATTTCAGTGAATACCCCGATGTGGCGAAACTTTTGATACCGAAGCTCGCGTCGCTGCTGAGCCGTAAGCTGTGTTAGTTCTGCTAAGTTTTCCAACAAAGCTTGTTTGAGCATGGAAGCGGCTTTGAGGGGATTCGAGTGAGCGCCGCCGATCGGCTCGGGGACTATTTGATCGAGAATGCCGAGGTTTTTCAAGTCCCAGGAAGTGATTTTCAGGGCTTCTGCAGCCAAGTTAGCTTTGCCAGAGTCTTTCCAGAGAATGGCCGCACAAGCTTCGGGAGTGGCGACGGTGTAGACGGAATGTTCCAGCATCAAAAGCCGCTCGCCGACACCGATACCCAATGCGCCGCCGGAACCTCCTTCACCGATGACAGTGCAAATAATGGGAACGTCGAGGCGAAACATTTCTCGGAGGTTGCAGGCGATCGCCTCTCCCTGTCCGAGCTGTTCTGCTTCTAAGCCCGCCCAAGCTCCCGGAGTGTCGATAAACGTGAAAATAGGCATTCCGAAGCGATCGGCGTGTTCCATCAACCGCAGGGCTTTGCGATAGCCGCCGGGAGCCGCCATGCCAAAGTTGCGGGCGATATTGTCCTTAGTGTCACGCCCTTTTTGATGGCCGATGATGACTGTGGGAAGCCCGTCTATGCGGGCAATTCCGCCGACGAGGGCCGGGTCGTCTCCGCCGCGCCGATCGCCGTGAAGCTCGATCCACTCGTCGCTAATTGCCTGAATGTAATCGAGGGTGCTGGGGCGGCGTGGGTGACGAGCCAGTTGCAGCCGCTGCATGGGGGATAAGCTGCTGAAAATCTCTTGTCGCAGTTGTGTCGAGCGAGCTTCGAGTTTGCGAATTTCGTCGGTGACATCGACGCTGTTTTCTTCGGCGAGTTCGCGGATCTGGTGAATTCTGGTTTCTAGTTCCGCCAGCGGCTTTTCAAAATCTAGGAGTAGTGGTTTGCGGTCGGGGTTTGCCACGCTGATAATTTCTATAGGGTTTTAAGGTGAAAGTCGATCGACTATTTTCCGATCCTACCCTGTTAGGGGATGCTGAAAAAGAGGGAAAAATGGGAAGTTTTGAATTTTAAATTGTGATGTGCTTCGTACCGTGCTTAAAAACTAGGGGTTATAGCTTCGTTTCACTTTTTAATATAATAGGTTAAGGCGCATACCCTCACTCTTACTTCCCCCCAACTATCAACAGTCAACAGTCAACAGTCACCTGTCAACTGTCAACTGTCAACTGTTAACATCAAACTGACATTAATAAAGGTCGGAAACCGTGTTTGACAGAAATCAGACCTATTTGCTCCATCTTTTCCACAGTAATTTGATTCCGTCCCCAAGAAAAATTGGTATACAATTTTTCAAATTCCAGCAGCATTGATTCAGCAAAACAGGCAAACAACTGCCGTCCCGGCACATCCATATTGACAATCTTCATAATTTTCCACTCAATATCGAGGGAATGCTCCACAATGCCGCCATTGAGTACGTAAATGCCTGGATGCTGAACCTGAGTTGCCAAATTTTTCGGATAGCCACCGTCAATCAATAAACAGGGTTGCTTCAATGTCTTAGGGTCAATTTCTACTCCCTTTGGCATACTGGCTACCCAGACTACAATATCCGCTTGGGGCAGGGCTTCTTCCAAATCCATGATTTTGCCTCGCCCCAATTCCGATTGCAAATCCTGCAATCGTTCTTTGTCGCGGGCAATGAGCAACAATTCTGCTACATTTGTTTTAAGATTGAGCCAGCGACACACCGCACTGCCAATATCCCCAGTAGCACCACAAACCGCTACAGTGGCTTTTGAAAGTTCAATCCCCAATTTGGGGGCTGCTTCTTCTACTTGGCGGCAGAGGATGTAAGCCGTGTGAGTGTTACCCGTGGTGAAGCGCTCGAACTCCAACTTGAGATTGCGAATTTGCTTAATTTGCTGCAAGTTGAAAGTCTCAAAAATGATGGAAGAAAAGCCGCCTAAAGCAGTGATGTTAATCCCGTTTTTTTGAGCGTGTGCCATCGCATTAAGGATTTTGCGAGTGGCTGCTTTAATCCGGCGAGTTGCTAGCATTTCTGGCAGAAAACAGGACTCCACATAGCGCCCTTCTATTTTTTGTCCAGTGATGCTTGTTACCGTGATATGATCAACTATTTGGGGCGGTGCGCTGCACCAAAAATCGAGACCTTGATCGGCATATTCTGGATAGCCCAGCTCGTTAGCTACTGATTGGGCGTGTTCTAAGCTGGTTAAGTGACCGATTAGACCAAACATTAAGTTGTCAAATGAAGGAAGATTGAAGATTGAAGATGAAAGATGGAAGAGGGAAGATGGGAAGATTAAAAATTTATATTTTCAAATGAGCTATCCCATTTTTAATTTTTAATTTTTAATTTTTTCCCATTCTTTATTTCCACATTAATTAGGCTGCGAGGCCTTGTGCTGACATCCGCATTATATCGCGGTTGTTAAAGCCTATGTTGCCTAGGGCTTCACCGTAGGCAATCATAAAGTCTTCGATTAAAGCGTCTTTTTCCATTCCCAAGACGCGGGCATCGTCTGCGACAGCGTTTAGCAGCTTCCAGATGATGGGCAGGTTTTGGCGGTTGGCGGCTTCGAGTTCGGCTTTGGATTCCTCAAAGTGAGCTTGCAGCCAGACTTCCCCAAAGTTGAGGTGGCTGTATTCTTCTTTGACAACGCCTTCGGTGATTTTGCGAGCAAAGTCATCGGCGACGGGGATGTATATGTTGTAAGCTGCGATCGCAAAACACTCGATAATTAGCGATTGAATCAGCAAGCAAGTTACAATCTGACCTTGGGCCGCGGCCGTCTGGAAGTTTTTGTGCAGTTCCGAAAAGAACTGCTTGGCAAATGCCATGTCCGGCGTGACTTTAAGATTCCGGCCGCAAGCTTGGAAGCCCTTCATGTGGCGGTTCTCCATCTTGGACAAGCCAATTAACTCTGCTTTTTTATCAGCCAACAGTTCGGCCAGTGTCAGGTAATTGTCGTGAGCTTCTTGTTCGCCTTCAATCACAATGGCGTTGATGCGGCTGTAAGCATCTTTGTAAGTTTCGGTTTGAAAGTCAATTGTTGGGCTAGCCTCAAGCTGGGGCATAGATATGTAGTCTCCTCATATAAGCTTCTGGGATGTTTGGAAACCCCTTTAAAATTCGGGGTCAGTGACCGTGCACTTTACCTATTTTGAACGCACCCCATCTAAATCAGAGATTATAGCTGAGGATTCTTTCGACAAAGAACTTTTCTTGGATGTTCCGGGAAAAACTGGCGTCCTCAGCGTGTTGGGCGGACTTTTGCCGTCGAACACTCCAGAAAGACTATCGCTAGAATGCTATCTATTTACTAATTACTTGAATTAGTCGTTAGTCGATCTTTTCCCCGGAAATAAATGATAGAAATACGGTCTATGTCTCCACCTTTAAGGGTTTTACAGTACCAACTCTATCTGTAACATTATATCCTAACCACAACTTTCTCGCTTGGTACTCCTTCTTTCCCTCTACGACATATTATGTTGTTGTATGGGAATCTGGGAGGCGATCGGGTTAGAGAACCTCACAGGCTTATTATTTTAGGTTAATTCACAAATTTATGGGTAAATCCTTTGACAGATCTCAAGCGCTGGAACTGCTGAGTTTTATTTTGTTGCTGGTGGGGGCTGCGCTGGTGCTGCTGCCGCTGGCTGCTGTATTTTTGGTTTCTTTATCACCATCGGGTGTCGGTGTCAAGGCCACAGACCTGACTTTTGCGAACTATCAGGAGGCTTGGCGACGGGGGAATTTTTTGTTGGCATTCTTTAATTCTACTCTAGTGGCGATCGCAGTGACGGGTTTTCAAGTTGTGACTTCTGCTTTGGCCGGTTATTCTTTGGCCAGGCTGAAGTTTCGCGGGCGACAGGCCCTAGTTTTGGGGGTTTTGGCGACGCTGGTAATTCCGTTTCAGCTTTTGGTGATTCCGATTTTCTTGGTTTTGAAGTGGGGCCACTTGCTGAATACTTACGGGGCGCTGATTTTGCCTACGGCGGCTAACGGTTTTGGGATTTTTTTGCTGCGCCAGTATTTTATGACTGTTCCGGTGGAGTTGGAGGAGGCGGCAATGCTGGATGGGGCTAACCGCTGGCAGGTTTTGTGGCAGGTGATGCTACCTTTGGCGAGGCCGGCTTTAGTGACGCTGTTTTTGTTTACTTTTATCGGGGAGTGGAACGATTTGTTTAAGCCGCTAGTGTTTACGACGCGGCCGGAGTTGCGAACTGTGCAGTTAGCTTTGGCTGAGTTTCAGGAACAGTTTACTAGCAGTTGGCAGTTGTTGATGGCGGCGGTGGTAATTGGCACAGTGCCGGTGGTGTTGTTGTTTTTGGCCGGTCAGCGACAGTTTATTCGGGGGATTGCGGCGACGGGGATTAAGAATTGAGTTGGAGATGCTTCGCAATTAAGTTTGTAGTCATATGTTGAACCATTCTCAAGAACAAGCAAGATGCTTATTCCACAAATACTAAATGTTCTTGTGGCACAGGCATCTTGCCTGTTGCTGACATTGGTGCAAGATGCGAGTTTGTTGTCACTCGGCGATTGAAATCGCTACTATACAAACGAAGTTCACTCCAAGCGGACTAAGAGATAAAGGGGATATCAAAGCTGTATTATGTGAATCTATGCAAAAGCTCGGTTTGTTTTTATTTGTCCTATCTTTTCTGCCGTGGTTGGCAATCTTTTTTGTTGTGCCATTCCTGCCGCTGGACATTACTCAAAAAACTACTTTATCGGTCGTTCTGGCTGTGGGTGCAGAAGTTTGTTTTTGGATTAGCGTAGTGCTTCTGGGGAAAGAAGTAGTTACCAAATATCGGCGTTATTTGCATCCCCGCTATCTTTGGAATAAAATCAGAAATTTTAACCGCAGATGAACAGGGTTCGACGCAGATAATGAGCCTGGAGGTTGGCTTTTATCTGCGGTCAAGGTTGAGCTATTCGCTGAAAATTTGCAAGCGAATAGAGCGTTCTCCGTCTCCGAAATCCACTTCTATCTTTTCTCCCGAAAGAGTGTCCAAGCATCCCAAAAGCAACCGCAAATTGGGTGTGCTTGCTCCTGTATCCACGTACAATCTATCTGCCAAACTGCCTAAACGCTTCCAAATTGTGTAGAGTTTGACTACTGTTTGTTCTAGCTGTGCGGCTTGTTTTACAACGTCGGCTGTGGTTCCCAAACAGCCGACTCGCAAAGATTCTTCTAAGGCCATTTCCATGTCTAAGTGAGACTGATTGAGAGCTTGCACTTGGGCGGCTGCATCGAGATATTTTGATAAGTTCTTGGCGTCGGAAGTTAGCTGTTTGACAGTATCTACGTCTGGATTTTCTGCTACTTCTTTTTGAATTTCGCTTTGGTGAGATGGGGAGAGTTTCTCCATTTCTTTGACTAAAGGAGCGAGGTAGCGGGAAGGTAGAGAACCAGTAGATGCTTTTTCTTTGACTTCTTCTGGCAATAAATCTGAGTTCATTGCCATCCATTCGTCGGATAGTTGTTTGACTTCGCGGCGGGTGATGCGATCGCCACTTGCTGCGGCATCTGTTACCATTTGCTGGACTTCGGGAGATGCTTTGGCGGTTTCTACAAAGGCTCTTTTGCTGAAGTTTCTAATGGAATTTGGGTCTAAATCTCCTTGCTGGATCAGAGTATCGGCACTATTAGCTAATTCTATCAAAGAATAGGCTTGACTTTTGCCAATTTCTCTTTCTTTGAGCCAGTTCAAAAAGCCTGTGCCGCGTCCTTCGCCGCCTTTTTTTTCTCTGTCTCGGACTGTTCGGAGAATACGCCCGCGCCAAATGTCGGTTTGCAAGTCGAAGCGATCGCACACTTTCCAGGCATTGTCAACCTGATTTTCAAAATCAAATTCTGGTATTTGTTCGTCTTCGGGGTCTGGCAATTGGAAATTGATATCGGTAAAGCCGTTGAGGGCTTCTGCAAGTTCTGCGGGATTTAGGGGGACTTCAGCCATTAGGAAAAATTTGTGTAGTGCAACAGCCGGTTTAATTGGTAACTTGCACGGGTTGACAGTTGAGACGCTATATGTAGCGGTAAAGTAGGCAAGATTTACCTACTAATAGAGTTTTTGTGCAAGTCATATCATTATTGCACGATGAGGTGCGATCGGCGAAAAGATACCCAAAATGACTCCGGGCACGCCCCTGATGGGACTTTATGGGAGTGCTGGCTGTGCGGGGATTGAGTTGAAGTGAATTAGGAAATTAAAGGAACTAATAAAATGCTGGAAACTACCAAAAGTTCCGAGCGCTCTATCCCTTTGTTAAGGTAGAATTGAGAACAGTAGCTAAAAGAAAAGTGCCAGGTCAGAACCAGACATCGCTAATATCATTACGATCGAACCGGGTAAACGAGGTGGGAAACCTTGTATTCGAGGTATGAGAATTACGGTTTATGATGTGTTGGAATATCTCGCTTCTGGGATGAGTTATGAAGAAATCTTAGAGAATTTTCTCTATCTTACCCAAGAGGATATTTGGGCTTGTTTGAGTTTTTCTTAAATAGTTATCATCTTAGGTTCTGTAATCGCTAATAATGATTGTATAGTAAGAGCGTAAGGCTCGCGAGCTAGAAGCTCGCACTGTAGTCGTCATTAATTGACTGAACATAATATTATCTCCCTGCGTGAAATCATGCCCAAAGACTTTTCCGGTAAAAATCTCCGAGGTCACAACTTCAAAGGTCAAGACCTCACAGGTGCAAAATTCATCGGTGCAGACATCCGAGGCGCAAACTTCACCAATGCCATCCTCAGAGAAGCTGACTTCACCCGTGCCCAAGCTGGACTGCAACGCCGCTGGACAATTTTTCTAGTAACTGTCTCGCTATTTCTATCGGTAATATCGGGATTGATTTTAGGCTTTGCTAGTTTGTGGATAGCATTTTTTTGCACTTCAGCTAGCATCAAACAGTACACGATTATTCCCGGTGTGGTTGTGTTGATAGTTTTGGCAATCTTCTTTATAGTTACTATCCGCCAAGGTATAGCGACAGCGGCAGCGGCAGTGGCAGTGGCAGGGGCAGCGGCAACGGCAGTGGCAGTGGCAGTGGCAGCGGCAACGGCAGCGGCAGGGGCAACGGCAGCGGCAGGGGCAGCGGCAGGGGCAACGGCAGCGGCAGGGGCAGCGGCAGGGGCAGCGGCAGGGGCAGTGGCAATGACAGCGGCAGTGGCAGTGGCAGGGGCAGGGGCAGTGGCAGGGGCAGTGGCAGGGGCAGTGGCAGTGGCAGTGGCAGGGGCAGTGGCAGGGGCAGTGGCAGGGGCAGTGGCAGTGGCAGTGGCAGTGGCAGTGGCAGTGGCAGTGGCAGGGGCAGCGGCAGGACTGGGTATTTACATTGCTTGGCGTGCCCTGGCTGGGGATGAGAAACACGCCTGGATTCGCAGTATTGCCATTGCTTTTGCCGCTACGGGTGGCACTAGCTTTCGCAATGCCGATTTAACTGATGCCAATTTCACTTACGCAATCCTCAAAAGTACAGATTTTAGAACAGCTAATCTCACTCGCACTTGCTTCCGCAATACAGAAAAACTCGATCGCGCGCGCGTCGGTAAATCGATATTAGCTGATACCCGCATCCGAGAATTACTCATCACTGGCAATGGCTACAGAAAATCCTATGTTGATGCGAATCTCCAAGGCGCAAACTTGATAGGCGTTAATCTCAACGAGGCTAATCTCAAGCAGGCTAACCTCAGCGAAGCAACTTTGCATCAAGCTAATTTGGCATGGGCAAACCTGACTGAAACTCAAGCTTTGGCAACAGATTTTACCGCAGCTTATTTTACAGGTGCTTGTTTGGAAGCTTGGAACATTGACGGTAATACAAAGCTCGATCGCGTTGACTGTCGGTTTGTTTATCTTCTAGAATATCCCAAACCGGGAACTGACGATCGCGAACGCCGTCCCAGCAGTGGCGAATTTGCATCGGGAGAATTTACCAAACTGTTTGATGAGGTTTTGAACACCATCGATCTAATTTTTCGTAACGGCATTGACTGGAAAGCTTTTGCTGCGGCATTCAAACAATTGCAAGTGGAAAATGAAGGCACGGAACTGACTATCCAGAGTATTGAAAATAAAGGCGATGGAGTCATTATTGTCAAAGTTAGCGCACCACCCGATGCTAATAAGGAGCATATTCATAGAAGTTTTACACAAAGTTATGAACTAATGGCGGCAAGACTGGAAGATAAAAACAAGCAGATAACTTTTCTGGAAGGAGTCGTGAACCAACTGGCTGCTAAACCTGTTACCATAGAAGTTAAAGCTACAGCAGAGAATAAAATCGGAAGCGACAACATCGACCAAAGTCGCAAAGTTGAAATTTCAGGAGGAACGATTAGCGCTACTGGTGCGGGTTCGTTAAGTTTAGGAGATAATGACGGTACAACAGCCAACACGATCGAGCAGTTGCCCGATCCAGCCGTTAGCGCAGCCCTCGAAGACGATCGCCCTTAATCACAAAGTGAGTAATGCTATAATTTTAGTCAAACTCTGGTAACAGCGGAAATCAAAGCTATGAGCGTATCAGTAAGTTCAGAGAAACCGGAATTTAAAGAATTACTGCTGCAATTGCAAGCTGCCATTGCGAATGAAAATACAGAATTGTCAATCCAGAGTATAGAAAATTCCGAAAAGGGAGTAATTGCAATCTTTGTCAATGCTCTGACCGATGATAAGCAAGCTATAATTTATCACGAGTTAAAGCAAAACTACGAACTGCTGTTAAAGGCTATTGAAGATAAATATCAAGCTGAACTACGAGCCAAAGATTGCGAAATTGCAATGTACCGTCGAGAAATAGCTATTTCCCAAGCAGTTTCTGAAAGTTTAACAGAAATGGAAACCGCCACTAATCCCAGTCAAGAAGATGAGTCGATCTCCGAATCAGAGGATGTTGCGTCAGTAAGGGCGATCGCCCAAAAATACAAGGCAGAATTAAAATATAAAGATGAGGAAATCGCTTTATATCGCCAGGAAATAGCTGAACTAAGAGAACTAAATCAGATTTTAGCTAAACAACCACTATCAATTAATATTATTCCGGAGGATAAGTAAGCATAAACTCTTAGCCCAACCATGCAAAATGACGAAAGTCTGGCTCGAATGATACAGGGATATGAGCAAATTATCAAAAATTTAGAAGCCAAGCACAAATTTGAACTGCAAGCTAAAGATAGAGAAATAGATTTTTACCGTCAGAAAAGTTTGGAGCTAAATGAAATTCTAAAATTGTTGGCTACGCGACCTGTTAATGTTAAGATTACAAATAAACCTAAAGCTAGATCGGAGAGTAAAGCTATGAGTGACCAAATCGACCAAAGTCGCAAAATAGAAATTACAGGCGGAACGGTGAACGCTAGCGGTGCTGGAGCGTTAAGTTTAGGTGATATCAGCGGTACTGTTGCCAATACAATTAATCAACTATCTGATTCTGCTAAACCAGATGAACCGGGAATCAAAGAATTATTGACCCAGTTACAAACAGCGATTGAGGCTGAGACTGATTTATCTGATGAGGATAAAGCTGAAGCCTTGGAACAGGTAAAAACTTTGGCAGAAGTAGGGAAAAATCCCCAAGAAAGCACAATGCAAAAGGCGGGGAAAACGGCAATGAAGATTCTGAAAGGGACTATTGCTGGTGTACCGAGTGCGGTGACGTTGGTGGAAGCTTGCAGTAAATTGTTGCCCGCGATCGCAAGTCTCTTACTTCTACCTTAAAATCTAATATTAAATAAGCTGAATCGCATCTAATTTGTATGTTTAGGGCGGGCGAGACACCCCACGGGGATTCTTCGCTTCACTTGCGAATGACAACGTATGTTTAGGGCGGGCGAGACGCCCACCCCACGAAGATTCTTCGCTTCAATCAAAATGACAGCGCAGCTTACCGTTCAGATTTTCTCGGCGGTGTACCGTTAGCCCGCGAACGGCGGATCAGTACGCTCATCACCTGCTTCGGATTGGCTGCACGTTGTACGGGGCTCCAATCGCCCACTTCGGCAAATCCTAGTCGGTACAAAGTGAGTATGGTTTCCCTGACACCTTTGGGCGAACCGACAACCGTTAACAGCACCACTTCCTGTTCGCATACTGCTGAGTCGTCATTTGGGCGATCGGATATGTTGTCGTCAGGCACGAATTCCTGTGACATATTATGTTCTCCTGGTTTTGGGTTTTCTAGGAAAACCCAAAAACCCAGCCGCCCCGCAGTTCAACACATAGCAGGGCGGCTACAGAGGATGTTAAGATACTCCGTTAGCCTCCAGACTGCTTGTACCAGTTTGGCGGTTAGCTGTCCATTGCTGTTACGAGCAGCTTTGGGCAGTGCAACTAGATTTTTGGGCGACGCGGGCTGCCTCCTCTACAAGCAAGCAACCTCTAACTTCAAAGCGTAGCCGCAGATGGGGGCCGCCGTCAATCCATTTTGGATTTTGGATTTGGGATTTGGGATTGAAGAATTGAGCCCCGGACTAATCTGGGGACTTTGGGGGTTTTGATGCGGGATTGGCGGGTTTTGGGCGATCGCACCAATGAGACTCACAAAACGATCGCCTTTTCAACTTACCAACTACAACGGCGATACTTTATCGCGTTCAATCTCCTCGTGGTGAGTTGTTTTCCCGTTCAAAATTGTGCCATCCTCGGGCGGATTTTGCGGGCGATCGCGCTTCTTAAAGCGATCGCGAGCCGAGACAATCACCACATACAGAACCGGCACCATAAACAAACTCAAGACAGTAGAAACAACCATCCCCCCTGCGATCGCATTCCCTAGCGATCGACGACTCGCCGCCCCCGCACCTTCCGGGTTAACCAAAGGAGCAATACCCAAAATGAAAGCTAGAGAAGTCATCAAAATCGGTCGTAAACGCTCTTGAGCAGCTTCAACTGCTGCCTTCGCAATTGGATATCCCCGCTCCCGCAACTGGTTCGCAAACTCCACGATTAAAATCGCATTTTTACTCGCCAATCCAATCAACATCACCAAACCAATCTGGCAATAAACATCATTCGCCAAACCCCGCAACGACTGAGCTAAAAGTGCACCCAAAAGCGCCAGAGGCACCGATAGCAAAATAATGAAAGGATCGACATAATTTTCGTACTGAGCCGCCAACACCAAAAACACAAAAATCAGCCCCAAACCGAAAATAATCGGTGCTTGACCCCCCGATTCAATTTCTTCTAAAGAACTCCCCGACCATTCATAGCCAAAACCCGAGGGCAAAACTTGAGCCGACACCTTTTCCATCGATTTTAGCGCCTGTCCAGAACTCGCTCCCGGAGCCGGAGAGCCAGTAATTTCAATTGACCTATATAAATTGTAGTGGTTAACAGTTTGTGCTCCCACCACAGGAGTGATCTTCACCAAATTGCTCAAAGAAACCATTTCATTCTTTCCAGAACGCACATACAATTTCCCAATATCTTCAGGGTTATCACGAAACTGTTTATCCGCTTGAACATAAACCCGATAATTGCGCTGTTGGAGGTTAAAATCGTTCACATACTGAGCACCCAGAGCCGTTTGTAACGTACTGAAAACATCATTAATGGGAATATCGAGAGCCTTAGCTCGATTGCGGTCAACCTCCACAATTAACTGAGGCGTATTCGCAGCAAACGTACTAAATACTGCTTGCAATCCCGGTGTCTGATTTGCCTGCTTCAAAATCCCGCCCATAGTCTGGACTAAGCCATCTAAACCGCTGTTACCTTTGCGGTCTTGCAATTGAAATTGGAAACCCCCAAATTGACCTAAACCTTGAATAGCCGGCGGATTCACTGGGAAAATTCTAGCTTCTGGAATTGCGAAAAACTTACCCCGCAGCTTACCAATAATCGCTTGTACAGTTTGATCTTCTCCGTGACGTTCATCCCAGGCTTTAAGTGTTGTAAATATAATGCCTTGATTAGAAGTGCTACCGCTAAAACCAAATCCACCCACTGAAAAAGTCCCGACAACTTCAGGAAGTTTGAGAATTTCTGCTTCTACTTGATCCATTACTTTCTGAGTGTATTGCAGCGAAACACCTTGGGGCCCTTGAATAATTGTCATAAAATAGCCCTGGTCTTCTTCCGGGATAAACGCTGTGGGTACTGATAAATAAAGCCAAGCAGTTACTCCCAGAGAACCGATGAACACGAGGGTGACAATAGTCTTAATTCCTGTGAGAAATATTAAGGATTTCCCATATTGCCGCTGTACCCAATTGAGAACTCCATTAAAACGGTCAAAAACCCAACCTAGCGGACCCCCAAACTTCGGCCCTCGACGCAGTAATATAGCTGAAAGTGAGGGGGTGAGAGTAATAGCAATAAAGGTAGAAAGCAGAACTGAAAAAGCAATTGTTAGCGCAAATTGTTTATAAAGCGCTCCTGTAGTTCCGGGGAAAAATGCCACTGGCACGAACACTGCCATCAACACTAAAGAAGTCGCAATTACAGCGCTAAAAAGCTCCCGCATTGACTCAAAAGCCGCTTCGCGGGCATTCATCCCTTGGCGGATTAGGCGGTCAATATTTTCTACTACAATGATAGCGTCATCAACCACTAATCCCGTCGCTAATGTCAGACCAAACAGAGATAAACTGTTAATCGTAAATCCGAAAACTTTGATAAAGGCAAACGTCCCAATCAAAGAAACTGGAATTGCGATGATAGGAATAATAGTTGTGCGCCAGTCTTGCAAGAAAACAAAAATAACTATCACCACTAGCAAGACTGCTTCAAATAATGTCTTGACTACTTCTGCCATCGACTCTTCTACAAACAAAGTCGTGTCCAGTGCTACTCTATGTTGCAACCCCGGAGGGAAAGCAACAGCTAGTTTTTCCATTTCTGTTTTGACGGCATGGGCAACATTCAAAGCATTACTTCCAGGCAGTTGGTAAATCCCTAAACCTACTGCATCATTGCCTCGAAATCGCAGAAATGAGCTGTAATTCTCTGCCCCTAGTTCTGCTCTACCTACATCTTTTAATTTAACTAACGTTCCATTGGTCTCTGTTTTGAGGACGATTTCTTCAAATTCTGCTGGTTCTTTGAGGCGACTTTCAGCACGCAAGTCAATTTGATACATTTGTCCCTGGGGAGCAGGTTCTTGACCAATTCTCCCAGCACCCACTTGCAAGTTTTGTTCGTTGAGAGCCCTCGTTACATCTTGCATTGTGAGACGGCGAGCTGCTAATTTATTGGGGTCTATCCATAAACGCATTGCATAGCGTCTTTCCCCAAAAATTCGTACGTCGCCAACACCTTTTACTCGTTTTAAAGCATCTGCTAAATATAGGTCAGCGTAGTTGCTTAAAAATATGGTGTCGTATTCTTTATTTTCTGTAAATAAACCGATCGCTAATAGGAGACTGGTAGATTGTTTGGTAACTCTAACTCCTGTGCGTTGTACGGCATCTGGTAGTTGTGGCTGAGCAACTGCAACTCGATTTTGAACATCGACACCGGCAATATCTTTGTTTCGCGAGGAATCAAAGGTAGCTGTAATGGTGCTAGTGCCATCGTTACTACTACTGGAAGTTAGATATTTGAGTCCTTCAACGCCATTGATTTGTCTTTCTAGGATGTTCGTAACTGCATTTTCGACAATTTCAGCACTTGCCCCGCTATAGTTAGCTGTGACGTTGATTTGGGTAGGGCTGATGTCGGGGAAGCGCTCGATAGGTAGGCTGGGAATGCTGATTGCACCTACCAAGATAATAATTAAGGCGCAGACGCTAGCAAATACTGGTCGTTTAATAAAGAAATCTGCAAACATTATTTGGGTAATGGGTAGTTGTTAGTTGATAATTCCTAATTCCTAATTAGACTTACGTTAATAATTAAAATTTCCCCTTTTTAAATAGCTGAGCAATCAAGTAGTTTCACATAAGGTATGCTGTTACGCTTGTGCGCTCTTAAGAGGTGAATCAAGAGTGCACAAGCGCAACAACACACCTTATTTTTTGCTTTCTACTGGTAATTTGTTCCCTGCTCCTTTCCCTTCCTCTTGAGCCATAATGGGAACACCGTCTGTCAGGTTAAGGATGCCTGCGGTAACAATTTTTTCCCCGGCTTGCAAACCAGCGACAACTTGATAATTATTCCCCTCAATGGCTCCCAGTTTCACGGACTTTTGTCGCGCTACTAAAGGTGGCATCCCAGGTTTTGGCTGTTCGGGCTTTTGAGCTGTGAAGACAAAAGTTTCCCCACCTAAGCGAGTGACTGCTGTTACTGGAACTAAAATTCCCGGGTTCTGTTTCCAGATGACTTTAGCTTTTACAAACTGGAGATTAAGCAGTTCGCCGCTGGGGTTGGGAAAGGTGGCTTTAGCTAAAATTGTTTGGGAATTGGCGCTGACGTTCGGGGAGATAAAACTGATTTGACCTTGGGCGATCGCCTTACCTTGAGCGTCGAGCATTTGTACTGGCAGCCCTAAGCGTAATTGAGGCATCTTTTCCAAAGGAATTGATAACCGCAAGTCTAGCAATTGGTTCTCAGTTAGGGTGGCGATCGCATCACCTTTTTTCAAGTAATCACCTACTTTCACTGGTATGTCGCCGATGACTCCCGCGAAGGGAGCGATGACAGCAGTTTCTTGTAGTTGTACTTCAAAGCCGCGCACTTGAGCGGTGGCCTCGGCAACTTGCGCTTCAGCTTGATCGACTTGTTCTTGGCGAGTGCCGTTGGCTAACTGCGCTAATCTGCTCTTGGCTTGTGCTACTTCTGCTTCGGCTTTGGCTATTTCCTCTGGGCGCGAACCGTTTTGCAATTGCCGCAAAGCTTGCCGCTGCTGTTGTAAGGCCGCTGTCCGGCGCTCGATCTCGGCTTGTCTGTTTTTTTGCCGCTGCTGGAAACGTCTTTGAGCTTCTCGGAGGTTGGCTTTGGCGCTGCCTTCTTTTTGGGTGTATTGTTCGAGGGTGTTTGCTGATTCTGCGCCTTCTTTTGCCAATGCCTGATATCTGGCAAGCTGCTGGGTGGCTAACTTTGCTTCGGCTGTGCTTGCTTCTATTTGCGCTCTTGCTTGGGCGATGTCTTCTAAGAGGCTACCTGTTTGGGCATCGGCGAGGTCGGCTTCAGCTTGGCTAACGCGGGCTTGGGCTTGACCAATTTCTTCTGGCCGAGAGCCCGATCGCAGTTGGGCTAGGTTGGCTTGGGCTTGGGCGACTTGGGCTTGAGCTTGGGCGATTTCTTCGGGCCTGGTTCCTGCTTGCAATTCTGCTAAGTGGGATTGAGCGCGAATCAGGTTGGCTTGGGATTGCCTCAAGTCAGCTTGGGCGCTGTCGCTTTTCATGCGGGCGATGGCTTGTCCTTTGTTTATGGAGTCCCCGGATTTGACAAAAATCTCAGTGACTAGCCCTTCTACTTCGGGTTTGATTTCGACCGAACGCTTGGCTTCTAAGCTGCTGACAAATTCCGAGGCATCTTGGACTGAGCTGGTTTCTACGGCTGCGAGCTTGACTGGTATGGCTTTGGGCTGGGCTGCTGCTGCCGGTTGCTGTGCGCGATTATGACCCGATTGCCACGAGTACCAGCCGAAACCTGCTGCGCCTGTGACGATCGCGATCGCGGCAATTAGGGGCCAGCGCGATCGTGGTTTAGCAGGAGGGTGGGGGCGATCGGCAATAGGCGGAAAATCATCCGATCCGCTGTCTGCATCGATTGGGTGCAGTTCCGGTGTGGGAGATTTTTGCTCTTCAGCTTCAACGACGGATTCTGGGGATTTAGAATAACTCATTGGCAGCACCACTTAGATTTTTTTTAACTTCTGACTTACGGAGACTTGGGCGGAATATTTGATTTTCCGGGCCCCCCCTCAAACATGGGGGAATAAGGACAAGCGATTTTAAACAGGATGGAATCGGGAAAGTACCTTTTTAATGAGGTTGGGGTATGTGCAGGGCTTTAGTCCGATCGCACTTAGCAAAGCCAGGGAGTGATTCTTTTTAGGAAAGCTTCTTGTTATCTCTCAAAAGTTACGATGGCAGGAATGATTACACATCCTTCTTATGACTCAAGTGAGTGGGTGAGTTGGAAGGATTTTTCCTTGGAGTCGGGGGATTCAGCGTAGGTGAGGGAGTCACGCACTCCGGCGATCGCGCTTTTTTCCTTGGCTAGTTGCTCGGTTAACCACTCTATTTCTGACGCCAGCACTGACTTGCAGCGATCGCGAGAGGCGAATTGATAGTCATCGGTTAGTGGATATTCGCTCTTGAGGCTTTCGATGTAGTCTTGCCGGGTGTAACAGGCTCGCAAGCGGTGTTCCAACAATTTCATCCGTTCTTCGGGTTCTAAGTCCCCAAAAAAGAAAAACTTGATTTGGAACCGGGAACCACTGTTAACCCAGCTTTCTTGAGGGTGTTCGAGCATTTTTTTCCGCCAGAGTTCGCGCCCTTTGGCGGTAATTCCGTAGATTTTGCGCGGGCAGCCCGCATCTCCGGCTTCTTCGGCAATTGTCGCAATCTGGCCTCGCTCTTCCAAGCGCTTCAGGAGGGGGTAAATCGCTCCATAGTTGACGCTGATGCAACTGCTCATAAACAGCTCCAGTTTTTGCTTTAGCCGATAGCCGTGCATGGGTTGCAACTGTAGCAGCCCCAGGGCTGATAGTTCAAGCATTTATATCAACTTGATATTATAGTCTGGATTATATCACTATATCGGACTCAAGGACGAGCGGGTCAATACCTAGTTTAAAAGAATATTTAAAATACACATTAAATAATATTTGTCAATACTCTTAAGATATACTTTTTTATCCCGAGAGGGCGAGCACTTTGTATTATAAAACACATTTGAGCTATAAAAAGAGTGCTGGTTTACCTCGATTTCGGTCACAGAAACGGTAACATCTAACTTTTGACATAAGTGAGATGCCACCTGGTCTTTGATGTCTCGGAAGTGATTCAATAGACTCTGCTCAATAAGTCTGATTTTTGCCACCTATCTCTTCTTGGTAAGGGGGTCATAACTTTTATTGGTAGGGCTTGGTTTAATTTTTAAACCATGACACATTTTAGTATTTATTGAAGATTGAGCCCACCAGATGTTTTTGGGTAGGTGATACTGATATTATTTTTCTCAAGCATTGCAGCAAAAAAAGTGTTGATTTGTTTCCACTCGCCCTGTCCGTAATGTACGGATATGTGAGATTTTCGCTCTTTAGTGAGGTAGAAAAAAAAGCAAAGCAGCTTACGGGTAGTTAAACCCAGATGTTTTTCTCTGCCATTAATCATCTTCAAAGATGATTTTTAAGAAATACTTAACCGATTATATGCTATTAACATGATACAAAGAAAGTGATTTATCTTGAGCATCAAACCCAAGATTAACGCCCTGTAATTACTTGAAATAGCCAGCCAAAAAGCATCACACTCAAGAAAATCACGCCTCCGACAATTAACATCAAACCCAACAGCAACGCGGCCACAAAGAGCCCATCGGCTTTTTTACCTTGTTCCGGGGAACCTAAATGAGCATCCAGCAATTCTATATTTTTGACATTAGCTTTCCAAGCAACATCCAACAAATCTCCTGCCACCGGTACAGTACCAGCAACTGTATCAAATACGATATTAGCTGCCATTTTTACTAAAGTCTCTTGAGGCACTCCCATTTGAGCGGATTTGAAGACAACATATCCTGCAAAAATTGAACTGATTAAATCGCCGCCGCCCGGTATAAGTCCCAATATCGGATCAAGTCCGATGCGGTATTTTGTGCCGGGAATCGGAATTGCATTGTCTAGTAAATGGCTGATCCGGCGGAGTCGGCGCAAGGATGCTACATGAGATGGGCTGGGAGTATTTGGGGAGGAATTTTGTATAGGAGAACGTGACATTTAATTGCTCTCGATTGCGATATTACTGCTAGTTTATGATATTTATTGAAGCATATTCAAGTTTTTTCACTCTGCCAGAAGCAGATTTTTACTGATTTTGGGCGATCGGCTTTGGTTGGTTTTTGAATGCACAGAAACCCGGTTTCTGTTCAAAACCGGGTTTCTTGCTTCTAGCTGAGGGCTTTTAATTTAGCCTTTTATTTGTTGCCTTCTGTGAAGTCGGCGTCAATCACGTCGTCGCCGCCGCCAGTGGGGCCGCCGTCTCCATAGCCACCAGGGCCACCGGGGCCGCCAGGGCCATCAGTTGGGCCGCCTGCTTGCTGGTACAGGTTGCTGCTGACAGCGTAGAATGCTTGCTGCAACTCTGTTGTTAGGGTTTTGATGCGATCGTCATCTTCACTGCTAATCGCCTCGCGCAAGTCTTTAAGCAACCCTTCAATCTTAGTTTTGTCATCAGCGGGAACTTTATCACCCAATTCTGCCAACTGCTTCTCGATTTGATAGGCTTGAGAATCAGCTTGGTTTTTGCGATCGATCTTTTCGCGACGTTCCTTGTCAGCAGAAGCATTCGATTCGGCTTCCTTCACCATGCGTTCGACTTCATTGCTGGGCAAAGTAGAAGCACCAGTAATGCTAATCGATTGCTCCTTGCCAGTACCTTTATCTTTGGCAGCTACATTCAAAATACCGTTAGCATCGATATCGAAAGTAACTTCAATTTGAGGTACGCCACGGGGGGCCGGTGGAACTCCATCTAAGCGGAAGGTTCCCAAATCCTTGTTATCATTCGCCATTTCCCGTTCGCCTTGCAAAACGTGAATTTCCACGTTTGTTTGGCCGTCTACAGCAGTCGAGAAAGTTTCCGACTTCTTGGTAGGAATAGTGGTATTGCGGGGAATAATTTTGGTCATCACGCCGCCCAAGGTTTCGACGCCGAGAGACAGCGGAGTAACGTCGAGCAACAAGATGTCTTTGACTTCGCCAGAGAGTACGCCGGCTTGAATTGCTGCACCGACTGCAACCACTTCGTCCGGGTTTACCGTTTGGTTGGGGTCTTTGCCGAGAAGTTTTTTGACCAGTTCTTGCACCGCAGGAATGCGTGTAGAACCACCAACTAAGACGACTTCATTAATGGCAGATTTGTCTAATTTGGCGTCGCGGATCGCATTTTCTACGGGGATGCGAGAGCGATCGATCAAATCCGAGCACAGTTCTTCAAACTTGCCCCGCGTCAAAGTCGTGTCCAAGTGTTTTGGCCCGTCTTGAGTCGCGGTAATAAACGGCAGGTTGATTTCTGCTTGGGTAACGCTCGAAAGTTCAATCTTGGCTTTTTCTGCTGCTTCTGTCAGGCGTTGCAGTGCTTGTTTGTCTTTACGGAGGTCAATTCCTTCAGCTCTTTGGAATTCGTTAGCGATGAAATCAACAATTTTTTTATCAAAATCGTCACCGCCGAGGTGAGTGTCTCCAGAAGTTGCCAGCACTTCAAACACGCCGTCGCCTACTTCGAGAATAGATACGTCGAAAGTACCGCCACCTAAGTCAAATACGAGGATGGTTTCGTTGCTCTTTTTATCTAACCCATAAGCTAAAGCTGCTGCTGTAGGTTCGTTAATAATCCGCAGCACTTCAATGCCGGCAATTTTTCCCGCATCTTTGGTAGCTTGGCGCTGGGAGTCGTTGAAGTAAGCGGGAACAGTAATTACCGCTTGGGTAACTGTTTCACCGAGGTATTTGCTGGCGTCTTCTACGAGTTTGCGGAGAACTTGTGCAGAAATTTCTTCTGGGGCAAATTGCTTGCCACGGGCGGGACAGTCTAGTTTGAGGCTGTTGCCGACTTTGAGGACTTTATAGGAAACTTCAGTGGTTTCGTGGGTTACTTCATCAACCCGACGCCCGATAAACCGTTTTACTGAGTAAAAGGTGTTTTCGGCGTTCATCACGGCTTGACGCTTGGCGATTTGTCCGACAAGTTGATCGCCATTTTTAGCGTATGCTACTACGGAAGGTGTGGTGCGACCCCCTTCGGCGTTGGCTATGACGGTGGGTTTGCCGCCTTCCATAACTGCGACGCAGGAGTTTGTCGTACCTAAGTCAATTCCAACTACTTTTCCCATAGGGGTGTTCCGGCTCCAATCTCTACAAAATTTTGGTGTTTTATCTGTGCGATAGTCTGGTTATTCAGGACTGCGATTTTACCTCGCGGTTTACGGGTAGTGAGTCCTGCTTTAATACAGTCTTCGATAGGGTGCTGATCTCTATACTGCGGGCGGTAGACCTTGCGATGAAGGGGTATTTACCGAACCTCTGGGGGGACGGTTGCATCCGTGAGGCTTGCACCGCTACAGTTGTTGACTGCTTTGCTTTTCTTTACTCTTCCCAATGTACGGTGTGCGATCGATTCGGGTATTGTGGCAAACCGTATACGTTGTGTTGTATTTGCCGTCTTATGTGTATAAATTTTGTTTGGTTGGTAGGGGCGATCGGTTTTTTGACTTCAAATCAGGTTTAATATCAATTCTGAAAAGGGACACGGCATTGCCGTGCCCCTTTCGGTTTACTTCCAGACTGTGCCTGGGAAGGAATATATTTAGGGAGAGCCTCAAGTCCGGCTGCTGGGAATCTCGGGTTATTCGAGAATTTTCCAGCTTTTAATTGCTATCTTTCACCGATCAGCAGAGCTGCCGGAAAGTAACTCAGAGCTTCACCAATTGCCAACGTACCGTTACTTTCTACTGCCTGATTTGTAATTGCATCTTTCCAAACCGACGGCATTTGCTCGGATAATTTCAAATTAGTATCTTTCCAGACTTGTTTGCCGAGCGGCATTTCTTCGGGTTTGACAATTCCCGTCAAAAACCGGGGAGCAATGACAATAACGGTAGTCTCTCCAAAGCTTCTGGCAAAGGCAACAACATTATCTTTAAACGTGCCAACTGCTTGCAGAGGCAGATAATCGCCTGATTGAAAAACTTCCAAGTATTTTTTTCTCGCTTCTAGAGCTCTTGCCGTCAAAAACAACTTAATTCTCGCGTCTTCCCGCGTCGCAATCAAATCTTCAACCAGTTGCAAAATATCCGTCTGAGCTTGCTCTTTAATTTCCCGCAAAACCTCGATTCTGCGGTCAAAATCAACGGGACGGCGGTTATCCGGATCGACGTGGCTTAAATCCCAGAATTCCGTCCCTTGATAAATGTCGGGAACGCCCGGAGCAGTGATTTTCAGGAGTGTTTGAGATAAAGAATTGAAAATTCCGTAATTAGCTACTTTTTTCCAGAAAGGTGTAAATTTGTTGAGAAACTGATTTTGTTCCGAAGGTTCGAGAACGCTATCGACAAAGGTCATAAAACCAGCTTCGTAGTCGTTATCCGGTCTCAGCCAAGCCGTATAAACTTTGGCTTCACGGACAGCTTTAATGACATAATCTTTCAGGCGATCGACATAATCAGTATTTTCAATTCCCTCAAAGGGAAAACTGCCGAGCAAAGTTTGGTACAAGAAGTATTCGTCGTTAGTATTGGGAACCATTCGATTCACAAAGTTGACTTTTTTAGAAGAGTTTAGCTCTCTCCAAGACTTGACTTGCTGTTCCCATTCATCGGGAATTTCGGACAAAACGTTAATTCGAGCTCGCACATCTTCGCCGCGTTTGGTATCGTGGGTAGCTGTAGCATTCATTTTGTGCGGCCAAGCGACTTGCTGCTGTTTGTTAAACTCGTGAAAATCTACCAACGACACGCCGAATTGACTGGGGTTTCCTCCCACTTCGTTGAGGGATAAAAGCCGATAGTAGACGTATAAAAGGGTGTCTTCAACGCCTTTGGCCATCAAAGGCCCGGTCAACTGCTGGAGTTTCATTACAAAGTGCCGACGCTGCTCTTTTTGTTCGGTTGTTAGGGTTTCTTCTTCTTCCAGCAACAGCACAGTTTCGATAAATTTAAGTTCCTTTAGAAGTCGCGGTACTTGTTCTTTCGCGTGAGCGATCGCATATTTTACGTAAGTGCGATCGGACTCTCTCAAACCATCTTGATTGATGTAAGTTCGGTAGACTGGAAAAATCGTCAAAACAGCCGCCAATGCTTTTTCCAAACCGGGACGAGTAAAGTCATTTCCCTGTCTCGATTGACCGGAGATATTCTTCAAAAGTTGAGCTAGATTGTCTACATCTCCCGCCAAGTTTTTCTCAACAATCAGCCCTTTTTTGTCTAAAAACAACTGTTCATAGGGAACATTTAAGCGAGTAAATCTCTGATAGATTTCGCTAAATTGCTGCTCGCGATCGCACCGACAGAAAACGCCGTTTACGTAATTCAAAAAGTCGTAGCCGCTAGTTCCCTCAATCGGCCAATATGACGGCAAATCTTCTTCGTGTTCCAGAATCTTTTCAACAGTAATGTAAGTGTCTCCGACTTTCTCCCGGAGCCGTTTCAAATATTCTGTGGGGTCGTACAGTCCGTCGATGTGGTCGATTCTCAATCCGGTAAACTTTCCCTCATCAACCATGTCGAATATCAGAGCATGGTTTTTGTGAAAAACTTTAATCTCTTCAACTTTTACCGAAATAAGTTCGTTGACTGTAAAAAACCTTCGGTAGTTAATTTCTTCGGCCCCCACTTTCCAGAAAGCCAGACGGTAAAACTGCTCGGAAAGCAAATCGTCTAGCAGATTAAAGCTTTCGGCATTGCCCTTTTCTCCGTTAAAAAAATTGATGTTTTCATCGATAAATTCCTGCACAAGGGGATTTTGATTGTAGAGTTCCCACAGCAGTCCTTTGACAAAAGCTATCTGATCGTATCGGGTTTTACCTTTAGTTTCTGAAGGTGTATTTTTAATTAAATAAAGAATTCCCAAAAACTTGATAAAATCTGGATGGCGTCTGCCTAATTCCCTGGCTAAATGGCCCAAATTATGACTGATAAATTTAGCATAAGATTCAATTCTTACTGGCAATTGTAAGCTATAATAATTGATTGTCAGCCCAATTTCGCTGTATTTGAGTTGAATCTCGCCATTTTCCAGACACTCTCCATAAAAATTGCCCAGCAGCGGAGCCAGCACTCGACCTCGGAGATGTTCGTAAGCATGATTCCATTCAATATCGAAGTAATCGAAATAGTCGGAATCCGGCCCGTGTTCCAATACGTCTAACAGCAGCAAGTTTTGAGTGTCGTAAGCCATGTGGTTTGGGACAATATCTTGCAGCCATCCCATGTTCCGTTTCTTGACTTCGTAGGTGAGGGCTTCAAAATTTTCTGATGTTCCCAATTCTGGATTGAGCTGATTTGAGTCAACGACATCGTATCCGTGAGAGCTGCCTTTTCTGGCTTTAAAGATTGGTGAAGCGTAAAGGTCGGTAATTCCTAAATCTTCCAGATAGCTAAGGATTTGTTTGGCGGCTTCAAAGTTAAAACCTCCATGAAATTGAATCCGATAAGTTGTTGTGGGAATTCTCATCATGTTAATTTTACTCCAGGTTTTTTAGGGTTTTCTTTTTTAATATTATGAGGCAGAGCCTCCTCGACTGCATTCCCCGGCGGAGGCTGGGTGACAACTTAACGTCAAACCCAATCACAGACTGCTGTTTGAGTATTAAGGTTAGATCCCCCCTAGCCCCCCTTAAGAAGGGGGGGACAAGAGTCTTCTCAAAGTCCCCCTTCTTAAGGGGGATTTAGGGGGATCTAGACTTAGCTACAAGCGAGATTTATCAATGGTTTCAGTCTTAAGTTGTCACCAAGGGGCAGAGCCGGGGAACGAGAGAGGTTCTGCCTCCCATTTCTTGTTCCTAGGCTCTGCCTGGGAACGCCTGTATTTGAGGCTCTGCTTCCCGTTTTAATTACTGTAATTCATAGAGTGCGAAACTCTGCGGTTTAACGGTCAATTTTTGCTCTGAATTTATCTTTTCAGGCAAGCTAGAACCTAAACCCATCCATTTTTCGTCAGCAGAGTCTAAAATTTTGTTCCAGTTGCCTTGGGGAAGTGCAGCCGTAAAAGCTACCTCTTGCCTGTTGAAGTTTAAAATGCAGAATATTTGGCTGTCATCTGTCCAGCGACGTAGAAATAAGATTTTTTCCGCTTCAATGCTGGATACTTCTAGACTGTTTTTGTCGAGTTTTTTAAGGGCTGGTATTTGCCGCCGCAGTTGAATCAGATGTTGATGCCATTCCCAAAGGATTTTGTGTTTGCCTTCGGTTTGTTTTTCCCAGTTTAACTTACACTTATCGAAAGTCTCAGGACTCTGGGGGTCTTGAAACTCGCCTCGGCCTTCAAAGATTTTAAATTCTTGTTGTTTGTCTTTGCGGATAGCTTCAATTAAGTTTTCGTCAGAGTGGGAAACGAAGTAAAAAAACGGTGCTTCTTCTCCGTATTCTTCTCCCATAAAAAAGAAGGGAATGTAGGGAGAAATTAAGACTGTGCCGGCTGCAAGTTTCAATCCTTCCAAGTCAACTATTTTCGAGAGTCGGTCTCCCAAAATGCGGTTGCCGATTTGGTCGTGGGTTTGGGCAAACACCAAAAAATTATGACCCGGTTCATCCTTAACAGAATTGCCGTGTTTCCGCTTTCTGTGGGGGGCGTACTGGCCGGAGTAAACAAAGCTTTCTTTGAAGGCTTTTTCTAAGTGTTCGCACTTGCCGAAATCTTGGTAGTATCGGTCGTCTTCTCCGGTGAGCAAGGCGTGCAGTGCGTGGTGGAAATCATCGCACCATTGGGCGTCTAGTCCGAAGCCACCGAGTTCTTTGGGACGTATAGTGCGGACATCATTTAAGTCACTTTCGGCTATTAAGTAAAGTTGCCGTCCTAGTTCTTGGGAAATATCGGCTGTGGCATCGGATAGTTCTTGTAAAAAAGGTCTTGCACCTACTTCAAATATTGCTTGAATTGCATCTAATCTCAGGGCATCAATGTGATAGTCTCGAAACCAGTAGAGGGCGTTTTCAATAAAGTAGTTGCGTACGCCGTCACTGTATGCGTCGTCGAAGTTGAGAGGGTCTCCCCAAACTGAGCCGTATTTTGAGGTAAAGTAGGGGCCGAAGTCCCTGAGATAATTTCCTTCGGGGCCGAGGTGGTTATACACTACATCGAGAATTACTGAAATGCCGTGTTCGTGGCAGGCGTTAACGAGTGTTTTGAAGCCTTCGGGGCCGCCGTAGGAGTTTTGAACGGCGTAGGGATATACCCCATCGTATCCCCAGTTTCGCTCGCCAGGGAATTGGGCTACTGGCATTATTTCGATGGCGTTGATTCCCAGTTCTTTGAGTCGGTTGAGCTGGGGAATTATTGCTTCAAATGTTCCGGCTTGGGTGAATGTGCCGACGTGCAGTTCGTAAATAATCATTTCGGCTAGCGGCACGCCTTGCCAATTTGTGTCAGTCCAAGTAAAAATATTTTCATCTATTACTTGCGACGGAGCGTGTACGCCTTGGGGTTGATATTTTGAGGCTGGGTCTGGTCGGTCGGTTTTTCCTTCGATTTGGTAAGTGTAAAGGGTTCCTGGTTCGATGTCTGTAGCTGTGGTTTGCCAATAACCTTCTGCCGATTGTTGCAGGGGTATCAGGCGTTTTGTTGGGGAAACAATTTGGACTGCCATTTGTTTGAGGGTGGGCGCCCAAACGCTAAATTCACATTGGTTATTGCCGAGGTAATTTGCTCCTATCTTCACTTTGAGCTGTTCTCCTTATAAAATAGGTTGGTAGTTCGATCGCCCGACGCGCTATTATCAAATGCTTTGCCCTTAAAGTTCAGCGCCTGTTTAGACGGTAATATTACTTAATATAACAAACAACTAACTTTAGACAGAGGCATCAAAGGGTAAAATCGTGTAATGGGCAAAAGTAGCGGTTAGTTATGTCTAAATTAGAGCAGGAATCGGCACGGGGGCGATCGCCAAACTAACGGCCTGGAAGCGTTAATATTTCTGGTTGATATCATGTCGAAAATCTACCTAAAGGTAGGTCAAAAATCAGCGCGAGTGTGGATTTTATGGTTATTGCTTTTGGACGGGAAATCTGCGGCAATCTCGACTCGGCGGAGTCTCGCGAGTGGTTGGTCACAAACGGGATCGGCGGTTACGCTAGCGGGACGATCGCAAATCTCCTCACCCGCCGCTATCACGGCTTGCTGGTAGCCGCCCTCAAACCCCCGCTGGGACGCACTTTGATGCTCGCCAAGCTGGACGAGACGGCTGTGTATCACGATCGCGCCTATCCGCTTTATACAAACCGCTGGGCCGACGCGACGATCGAACCCCACGGCTACAACTACATCGAAAGCTTTCACCTGGAAGGCACGACCCCAGTTTGGAGGTTTGCTCTCGCCGAGGCTATCCTGGAAAAGCGGATTTGGATGCAGCAAGGTGCTAACACAACATATATTCAATACCGCTTGCACCGCGCCTCACAACCGATCGCCCTCGCTGTCAAAGCCCTGATCAACTATCGCGACTACCACCACACCACGACCGTCGGCGACTGGCAGATGAGCCTACAAACCTTGGAAAGCGGGGTTTGCGTGACTGCATTTCCCAAGTCTGCACCCCTGTACCTGCTGACTGATGCCGAAGCAGAGGCCCAATTTCGAGTTTCTGCGCCTTTATACAATTGGCATTACGGATTTGACCTAGCAGCCGAAAAGCGGCGCGGATTGGATTGCTGCGAGGATCACTTGCACGCGGCGACTTTTCACATGACGATCGCACCGGGAAGTTCTCTCACATTGATAGCCAGCACCGAGAAAAATACCGAACTCAACGGCGGTAAAGCTTTAGAAGTGCGTCGCACTTATGAAGGAGAACTGCTGCAAAACTGGTCAAAAGTGAGGGAATCTCCCGACTGGATCGATCGCTTAGTGCTAGCAGCCGACCAATTTATCGTCAGCCGCCCGCTACCGGAGGAACCCGAAGGCAAAACGATTATCGCCGGATATCCCTGGTTCAGCGACTGGGGACGGGATACAATGATTAGCTTGCCCGGCCTCACAATCTGTACCGGGCGATCGGAAATCGCGCGATCGATTTTGCGGACATTTGCGCGGTATGTCGATCGGGGGATGCTGCCGAACCGCTTCCCGGATGCGGGCGACGCACCGGAATACAACAGCGCAGACGCCACGCTGTGGTACTTTGAGGCCATTCGCGCTTATATCGATGCCACGGGGGACGACAAACTTTTGAGCGAACTCTGGCCGGTGTTATGTGAGATTATTGACTGGCACATACAGGGAACTCGGTATAACATCCGCGTCGATCCCGATGACGGTTTAATCTACGCGGGCGAAACCGGCGTGCAACTGACTTGGATGGACGCGAAAATCGGCGATTGGGTGGTGACGCCCCGGATTGGTAAGCCGATCGAACTCAGCGCGCTTTGGTACAATGCTATACAAGCTATGGCAAGTTTTGCTCGAAAACTGGGCAAGCCTCACAATGAATACCAGCAATTGGGCGATCGAACAGCCGCCGGATTCCCCCGCTTCTGGAACGCCTCAACTGGTTACTGTTACGACGTTCTCGACGGCCCAGACGGACACGATAGCTCCCTGAGGCCCAACCAAATATTCGCCGTATCCCTGCCCCTAGACTCGATTCCTCCTCACTCGACCAACTCGTTGTCAGCGGGGATGCGCCAGGAAACCCGCTATACACCGTTACTGACGCCCATCCAGCAGCGCGGCGTGGTGGACGCCTGCGCCCAGCAGCTTCTTACTTCTGTCGGCCTCCGCAGCCTCTCGCCCCAGCACCCCCAGTATCGCGGCGCATACGGAGGCGACCAATTGCAGCGCGACAGCGCCTACCATCAGGGCACAGTTTGGGGCTGGCTGATTGGCCCGTTTGTCTTGGCGCACTTACACGTATACAAAAACCCAGCACAAGCGAGCGAATTCCTCGAACCGATGGCACATCATATAAGAGCCAGCGGAGTTGGCAGTCTGGCCGAAATTTTTGAGGGCGACGCCCCTCACTCGCCTCGGGGCTGCACGGCTCAAGCTTGGACTGTGGCTGAGGTGCTGCGGGCTTGGTTGGCAATTAATACTGTGGGTGTTTAAATTAGGAATGTTATGTTTGGTTGAATAGGAGATTTATGGCATTATTATTAGCTGGCGATATTGGCGGAACAAAGACGATTTTACGCTTGGTGGAAAGGAGTGTTAACGGTGAAATGAACCCTGTTTACGAGTTTCGCTACCCGAGCGGGGAGTTTCCCGATTTAGTGCCGATGGTGCAGCAGTTTTTGAGGGAAGCTGCTAGTAAGTTGAATGGGCCGGTTGTGCCAGAAAAAGCTTGTTTTGCGATCGCAGGACCGGTGGTTAACAACACTGCAAAACTGACTAATTTGCCTTGGGTGCTGGATGCGAAGCGTCTGGAACAAGAATTAAAAATATCCCGCGTCAGTTTAATTAATGATTTTGTTGCGGTTGGCTATGGCGTGTGGGGTTTGGATGCTAAAGACTTGCACATTTTGCAAGTAGGAAAACCCCGTCAACACGATCCAATTGCTGTGATTGGTGCGGGTACTGGTTTGGGAAATTGTTTTGGAATTCCCGAAGCAAATGGCATCAGGGTTTTTTCTTCGGAAGGGGGGCACGGTGACTTTGCTCCTCGTTCGGAGTTGGAGTTTGAATTGCTGAAATATTTGTTAGCAAAACACGACATTCAAAGAATATCGATCGAGCGTGTAGTTTCGGGACAAGGGATTGTTTCAATTTACCAGTTTTTGCGGGACAGAAAGTTTGCTCCTGAATCGCCGGAGATAGGGGAAGTTATCAAAAAATGGGAGTCAGAAATCGGTAAAAGCGAAAAGAGTGTCGATCCGGGGGCAACAATTGCACAGGCGGCTCTCAAAAAGTGCGATCGGCTTTCCGAACAAACAATGCAAATGTTTGTAGAAGCTTACGGTGCAGTGGCAGGAAATATGGCTGTGTCACTTCTACCTTATGGCGGTTTGTACATAGCCGGCGGCATCGCTGCTAAGATTTTGCCCCTGATGCTAGAAGGGGGTTTTATGCGAGCTTTTACGCACAAAGGCCGGATGGATTCGCTGTTAGAAATGATGCCGGTTCGATTGGTTTTGAATGACAATGTAGGGTTAATTGGTGCGGCTGTTTGTGCGGCCGGTCTTTAGTCAATAATTGTATGGTGCGTCAGCTTTAAGCTTCTAAATATTTGACGAAATAACGCTCTGATGACGCACCATACTTAGCTAGAGTTATTTCATATTCAAAATCTTCTCAGCAGCACTTTCAGACACCGGCATCACCGATAACCGATTGCCTTTTCTCACCAGCCAAATCTCATCACTGCTAAACTTTTGTTTAAGTTTACCCAAAGATATTAACTTAGTAAATTCTTCAACAAACTCCACTTTTACCGTTTGCCATCGAGGTGCATCAAACTGCGATTTAGGATCATAATACTCGCTTTTTATGTCGAACTGAGTAGGGTCAACAATCCCAGTTTCCACCACGCGGACTAAGCCGACAATTCCGGGTATTTTAGTATTAGAATGGTAAAAAAATACTAAGTCTCCCCGACTCATTTGTCGCATAAAATTGCGAGCTTGATAGTTGCGAACGCCATCCCAAATGCAAGTGCGATCGTGCTTCAAATCCGCAATACTGTAAACATCCGGTTCCGACTTCATCAGCCAGTAATTCATAAAATATCTTTCCGCTTCTGCAACCACAGAGTCAACATCAAATAAACTCTGCGTGTACAATATCATCTTGAGGCACGTAACCGATTTGATTGCGGTAAATATTGAAGTTTTGGCGCAGGTTGTCGCCGTTGAGAAACACAGCGCCGTTAGTAGTTTTTTCGATGCCTAAAAGCGTCCGCATTAAAGTAGATTTGCCAGCGCCGCTACCGCCGACTAAAGCCACAAACTGCCCCGGTTCGATCGCCAAAGTGATGTTATCCAAACGCTTCGGAATTACCAGACTGTCAGCATCCAAACGAATTTGATGGCCCGAGTCTTGCATCTGCAACTCACCGCTGCGGTAAGTTAGAGTAAACGGGCCGATCCGAATTGCATCTCCCTCGGACAACTGTACAGAATTTGTCACGCGCTGACCGTTAACAAAAACCCCGTTAACGCTGTGGTCTCGCAAAATATAATTACCGCGACTGTCTTGGTCGATTGTGGCGTGGCGTCTAGAAACAAGCGGCGCATCTAATTGCAGCGAAGCGTTTGGATCGCGTCCCAACAAAACCGACCGATTCTTAAGAAGAATTGACTGCTTGCTAGGGACAGCAACCTGATTCGCCAGCGGATTAAAATAACTCAGCAAAACTTGATTTTGAGGATCGAGACCGATTTTAATTTCTGTGCCGTTTTTCAGACAATAACCGTCATTGGGAGTGATGCGAGTGCGATCGACAAATAAGCCATTAGTGCTCGGCCGCTGCCCGTCACCGTCGTAAATCCAGTAATTATCCCCAATTTGGCGCAAAACAGCGTGAACGCCGGAAACTGCGCGCCAGGGTTCGGGAATGGCTAAATCAGCACGAGTGCGATCGCGCCCCAATACGTGCTGCTGCTGTTTTAACTCTAACTGTAAAACCTCGCCTTGATTGCTTAATACTATATAAGGTCGATCGCTTAAAGCAGTCAGTTGTCCTATATTGCCTGTCATACTTCAATCGCGGTTTTTGCACTCACTTTTGTCAGCATATCAAAAGTAAGGCAACAATCCACTTATATTAAGCAAGTCTACTTAGCAACAACCGACAAACTGCGAAGCCGATTAATTGCCGCAGCTAATTCAAACCGTCGAAACATGGCAAAATCTCCTTCAGGAAAAGGCGATAAAATATCCATCCCCTGCGCGTCAATATCTGCCATCACCAAATCTATGATTTCCGACAAAGTGCGTTTCCCGTCCATGTATTGCTGCTTAGCATAAACCATTGCCGCAGCGATCGCCCTTAACTGTCCGCTGTCCACAATTTGTTCAACAGCACCCAAATCAATATCCTCAGTTCCGAAAGCCAATTCATCAACATCGCGCACCTTCACCCGCACATCTCGCCGTCCCCGAGTCGGATCTAAACTAGCAGGAATCGGCACTCTTAAAGTAATCTCACCAAAATTTTCTCCCCCTTCAGCAGCGCGGCTAATCGAGTAATTTTTAGCAATTTCTTTAGCTTTTTCCGTCACATTATATGCTTGAAAATTATCCAGTGCAATCACAGTATCTGCCACATCAAAATAATCGCCGCTTCCGCCCATGACTAAAATAGTCGATACGCCATAATCCGCATACAATTGTCTCACTTTATCAATAAACGGGGTAATCGGTTCCTTATCCTTAGCGATGAGTTCCTGCATTCGGCGATCGCGAATCATAAAATTAGTCGCCGCCGTATCCTCATCAACTAATAAAACAGGCACTAAATCCCCTTCTGAAATAGCCACTAATTGCCTCTCTAAAACCAAACACTGAGCTTCTTCCTTCTTCCCTCTTCCTTCTTCCTTCTTCTCTCTTCCCTCTTCCCTCTTCCTTCTTCCTTCTTCCTTCTTCCTTATCCCCACTTCCAAAGCCTCAATAATATTAGCAGCTTGCGAGGTGCTACCGCTCGCATTTTCAGTATAAAATTGTGCAGTATCTCTACCTTGTGGCAAGTGGTTAATAAAAGGCGAAATATCAACTCCCGCAACACTTCTCCCATCTTCCGCTCTAATTTTCACCGCTGCCGGATTAGTCACCACAAATTCCCGACCATCTCCCGGAATTCGGTTGTAAACTCCCAGCTCAATCGCCCTGAGTAAAGTTGATTTGCCGTGATAGCCACCGCCAACAATCAAAGTAATGCCAGCGGGAATACCCATACCGGAAATCAAACCGCGATTCGGACAATTAAACTCAACTTTTAACGACCGCGGCGACTGAAAAGCCACAGCATTATTTAACAAAGGACTGTTGTCAACACCGCTGCGGCGGGGTAAAATAGAACCGTCAGCCACAAACGCAACTAATCCGTTTTCAGCTAACTGTTCCCGCAGCCAGTCAGCATCTTCTACAGTTTCAAGATGACGGCGACATTCAGCAGCATTTAAGTTAGCATACTTCAGAGATTTGCTGACAATTTTCGGGATATCTTCGCACAGCATTTCAGCAGCTTGTCGCCCTAAAATACTACGTCCACTCGCTGGAAGTCCGACGGCAAATCGCAGTTCAACTCCTCCTAAATCTTCAAGATCGGATGTATTTGAGGAAATGATAAATGCGGAAGTTCGCTCTAAAACTTCTTGTCCGAAGCGAGTCACTGCAATCAAACCGCTGTTCCCAGTGCCGCGCTTGCTGCTGATGCTGTAGGCTGCTTTGTCAAACTGGCGAGTTAGGTAATCTCGCAAGGCTATTTCTCGACTGCGAGAATTGAAAAGTTCGCGGGGAAGTTGAGCAATGTTTGGCGGAACTCGCACTCTAAATTTACTGGGAGAAGCAAACGGATCTCCCTGCACGTAATCAATAATTAATGTGAATTCAGAAAAGTCGTAGTTACCTTGAATGTCTTTGTATGCTTTGTATCCTCGATTGTCTAGTTGCAGTAAATGCCGTTGTAGGCTTTCTTTGTTAGTCATTTGTTATTTGTTATTGGTTATTTAGCTCATTCCTTGGCAGAGCCTAGTAACCGATTTCCCGAGGCAGAGCCTCGCTTGCTTTGCGTGGGAAAATCGGAAGCCTACCCTCCGGCTCTGCCTGGTAACGACTAGATTACCCATTACCAATTACTAATTACCTAATTCCAATAATTTAGCCACGGCATTGACAACAATTTGAGCAGAACCGGCGAAAAAAGGTCTATCGATAGTTGCTAATGTATCGCTAGATTGGTGATAGTGGGGCGATCGCAAATTGGCAGTATCCGTCACCAACACAGCACCAATTCCTTTATACCAGAAAGGCGCGTGGTCGCTCCGCAAAACATCGGGAGTCAGCAACCCTTTCAGGGGAACCGGCAGCGCCACCACCGCAGGCAAATCGGCTTTTCCCGACTCCGCAAAACTCTTCAATAGCAGCGGATGTTCCGCATCCCCAATCACAGCGATAAACTCGCCTTTGTCGGGAGATTTTACCCCCGATGCTTCTAGAAAAGGTTGCGCTGTCAATCCTTCGGGATATTGCTGGCATCTGGGGGTGTGGCAGGCATAACCTACCATATCTAGGACGATCGCTCCCTGCAAATTTTTTAACCGCGCGTCGCTACCTGTAAATGCTAAACTGCCTAAAAGTCCGAGTTCTTCCCTGTCGAAAAATGCTACTTGCAATGTCCGCGGCGTAGGGCGAGAACCCAGCAATCTTGCTACTTCTAAAACTACTGCAACTCCCGTCGCATTGTCGTCAGCGCCTGGGGAGTTTGGTACAGTATCGTAGTGTGCTGCCACTAAAATTGCCCCGGCGTTTGAGTCACTGCCTTTTCTCTCAGCAAAGACGTTGATTCCGCGATCGAACCGCTGTAACTCTGCAGACAATCCTAATGTTTGCAGTTGTTTAGAAATGTAATCTCTAGTAAAAGAGCGAGATCCTTCTCCCTCACGTTCTCCTCCTAAAGTCTCAACGTGTTTCCACAACCGGGACGGGTCAATTTGGGGTAGAGAAAAAGCATTTTTTTCAGCAGGAAGCGGTAAGGGAGACGGGTTTTGAGAAGTGTGGATATTGCGATCGATTGAAACTTCCGGTACAGCCGACAACCGCTGCCACGAGTCAGAACGCCAACCCACAGCCGCCACCGCAACCAGAATAAATAGCGCTATCCAAATCAATTGTTTCATCAGTAAGTCTATTTGAGATTTTAGACAGGGCTTACGCACTCCTCACTCTCATCAAGCGGGTTTTTAGCAGGAGGGAGGGTTGCAATGAAGTCTTTCCGTACAACCCGGTTTATCTGTCTAGGACTGTTAGATTTTAGATTTTATCTTGATACCAGAGTGAAAAATAAACGGGTTTCAAAAAATGAAACTAAAAACTCCACATTAGCTGCGGCAGAGGCTGTTTTGTGTTTTTTATTTACCTAATAAAGCAGGTAAAAACCTGTGAATGTCGCCGTCGAAAGTGTATTGCTTATTGCGTCATTCGACCGCGACATTAAATCCTACTCATCCAGGATTCAAAATGCACAAGTCAAAACTACTTTTTGTCCCACTCAATCTCCTTGTTTTCCAATATCAAGCCGCTGCTGCTGGGAAAAGCATAAGGAATAGTTTGGGCAGAAAATTCAACTATTTGAGTTGGTTGTTGAAACCACTCGGAATAACTCGGATTGAGTTGATCGTACAGTGCTTTTAAAGCTTGGATTTCTGTCTCTAGCTGCGCTGCTGCTTGATTGATTCTGCGAGCTTGTGCTTGCAAGCGTTTTTCCCCGGTTTGAACGTGGTTTTCTACTTCTTGCCAGTGCTGTCCGGCCAGCAATTTGTCTAGTTCACCTTGTTTGTAATTGAGTAAAGCCTGTTTTGGCTGCAATTGCTTTTCAATATTTTTAGTCTCTCGGTCAATTTGCTGGATTTGCTGCAACCACTGCTCCCCAAAAGCAGCAGTTTGCTGGTGGAACTCAGCAATGGCTTCAGGAGTATTATTTTTGGGAAAACTGACCGCCACTCGGCACTCAGAGCGCTGTACGCCAAGTTTTTCCCGCGACTCTTGCAGGGCGGTAACTTCTGCTTGCAGCGCGCGGACTTCTTTTTGGAGTTCTGGGATGGTCTGACTCATGGGTTCAATTAGGGGACCTCTGCATCGATTTTAGGCTAATTATTTATTTTTCTAACAAATCCCGGTCGCATTCTTGCCGGAAGTATCTAATTTTAGCGCTCCCAGCCGATGTATAGGTATAATGGCGGATAATTTGTGGCAAAATGGCTGATGACATATTTTAAATTAAGATTAAAATGGTAATTAGTTATAAATCTAACTTATTAGGTGGGCAAAAAAATATTTACAGATCCACATAAATTAAGGGTGGCTGGGTTTTCCTAGGGTAGAGCAAGTTCGGCTAAATTTTTTGAGATTTATGATTGCTAAAAAGCTTTATTTGAAATTAGGAAATAGAGCACATGAAAATAATTTTTCAATTAATATTGGGATATTTAGCGGTGGCTATTTTTGGTGTGGAATGTGGCCTAAATCCAAAAATATTATCGACAAGTCTAGCAGATGGGCATGGCCCTCCCCCTGTAGAAGGGATTTGGATTCTGTCTCAGAAACATAGCTATTTGCGCTTGGCATCTCGCCCCCTTACTTCTATAAGAGCCTCATTATTTGGGGATAAGTTATCCCCAAATGAACCCGTAAATTTACCGATTTACAATTATATACCATCTCAGGATACTCCGCGAAAAAAACCTACTCTTAGGTTAGCCATAATCGGTCATTATCTAGTTTTTATTTGTGTAGTAATCTCATTAGTGATCAGGGGTAAAACAGTAAATAGCTTATCTAAGATGATGGGGTTAATCAAAGCCAAGTCTGAAACAGTGAAGAACAAGTTACCAGAAGGAGAAAAAGTGTTGTATCCAAAAAAAGAACAGGATATCTGGGATACTATTGCCCAAATGACCCAAGATTTACAGCAAACTGCCGAATATGCCCTCGATATTTGCGAGGAAATGAACGTCTCGATAATTGCTACCACCCCAGGCGGTCATATCCTGTCGTTAAACCAAGCTACCTGTAAACTTTTGGGATACTCTAAAAAAGAGTTGTTAGGTAAATCAATAGCCGGAATTTTTAAGAAAACTGAATCACCTGCCCCCGAGTTAGAAGTAGTAAATTTAACAGCGGAAGGTTCTGTCCGCAACGTCGAAAAAGTCTACCTTTCCAAACAGCGAAAAAAAATAATTGTACTGCTTTCGATTTCAATTATTCGCGACGGCAAAGGCAAGGTCAGCGGCCAGTTGTACATAGCACAAGATATTACCGATAGCAAGCGGGCGGAAAGAAATTTGCGGCGCAGTGAAAAAAAGTTTCGGCAACTGATAGAAACTGTTAATGCTGTGGCATTTATCTATCACCGCCAACAGTTGCGCTATGTCAATGCTCAGACAGAAGCTCTGACAGGATATACTCGCGAAGAATTGCTAGCATTGGATTTATACGACTTAATTCATCGAGATTTTCTAGAAATAGTTAAAAAATGGGGTATCTCCAGGCACGCGCGCTCAAGTGCAGGCTCAAAATATGAATTAATAATAGTCACGAAAACCGGAGAAATGCGCTGGATAGAAGCAACTGTAGATATTATTAAATTTGAGAGAAAAGCGTCAATATTAATCACAGCTTTTGACATCAGCGATCGCAAATTAGCAGAGTTAGAACTAGAAACATCTCTTTCGTTGCTTCAAGCAACCATTGAATCTACTGCTGACGGCATTCTGGCGGTTGATAGTGTAGGAAAAGTTCTCACCTTTAACCGCAAGTTTGCCAAAATGTGGCAGTTGCCGGATTTCCTGCTCGATTCGAGAGATAACAAGCAAATTTGGGAGTTCGGAATCAACCAGTTAAAATACCCGGCAATATTTCTCAACCGTGCTAAAGAATTGTCCGATCGCCCCGCAGCAGAAAGTTACGATATCATCGAGTTTACAGATGGCAGAATCTTGGAGCGCTACTCGTTGCCGCAGCGCACGGGAGGCAAAATTACGGGTCGAGTATTCAGTTTTCGGGATGTAACGGAACGGGTGCAATCCGAAGAAAAACTACGCAAAAGCGAAGAACGCTTTCACCTGCTGACGAGGGCTACAAATGATGCCGTATGGGATTTTGATTTGTTAAAAAATGAGTATTGGTTGAGTAAAGAGTTTGAAAAAGTTTTTGGATACAAACTCAACGAAAGTCAAACTATAGAATTAGAATCGTGGTGGCTAAATATTCATCCCGAAGAACGGGAAAGAGTGATGTTAAGCTTCACCGAAGCAATGAACTCAGACGCTCAATGTTGGTCGGAAGAATACAGCTTTCACCGTGCAGACGGGGGATATGTTTTTGTGCTCGATCGCGGCTACATCATCCGCAATGAAAGTGGCAAAGCAGTACGGGCACTCGGCACGATGATGGACATTACTCAGCGCAAGCAAGCTGAAGAAATTATTCGCTATCAAGCTGTTTACGACCAACTCACCGGTTTACCGAACCGGATACTTTTTAACGAGCGGCTGCTGGCGTCCTTAAAACAAGCTAAACAAACCAAAAAAATGTTAGCTGTGATGTTTTTAGACTTGGACAGGTTCAAAAAGATTAATGATACACTAGGTCATGCTGCGGGCGATCGCCTGTTAGAATGTTTTGCCGGACGCATCAGCGACACTTTGCGATCGACTGATACGGTTGCCCGCTGGGGAGGCGACGAATTTACCATACTGCTTCCCGATATCAATTGCTTAGAAGATGCAGTTAAAACAGCTCAAAGAATACTCAACAATTTAAAGCCAGCATTTAAACTAGAAGGACAACCGTTTCATGTTAGCAGCAGCATCGGCATTGCTCTTTATCCAGATGATGGTGAAGATGCCGAAACTTTAGTCAAAAATGCCGATGCCGCCTTGTACCGCGCTAAAGAAATGGGAAGAAATAACTATCAGCTATATACTTCAACAATTAATCCCCAAGGCAGCCATTTACTAACTATAGAACAGAGGCTGCACGAGGCTTTAGAACAGGGAGAATTTGAGGTTTTCTACCAGCCAAAAGTCAACATTACTACTTGGAAAATTCAGGGCATGGAAGCCCTGCTGCGCTGGCAACATCCACAATTAGGTTTAGTTACTCCCGCTACATTTATTCCGATCGCCGAAGATAACGGATTAATTGTAGCTATAGGGGAATGGGTGCTGCAAACAGCCTGCACTCAAAATAAAGCTTGGCAGGATGCTTTGCAGCCAGATTTGCGGGTAGCAGTCAACGTTTCGGCTCGGCAGTTCCAGCAATTTAATTTAGTACAAATGGTAGCTAAGTGCTTGGAAAAAAGCGGTTTAGCACCCAAGTATTTAGAGTTAGAAATTACCGAGACTACAGCCATGCAAGATGTGGATTATACCACAAAAGTTCTCCGGGAGTTGCAGAATATGGGAGTGCAAATTGCGCTGGACGATTTCGGCACGGGTTATTGTTCTCTAAATTATCTCAAAAAGTTTCCCTTGAATATCTTAAAAATAGATAAATCCTTTGTCAGCGGACTGACGACTGATCCGTGCGAACGGGCGATCGCCAAGGCTGTAGCGACGCTGGGGCGAGATTTGAACTTGAGCGTAGTAGCAGAAGGAGTAGAAACTAAAGAGCAGTTGGAGTGTTTGCGCGAACTCCACTGTCAAGAAATTCAGGGTTATTATTTCAGCCCTGCCCTCTCGGCTGGCGATGCTAGCAAACTGTTGGGAAATTCTCTGTTGAGTAAAGTAAAAATTGCTTAATGAGTCATTAGTTATTAGTTATGGTTCTTGACCGCGAATCTTAGTCTCGCGACTTATTTTCCTCCGCTACACCCCCAACATCATCACTGCTAAAGCGCTGCGGCGAGCCTAAGTGGTCGGGCAATTCGTTAAGATTGTTGCCCAAAGCGTGATCCAGCGCTTTAACTTGAGAAATTGTCAGCTCAGGGGCATCAAGTCCTAAATCCCGCCACCGCAGTTAAAAGCTTAGCTAGGTTAGGGACAGAGCACGGCTTCGTGTGCTTAATGATGGTCGATCGCGATGCCCGCCCTTGTTAAAACTTAAAATAGTGTGCAGAATAACCGACTTGCGGCTAAAGACAGAGGAAAATATCGCTACTCCAACATAAAAGCTTTGTCTATGCAGCCGATTCGCACATTTAACGTTTCGCCCTCCCTACCAGCAATTCTCGAACCGCTACGCAAGCTTGCTTACAACTTGCACTGGGACTGGAACGTTGATACCAAAGACCTTTTCCGCCGCCTCGATCGAGACCTCTGGGACTCCAGCAACCAAAACCCAGTGCTGATGCTCGGAACCATATCTCAAGAGCGACTGCAAGAAATGGCAGAAGACGAAGGCTTCATTGCCCAAATGAACCGAGCAGCCCAGCAGTTAGACGATTATCTCAAAAATCGCGCCTGGTACCGCAAACAGCGCGGTACAGAGCAGAAAGAATGCTACGCTTACTTTTCGATGGAATTCGGCTTAGTTAAAGCCCTACCCATCTATTCCGGCGGTTTGGGCGTGCTCGCGGGCGACCACCTCAAATCAGCTAGCGATTTGGGCTTGCCCTTAGTCGGCGTTGGTTTGCTTTACCAAGAAGGCTATTTCTCGCAATATCTAAACGCCGACGGGTGGCAGCAAGAACGCTATCCGCTCAACGATTTCTACAATATGCCACTCCACCTGGAACGCAATCCCGACGGTTCGGAATTGCGGATTGAGGTAGACTATCCCGGCCGCAAGGTGTACGCCCGGATTTGGCGGGTACAAGTGGGAACGGTTCCTTTGTACCTAATGGATACAAATATTGAACCTAACAGCCGCTACGACCAAGATATTAGCGACCAACTGTACGGCGGTGACAAAACCCTGCGGATGCACCAAGAAATCATGCTGGGCATCGGCGGCGTGAAAATGCTCAAGGCCCTGGGCTTGACAGTCACTGCTTATCACATGAATGAAGGGCATGCGGCTTTCATGGCTTTGGAACGCATTCGCATGCTGATGGAGGAATATCACCTGAGTTTTGTGGAAGCGGAACAGGTGGTAGTTTCGAGCAGTATGTTTACGACTCACACGCCTGTGCCTGCTGGGTTTGACTTGTTCGAGCCGGATATGGTGATGCACTATCTCGGTCAGTATCCCAAGATTTTTGGCTTGTCGCAAGATGAGTTTCTGGGATTGGGCCGGGAGAATACTCGCGATTTGTCTGGGCCTCTGAATATGGCTATTTTGGCTATTAAAATGTCGAGTTTTGTCAACGGGGTGGCGGCTTTGCACGGTGTGGTGTCGCGCCCGATGTTTCAGGGTTTGTGGCCGGGTTTGCCGCAGGAAGAGGTGCCGATTACTTCGATTACGAATGGGGTTCACGCTCGCAGTTGTGTGGCGAAGTCTACTCAGGAGTTGTACGATCGATACCTCGGCCCGGACTGGGAAATGACCGGTAAGGACGATCGTCTCTGGGACAGGCTTCCGTCGATTCCTGATGAGGAATTGTGGCGCAATCACGAACGCTGTCGATCGGAGTTGGTGGTGTTCGCACGGGAGTGGCTGCAAAAGACTTTGCGCGAGCGCGGTGCGGCCCAAACGGAAATCGAAAACGCGCGGGAGGCTCTCGATCCGAAGGTGCTGACGATCGGGTTTGCGCGCCGCTTTGCTACTTACAAGCGGGCGACGCTATTTTTGCGCGATGTCGATCGAATTATGCGGATCATGCGGGACAAAAACCGCCCGGTGCAGTTTGTGATTGCTGGGAAAGCTCACCCGATGGATATTCCGGGTAAGGAATTGATTCGGGATATCGTTCACTTCATCCGCGAGCACGAGACGATGAGTTCGATGGTGTTTTTGCCGAACTACGACATTAACGTTGCTCGGATGATGGTGTCTGGCTGCGATGTGTGGCTGAATACGCCGCGCCGCCCGCGTGAGGCTTCGGGTACTTCGGGGATGAAAGCTTCGATGAATGGTTTGCCGAATCTGAGCATTCTTGACGGATGGTGGGATGAGGCTGATTATGTTCGTACCGGTTGGCCGATCGGACATGGGGAATTTTACGAAGATACTAAGTATCAGGATGAGGTCGAGGCGAATGCTTTGTACGACTTGATGGAAAAGGAAGTTGTACCGCTGTTTTACAACCGGGATACTGATGGAATTCCCCGCGGTTGGACGGCGAAAATGAAGGATTCTATTCGCTTGAATTGTCCTTTGTTCAATACTGCTCGGATGGTGAAAGATTACGCGCGGCGGGCATATTTCCCGGTGAGCGATCGATTCTTCACGATGACTTCGGATAATTGCGCTCCGGCCAAGGAGTTGTCTCACTGGAAGAAGCACGTTCTCGCGAAGTGGCACGATATTAAGATTGAGGCTGTTGATATTTCCCAGGATAAGGAAGTTAAGGTCAATCAATTGATCGCTGTTAAATCTCGGATTAATCTGATGGGATTGACGCCTGCGGATGTGCAAGTCGAACTTTATCAAGGTTCGGTTGATGCTAACGGAGATATTGTCGGTGGCGTGCCGGTGGTAATGGAGTATTTGGGAGAAGATGCTAACAATGCTAGCCTTTATACGGCTGATATTACTTATACTTCTAGCGGTTTGCAAGGTTTGTCGTTGCGGGTTTTGCCGAAGCACGACAATCTCAGCAGTCCTTATGAAGCTGGCGTGATTCTCTGGGCACATTAAAAGAAGGAAGAAGGAAGAGGGAAGAAGGAAGAAGGAAGAGGGAAGAAGGAAGAAAGAAGAAAGAAGATTCTCCCCCTGTCCCCCTCTCCCACTCACTTTCCCATTCAAGGAAGAGGGAAGAAGGAAGAAGGAAGAGGGAAGAAGGAAGAAGCAAGAAAAAAGATTCTCCCCCTGTCCCCCTCTCCCACTCACTTTCCCATTCTCCGACTCTCCTTATCTTCCTTGGGGAATGACTATGTAGCCGATTGTGCGATCGCCCAATACCAAATTCCGCTGTATTCCCAGTACCACCAGTGACCGCGTATATAAGCGTACAGCAAGGCATCTAGCTGGTCTTCTAAGGCTTTGAGGGTGGCAACACTGGTGGGGATTTCGGGGAGGTTTGAACCACAGATGAATGCTGATTCTTATGCAGGATGTTTGCGAAATTCTGATTGGGTTCGAGGATTGATCAATATCTACAATATACTGGCAGAGTTTCATCAATTAGAGTTGACATTCTGCCAGTTTTCCTTTTTGGTGGCGTTGCTGAATACAGGTATAAATTCAAGATTTCGGAATTTTTATAAGCCCAGTATGGTGAGTTTTGTAACTTCAGATAAAAGTTGATTCATACCGTAAATCAGCCAAGCCCAGAATCTATATCCCTCAATATGAAACCCGCGGAGCAAAATTGCTATAGCAATCCTCGCATCATTTGTGAATTTCTTACTCCCTCCCCTTGATAAGGGGAGGGTTGGGGTGGCTAAAAAGTTTACGACTCCTGCAAGGATTGCTATATTTCATAAAATTGAAGGTAGCCTTGAGAAACCTCTACTTTAGCTTATTTACCTACACCCGCTGGCTGCTGACGGTTTCGCACTTCCAGAAAAATCAACAAAGCATTAACATCAGCCGGATTTACCCCACCAATTCTGGCAGCTTGGCCAATCGTCAGCGGTTTCACCTTAGCCAACTTTTCCCGCGATTCTTTGGAGAGAGTTGTAATTGCCATGTAATCCAAATCTGCCGGCAATTGTCGGCGTTCGTGTCTGACAATTTCATCAATTTGATTTTGCTGTTTTTGCAGATAGCCAGAATATTTGATGTCAATTTCCGCACCCTCTTTCTCAGCCAACTTCAGACTAGAATTGCCTAAATTGTAGCGTTCCAAATCCACATAATGAAAACCAGGACGACGCAACAAATCAGCAAGAGTAATCGAACCTTTAATCGCTTGTTGAGTGCCAGCAAAAATTGCCTTGCCAACTTCCTCGTGCTCTTTCACCCGCATCGAGTACAAGCGTTCCTTCTCTGCCACAATATTAGCTTGTTTGCGATCGAACAACTCCCACCGGCGATCGTCAATCAAACCAATTTCCCGTCCCAGCGGAGTCAAGCGTTGGTCAGCATTGTCCGATCGCAATAATAGCCGATATTCCGATCGCGAAGTCAACATCCGGTAAGGTTCCCGCAAATCCTTCGTACACAAATCATCGATCAAAGTCCCGATATAACTTTGCTCGCGAGGAAACACAATCATCTCCTGATTTTTCGCAAACCGAGCCGCATTAATCCCCGCCACAATCCCCTGTGCAGCCGCCTCCTCATATCCAGTCGTACCGTTCACCTGACCCGCGCAAAACAGCCCTGCAATCTTCTTAGTCATCAGCGTTGGAAAGCACTGAGTTGCCGGCAAATAATCGTACTCCACAGCATAAGCAGGGCGCATCATCTCGCACTTTTCCAAACCCGGAAGAGTCCGCAACATTTGCAATTGCAAAGTTTCGGGTAAACCAGTCGAAAAACCTTGGATATAAAGTTCAGGAATATCCCTACCTTCCGGTTCAATAAAAATCTGGTGACTTTCCTTATCCGCAAACCGCACAATCTTATCTTCAATACTCGGACAATAGCGCGGCCCCTTCGCATCAACCCAGCCGCCGTAGACTGGAGAAAGGTGCAAATTATCTCTAATTAACTGGTGAGTTTCTGGCGTAGTTCTAGTTAGGTAACAAGGCATTTGTTCCCGTTCGATCCAAACTTCGGGGTCGAAACTAAACCAGCGAACCTCTGCATCTCCCGGCTGCGGTTCCAGGTTAGTGTAATCGAGAGTACGTTTGTCAACTCTTGCCGGAGTTCCAGTTTTTAACCTGCCAGTTTCAAAGCCCAAACGATTGAGAGTTTCCGTCAAACCAACGGCTGCAAATTCTCCCGCACGTCCGGCGGGCATCGACTTATTGCCTACCCAAATTGTGCCACCTAAAAAAGTGCCTGTGGTCAGAATTACTGCTTTGCATTCAAAAGCGACGCCAAAGTATGTTTCGACTCCGATTACTTCTTCGTTTTTGCCCAAAACTAAGTCAGTTACCATCGCTTCTCGGATGGTCAAATTCTCTTGGTTTTCAACAATATTATTCATCACAGCGGCGTATTCCCGCTTGTCAGTTTGTGCTCGCAGGGCCCACACTGCGGGGCCTCGTGAAGAGTTGAGGATGCGCTTTTGTAGATAAGTGCGATCGGCCATTTTGCCAATTTCTCCGCCTAACGCATCAACTTCGTTAGTAAGTTGGGTTTTAGCCGGGCCGCCGACAGCCGGATTGCAAGGTTGCCACGCAATTTTGTCGAGATTGAGGGTGAGGAGAAGGGTGCGACAGCCGAGGCGAGAAGTGGCGAGGGCGGCTTCGCAGCCGGAGTGCCCGCCACCTACTACGATGATGTCGAAACTGTCTTGGAATTGTACTGGAGTTTGTGCGGTCATGGTCTGCGTTTGAGCGGCAAGGACTCGTACTTGATTTTAGCAGTAATGTCGATCGTTTTGCGATTGGGTTTTTGGCAAAAATATTGGTGGGGGATTTTTAACCGCAGATGCACGCAGATGAACGCGGATGGATGTCTGGCTTAATCTGAATTTGGCTGGTTGATTAGGCTCAAATTCAGGCAGATTAATCGAGATTAACATTATGCGAGATTATTCGATCGACAGCCAGCCACCAAAAGAGCAAAAATACCACGACCTTGTTAGGGCCCGAAGGCACTTTGGAATGTTTAGAACTTCCAGATACAAGCGAGGCGCTGTCAGGAGTATTCCCCCTCGAAATGCTAGGAATTGCACACGACTTCAACAATCAAAGATCGGATATTTTGCAGATAGACCAGACAGAAAGCCCTCTCACAAGTAGGTAAATTTATCCCCAACAGCTACCAGATTACCTACATCTTCTCTATTCTTCCTTCGCGTCCCTCGCGACGAAAGCGGTTCAATCATTCCGTACAATTGCCGTTTTGCGTTATGTTAGACAAAAAAATCTCAACAAGCGTACACAAGTGAAATACTTCTTCTTATCCGACGGCTGGAAAGTAGGGCGCGTCTGGGGTGTAGGCGGCGAGTGGAGTCACGCCGCCTGGAGACGCCAGCCAGACATCCAACAGCTCAACCTCTGCCTTTGCGATCGCAACGAAAAAATGTGGCTCTACCGCGTAGAAGACGCTGTACTCATGGTAGAAGTCCAACCTGCAGTCTCTCCCGATCCTGCCGATCCCGCAAAAAATATCGGCAACGTTAAGCTCACCAGACTGATCGATGCCGAGCAAGTCCTCGAACGCCTCGGGACGATCGCCGCCCGCTGCGAAATGGGCAACCCGCAACTAATGTAATGTCCAACATATTGCAATCGGTTCTAACACTCGATACACTTCTTTAAATAACTTTCATTTTTATGCCTCCACCTTTGAAGGTAGATGGCAGTCGGCAAAAGGCAGAGTTTAAACCCTGCAGGTAACTGCTGGGGATTGAGAATCTGATTTTTCCGTAAAAATAGACATCATCACTTACACCTTGGAGAACCGCAGTCAATGGGACTACCCTGGTATCGCGTACACACAGTCGTCTTAAATGACCCAGGCCGATTGATTTCTGTACACTTAATGCACACTGCCCTCGTGGCAGGTTGGGCCGGCTCAATGGCCCTTTATGAATTAGCAGTTTTTGACCCTACAGACCCAGTTCTGAACCCGATGTGGCGTCAAGGGATGTTCGTGCTCCCGTTTATGACTCGCTTGGGAGTTACGGGTTCTTGGGGCGGTTGGAGCATCACCGGCGAAGGTAACGTTGATCCGGGCTTCTGGTCCTTTGAAGGCGTCGCCGTTGCTCACATCATCCTTTCGGGCCTGTTGTTCTTAGCAGCAGTTTGGCACTGGGTATTTTGGGACTTAGAACTTTTCAGAGACCCTCGCACCGGTGAACCAGCCCTCGACTTGCCAAAAATGTTTGGCATTCACCTGTTCCTCTCCGGCTTGCTTTGCTTCGGCTTCGGCGCATTTCACCTTTCGGGACTTTTCGGTCCGGGAATGTGGGTTTCCGACCCCTACGGCCTGACCGGTCACGTCCAGCCAGTGGCACCTGCTTGGGGCCCTGAAGGCTTTGACCCGTATAATCCGGGTGGCATCGTGGCTCACCACATTGCAGCGGGCGTAGTCGGCGTAATTGCCGGTTTGTTTCACTTGACAGTGCGGCCGCCGGAACGTCTTTACAAAGCCCTGCGGATGGGGAATATCGAAACTGTACTTTCTAGCAGTATCGCTGCCGTATTCTTTGCAGCTTTTGTGGTTGCGGGTACGATGTGGTACGGTTCTGCTGCTACTCCGATCGAACTTTTTGGCCCGACTCGCTATCAGTGGGACAGCGGCTATTTCCAACAAGAAATCGATCGCAGAGCCCAAGCTACCTTGGCCGGTGGCCAAGGCTTCCAAGAAGCTTACGAACAAATTCCTGAAAAATTGGCTTTCTACGACTACGTGGGCAACTCTCCTGCTAAAGGCGGTTTGTTCCGGGCCGGCGCGATGGTCAATGGCGACGGTATTGCCAAAAGCTGGCTGGGCCATCCAGTATTTACTGACAGCGAAGGTCGGGTATTGTCGGTTCGCCGCCTCCCCAACTTCTTTGAAACTTTCCCAGTGATTTTGACAGACAAAGATGGGGTCGTTCGCGCTGATATCCCCTTCCGCCGTGCTGAATCAAAATACAGCTTTGAACAAAGCGGAGTTACCGTCAGCTTCTACGGTGGCGAACTTAACGGTCAAACCTTTAATAATCCTCTAGATGTTAAGAAGTTTGCTCGCGCTGCTCAAAAAGGTGAAGTGTTTGATTTCGATCGTGAAACCTTGAACTCTGACGGGGTATTCCGCACTTCGACTCGCGGTTGGTTCACTTTCGGACACGTTTGCTTTGCTTTGCTATTCTTCTTCGGCCATATCTGGCACGGTTCTCGGACTATTTTCCGCGACGTGTTTGCTGGAGTTGAGGCTGACCTGGAAGAACAAGTCGAGTGGGGCCTGTTCCAAAAACTGGGCGACGTGACCACCAGAAGACAAGAACCTCTCTAAATTTCGCCAGCCTCTGGCTAGCCGGGACACTTCCCCGGTGTAAAAAAACCCGGTTTCTTGAAGAAACCGGGTTTTTTTAGTTAATAATAAAACCAGTAATTAAGATAAAATAATACGGCAAGGGAAGATAGGGAAAATTTAACATGGAAAGTGTTGCTTACATTTTGATTCTGGCTTTAGCCATAGGCGTACTATTTTTTGCGATCGCCTTTCGGGAACCTCCCCGGATTGGCAAATAATTAGCTATACGCCTCCAGCAAGTCCAAAATATCTTGAACCGGACTGCGGTTAGCCCGCATCATAGTGATCTAATTTGGTGCGGGACTATTTTACCGCTGATTGCTAAGTCATTTTTCTAGTCCAGCCATTCATCAGACCCCGCGCGGTTAGATGAGTGGCAATTTGCTGGCAATGCCTGTTAAAATCAGCAATCATGCGCTGTTCCTCCTGCCAACACACAAATAGTCGCGTTCTAGAATCGCGTTCAGCCGAATCAGGTCAAAGCATCCGTCGGCGGCGCGAGTGTTTGAGCTGTCAGCACCGCTTCACAACTTACGAACGCATAGAATTTGTGCCCATTACAGTGATCAAGCGGGATGGCAAGCGCGAATCTTTTGACAGGTCAAAATTAGTGAGGGGGCTGGTTCGGGCCTGCGAAAAAACTGGTTTGTCTTCCGGGCATCTCGAAACCCTGGCAGAAGAAATCGAGGCCCAACTCCAAGGTCGATCGCTCCGAGAAATCGCCAGTTCAGAAATTGGGGAACTGGTGCTGTTGCACCTGCGGCCGCTCAGCGAAGTCGCTTATGTCCGTTTTGCCTCCGTATATCGGCAATTTCGAGGCATCCGAGATTTTGTAGATACCCTAAATCACCTTCAGAATCCCCTCAACGAAGCTGAAGATACAGAAACTCGACCCAATTTTGACGCAGATTTGCCGGATGCGGAATCTGTCGATCGAGAAAGCCCCGCATCCTGCGCTAGTCCCAGCTAAGCTCGCTTAAATTAATTTTAAAGCAGTATGCGTGTAAGTTATAATAGTCTACTTGACTCGGAATGTTAAGATTAAACGTTTTAACACAGAGTATGGAGTAACAGTAATGGCAAGCGCTGGTGTGCAGTTGCACCCGGCAAAAGTTAGCAAAAACTGACTTTAGTAAAAGATTTTGAAAAAAGTTAACCGCTTTTTCACCAAAATCTCGAATATCTGCCGGCACAAACGAAAAACATGAAGGAGAGAAATCCTAGGAAACTATTCGCATGGTCAATCTCAAAACCACAGTCAAAGACATCGGCTTTACTCACGAAGATTTTGCAGCCCTACTTGATAAATATGACTATCACTTTAGCCCGGGCGATGTAGTAGCGGGTACAGTTTTTAGTATAGAACCCAGGGGCGCTCTGATTGATATCGGTGCTAAAACAGCAGCGTACATTCCCATTCAGGAAATGTCGATCAATCGAGTCGAAAGCCCTGAAGAGGTATTGCAATCAAACGAAACTAGAGAATTTTTCATCCTTACCGATGAAAATGAAGACGGACAGTTAACCCTGTCCATCCGGCGTATCGAGTATATGCGGGCGTGGGAAAGAGTGCGACAACTGCAAGCAGAAGATGCCACAGTAAGATCGCAAGTATTTGCCACCAACCGCGGCGGCGCACTCGTGAGAATAGAAGGGTTGCGAGGCTTTATTCCCGGTTCTCACATCAGTACCCGCAAACCGAAGGAAGAATTAGTCGCCGAAGAATTACCATTAAAATTCTTAGAGGTAGACGAAGACCGCAACCGCCTAGTTTTGAGTCATCGTCGCGCCTTAGTTGAGCGCAAGATGAACCGCCTCGAAGTTGGGGAAGTGGTCATCGGTACAGTACGGGGTATCAAGCCTTACGGTGCCTTTATCGACATCGGCGGCGTTAGCGGCTTGCTGCACATCTCGGAAATTTCGCACGATCACATCGATACGCCTCATAGCGTCTTCAATGTCAACGACGAAGTGAAAGTGATGATCATTGACTTGGATGCCGAGAGGGGCCGGATTTCTCTCTCCACCAAGCAGTTGGAACCGGAACCGGGCGCGATGGTCAAAAATCGCGAATTGGTGTACGAAAAAGCTGAGGAAATGGCAGCTAAGTTCCGGGAGAAAATGCTCGCTCAAAAGCAAGCTAAAGCAGGCATAGACATTCCTGTAGACTCAACTGATGCTGATGATGACTTCTCCGACGAACTCGAAGATGTGCCCTCAGCAATGGAAGAGGATCTGCCGGAAGTAGCACCCGAAGCAGCACCCGAAGCAGCACCCGAAGCAGCACCCGAAGTAGCACCCGAAGCAGCACCCGAAGTAGCACCCGAAGCAGTATTAGATGTAGAGGAAGAAATCCCTCCTGCGACGGAAGAATAACATAGCACTTAGTGTGATTAAAAGAGGGAAAATTCCCTCTTTTTTTTTTGAGTTAGTCATTAGTTATTAGTCATTAGTCGCTGCTGGGTGGCGGACAATTCAATAGGGTTCAGTTAAGCTCGATCTCCCTGGTGCCCCCCTTAAAAAGGGGGGGACAAGAACTTACTCAAAGTCCCCCTTCTTAAGGGGGATTTAGGGGGATCTCCGAGGAATAAATAGTTTTAACCCAAGCGTATTGGTTTAGAATTCCCGATTTCCAATTCCCCATTCTTAATTACCGAGATTTAAGATATTTCTGTAGACCGATGCAGCGATCGCACTTTGAATTAATACAAGTTGCCGATCGCTCTGCCTAAATAGGCATAGCCTTTATGCTGCTAATTTGTTAAGATTTATAAACATCAGGGACATCCGCACAAGTGCGAACTCATCAGCATTCTCAGGCAAGAACAAACTAGACGAGCAAATTACACAAAATAATACTTAGAAATTTCTTGCCCTGACGCTCAAAGGCAAGCGGATAATGAACATCGAACTATTAAAAGAAAAATTAGAACAGCTTAAAAAACGTCCTAATTCTAGCAAAGGAACGATCGACCAAATCGAAAAATGGTTAATCGGTTCCCACATTTTGCAGAGATTGCGGATTAACCCTTACTACGTAGCAGGGGATACAGTCAAGAATATTAAAAGAATTACTTCGGAATTTTTGCACGGAGTGAAAGCCGGTGCCTTCGACTTGCACTGGGATATTCACTGCCCCCACTGCAACATGATTACAGACGAATTCAAGGATTTGGCAGACACATCAGAAATGTCTTTTTGCCCGATGTGCGATCGCGAGTTTAAAATTGATTTGCTCGATCGCGTCGAAGTTACTTTTTCCCTGAACAAAGAAATCGAAGACCCGCAACTGCGGCCCGTCTGCGCTCCCCCTCCCGTACTCCAGAGCAAACTGCAACTGGTAACGCCTTTATACTGCACTGAATCGGAGATAGTTACCTTAGAAAACGGTCGATATCGGTACTGCTGTCCCCTCACTTTAGCTAAAGGGATTTTAAAGGTTGAAGGCGAAGAAACAGAAGACATACAAGAAATTCAACTCAAACAGTTAGTCGGCCCAGATTTTGACAAACAAGAGCTAGTCGTGCGTCCCGGAAAAGTTAAGATAGAACTAACTAATACCGATCACAATTTGTCCGGGTTGATTTTGCATTCAGATGAATTGCCCGATGAATTGACATTAGAACAACTGCCCCTGCGGCTATCAGGAATGCAACTGCTTCATCACCCAGATTACAAGCGTTTGTTCGGCGATCAAGTAATATCGGAAAGAGAGCGAGTCAAGATTCGGGCGATTAGTATTATGTTTACCGATATTACCGGTTCTACCAGAATGTACGAAACGCTGGGAGATACTAAAGCTTACAATATTGTGCGCGATCATTTTGAAATTTTCTTTGAGTCGATCGAGAAAGTTGGCGGTAAAGTAATTAAAACCATCGGCGATGCCGTCATGGCTTCCTTTATCAGCAACGAACAAGCCATTATGGCAGCGGCCGCTGCTGTGACCTCTTTCAGAGAGTACAATTCAACTCGCCAAAAAGAAGAGTGGATTCAAGTCAGAATTGGCATTCACCGAGGTACGGCTTTGCTGGTAAATCTGAATAATGCGATCGACTATTTTGGCTCCACAGTCAACAAAGCCGCCCGCCTTCAAAATCTTTCTAAAAGTGACGAAGTTTCGTTTTCCGAAGATGTTTACAACGACCCAGCATTTTTAACAGCATTAAAAGCTGCTGGAGTGTCCGAAATTCACAAACGAGTAGAAGATTTAAAAGGCATACAAGGGGCGCAAGTCGCTTATACTGCTAGAATTAATACTGAATCTGTAATTGCGCTGTCTGCTGCACTGGTCGCTCAAAGAAGCTAAGTAGGTAAACAAATATATCTGGCTATTGGCAGCCTCTTCTTGCGATCGCCCCAACAGCAAACGGGTAGGGACATGGCATTGCCAAAGGCGTGTGAAGTTAACGTAAAACCGACCGTCTCTCTCGTTTATAGCCAAGTCTCGATCTCCCTAGCGCCCCCCTTAATAACGGGGGGACAAGAAGTATTTTTCAAAGTCCCCCTTCTTAAGGGGGATTTACGGGGATCTGGACTCAGGTAAAAACGGGATTTATCAAGGCTTTCAGGCGATTTTTGACACTAATGGGCTCTGGAAGTTTCCCTACTTAAAAGCCACCTCTCATCCTCAAGCTAGCTGCCTTCTCGTGGCAACTTAAGCTCTAGTAAAAATAATCGGAATTAATGACTCGCACCCTTACCAGATATGTAGGCTGCGAAATAACGGAGGTTCAGGACTTCACATCATGACTTCTTCTCAATTCTCTCCAGAAAATACAGCCGAATCGATCGCCCCAGCCGCCCTCGACAGCCAACAATTAGCCGCCGAAAGCGATGCTGCCTTTCCCATCGTTGGGATTGCCGCCTCAGCAGGAGGGTTGGAAGCCTTCACCGAGTTACTCAGCCATTTACCGATAGATACGGGTATGGCGTTTGTGCTGATTCAGCATTTAGACCCCGCTCAGAAAAGTCTACTTAGCGAGATTCTCGCCAGAACGACGCAAATGCCTGTTAATGAGGTAAAAGACGGCATAGCTGTAGAGCCAAATCAAGTCTACGTTATTCCGCCCAACACCAAGATGGTGCTATCTAAAGGCGTGCTGCAACTATTCCCTCGCGAGAAGATTTATGGCAAATATATGCCGGGAGATGCCTTTTTTACATCATTGGCGATCGATCGCGGCCACAAAGCAATCGCCGTAGTTTTATCCGGGGGAGACGGAGACGGTTCACTGGGGCTCAAGGCAATCAAAGCAGCCGGAGGCATGACTTTTGCTCAATGTCAAAGCACAGCAAAATTCGATAGTATGCCGACTACCGCTGTTGCCACAGGGAATGTCGATTTTGTTCTGCCGCCTGAAAAAATTGCCGAGGAACTGACAAACTATAGTCGCAATCCCCTTCTCACTTCCCCGCTTCTTCTGAACAAAGTTGAGGAATTGCCCGAACTGGGAGATGCCCTGCCAACTATTTTTGCGCTGCTGAAATTGAACACAGGCGTTGATTTTAGCCACTACAAACCTACCACGATCGCTCGACGCATCCAGCGGCGGATGGTGTTGTACAAGCTGGACAGCTTGGATGATTACGCCGAATATCTTCGCCACAATTCGGCTGAAGTCACAGCCCTTTATGAAGAAATCCTGATCCACGTTACCAGTTTCTTCCGCGATCCCGAAGCCTTTGAAAAGTTGAAAGAGCTGGTTTTCCCCACGATAACCCAAAATAAATCGGCAGAAGCTCCGATTCGGATTTGGGTTGCGGGATGTTCGACAGGTGAAGAAGTTTATTCGATCGCCATCTGTTTCCTGGAGTTTTTGGGCGCTCAAATCATCGCGCCACCGATCCAGATTTTTGCCACGGACATTAGCGAGCAGGCGATCGGCAAAGCGAGGTCTGGCGTCTATTCAGAAAACCAGATGGTAGATGTTTCACCAGAACGACGTACTCGCTTCTTTATTCCTGAAGCAGCAGGTAGCTATAGAATCACCAAGGCAGTCCGCGAACTGTGTGTATTTGCCCGACAAGACTTAGGTAGCGACCCGCCTTTTTCCAATCTCGATTTAGTTAGCTGTCGCAATGTGCTGATCTACTTGGCAGAGTCATTGCAAAAAAAAGTGATGCCGATTTTTCATTACAGTCTTAACCCAACAGGCTTTCTCCTATTAGGAACTTCTGAGACTACCGGAAAATTTTCATCATTATTTACCTCAGTGGATAAAAAGTGTAAAATTTATGCCAAAAAGTTGAGTGCGACTCGTCCCACTTTTTCGTTTACGCGGAGTTCCTATCCTGTCGCTAAAGCACGTGAACGGCAGGAAGTGAATGAAAATTTTACGAAGAGCTTTGATTTACAGCGAGAAACTGACCAACTAATTTTGAATCGCTATGCCCCAGCAGGTGTGGTGGTCAACGAGCCGATGAACATCCTGCAAGTGCGGGGAGACATCAATCCTTACTTGAGACTGGCATTCGGAACGCCCGACTTAAACTTGCTGACAATGGCAAGGGAAGGCTTGCTGGGTGAGCTTCGCACCGCGATTTATCAGGCACGGACGGAGAACGTGATGGTTAGGAAAGAAGGGGTATCCGTTGAATCGGGGGGACGATCGAGTATCGTCAATTTTGAGGTAATTCCGTTCCAGCCACTGACCGTCGAAGGACGCTACTTTTTGGTGCTATTTGAAGAGCCTTCACCCACGGTGCTTAACCTCAGCACCCTCACTTCTGAAAGCTTTGAGCCAGGTGATTTAGCGCGTGAAATTGAGAGGCTGACGCAGGCACTTGCCACCGCTAACCAACAAAAAATTGTGGCTCAAGCGCAACTGCAAGCAGTGATCCAAGAGCACGAAAGTCTCAACCAAGACCTCAAAATTGCGAACGAAGAAATCCTATCGAGCAACGAAGAGTTGCAAAGCACCAACGAAGAGTTAGAAACTGCAAAAGAAGAGATTCAAGCCACTAATGAGGAACTCACCACCACTAACGATGAACTTCGCAGCCGAAATATTGAACAAAGCTTGGTCAATAACGATCTGACAAATTTGCTTGCCAGTATCAATATTCCGATCTTAATGCTGACAAACGATTTACTGATTCGACGCTTTACGCCCGCTGCACAACAACTTTTTAGTCTGATTTCCACCGATGTTGGACGACCCTTTAGCGACATCCGATCGACTCTGAACGTTCCCGAGTTGGAACAGATGATTTTGGAGGTGATTGATACTCTCCAAACGAAAGAACAAGAAGTTGAAACGGGAGCGGGATATTGGTACAACCTCCGCATTCGTCCTTACCGCACAACGGAAAACAAGATTGACGGTGTGGTAATGGTTTTGATTGATATTGACGCGCTCAAACGCAGTGCCACCACCTTAGAGAATGCCCGAAACTACGCTGAAACCATCGTGGAAACTGTGCAAACGCCTTTAGTCGTGCTAGATGCTAATTTCCGAGTGAATAAAGCAAATCGAGCGTTCTATGAAACGTTTCGGGTTTCATCCTCAGAAACAGCGCAATCTTCGCTGTTTGAGCTAGGAAACGGGCAGTGGAATATCCCCCAATTGCGATGGATATTGGAAGATATTCTGGTGAGTGATGTTCAGCTTCAAAACTTTGAGTGGAATCACCTGTTTGAGCAGATTGGGCAGAAAACTATGCTGCTGAATGCTTGTAAACTTGAACGAGAAGATCAAGCTTTAATGATTCTGTTGTCGATCGAGGATATCACAGAGCGCAAGCAGTTTGAGACACAGCGATCGCAGTTATTGGAGCAGGAACAGTTTGCGCGCCAACAAGCAGAAACCGCCAACCGTGCTAAAGATGAATTTCTCGCGAATCTCTCCCACGAACTCCGCAATCCCCTGACTCCGATCCTGGGATGGGCACAAATCCTGCGCTCCGGCGTGCTTAAGGAAGCAGCGGCTAATCGCGCTCTAGAAGTGATCGAGCGCAGCGCTAGGACGCAATCTCAGTTAATCGAAGATATCCTGGATATTTCCCGGATTACCAACGGCAAGCTGGCTCTTAATACCAATTTGATCGATTTGGTTTTGGTAGTAGAAGCTGCGCTGGATGGGGTTCAATTATCAGCCGAAGCAAAAAATATTCAACTTGTTTCGCAGTTGAGTCCTGCAACTGTTTTAGGCGATGCTGATAGATTGCAACAAGTTGTGTGGAATCTTCTGTCTAATGCAATTAAGTTTACTCCGGCGGGGGGACGAGTGGAAGTAACGTTATCGGCGATCGAGAATCACGCTCAACTTCAAGTTAGCGACACGGGAAAAGGCATTTGGGCAGACTCCTTGCCGTATATTTTCGATCGTTTCCATCAAGGCGATTCCAGCAGCACTAAGCGGAATCAAGGGCTGGGATTGGGTTTGTCGATCGTGCGTCATCTGGTAGAATTGCACGGAGGAACGGTGGAAGCGGATAGTCCCGGTGAGGAACAAGGAACTACAATGACTGTGAGATTGCCGTTGCGATCGCTGCCTCAAGAGTTGAAATCGGCGATCGATTTAAAGTCAACTGCTTTGGTAGAGCCTTTAAACGCCTCAAAGGATATCGTCCCCTCTCTCGAAGGCTTGCACATCTTAGTTGTGGACGATCAGATCGATACCCGGGAACTCTTAGAATTTGTACTCGCAAGCTACGGGGCTGAGGTTTTGACGGTTGCATCTGCCAGAAGTGCGATCGATGCTTTGACTGAGAATCCCGGCAGATATGACGTGCTAATCTCCGATATCGGAATGCCAGAGGAAGATGGGTATTTCTTAATTCGACAAGTGCGAGCTCTTGCTGCGGAAGCCGGAGGAGAAATCCCCGCCGCTGCACTGACTGCCTATGCGAGCGATAAAGAACGGCAAAGGGCGATCGAAGCTGGTTTTCAAACCCATATTTCCAAACCTGTCCAGCCTGTTCAACTAGCATTAATAGTGGCCAATTTAGCGGGACGATTTTAAATATTTTGGAGTTTTTATTTATGATGTTTGAGATTAGATTAGGCAGTTAAACTCTTGTCCCCCCCTTAAGAAGGGGGGTTAGGGGGGATCTCCGGATCGAGATTAGGAGGATGAGGACCAAATACGCTTGCGTTAACAATTTTTCGGGCCGGAGATCCCCCTAAATCCCCCTTAAGAAGGGGGACTTTGAGAACTCTCTTGTCCCCCCTTAATAAGGGTGACTTTGAGAACTCTCTTGTCCCCCCTTAAGAAGGGTGACTTTGAGAACTCTCTTGTCTCCCCTTAATAAGGGTGACTTTGAGAACTCTCTTGTCCCCCCTTAAGAAGGGTGACTTTGAGAACTCTTTTGTCCCCCCTTAAGAAGGGGGACTTTGAGAACTCTCTTGTCCCCCCCTTCTTAAGGGGGGCTAGGGGGGATCGCTCCGAGATTAGGAGGATTATGACCAAATTAAACGACTCCAATTTCCACCTACCTTACAACCCAAAACTCATCCCTATCGCCAAGGAACTTCGGCAAAATCCAACTCCAGCCGAAAAGAAACTTTGGGAAGATTTTCTGAGAAATTTCCCTTTTCGAGTTTTGAGACAGCGACCGATCGACAATTTTATTGTAGATTTTTATTGTGCTGCTTTAAGATTGGTAATTGAGGTTGATGGCGAGAGTCATTTTACCGAACAGGGGAAACAATATGATGCGGAAAGAACAGGGATTTTCGAGGGGTATGGACTGCAAGTTGTCAGGTTTACGAATGTTGATGTATTGCAGTGTTTTGAGGGAGTTTGTCAGGAGTTGTTGGGTGCGTGCGATCGTCATTCTTAGGGCCAGATCCCCCCTAACCCCCCTTAATAAGGGGGGGACAAGAGTACGATCGGGCATCTCGTAATAGTTAAGGCCAGATCCCCCCTAGCCCCCCTTAAGAAGGGGGGGACAAGAGAGTTATGTTGCGCTAAAAACAATTGCTAAAAATAGCATAATATGAGACGATACAAAACAATATAAAAATTACGGAGTTATGATTCTTGGTAACTATTAAATGTCGGGGCATTACCTTCTCAAATATCGAAGCCGTGATCTTTGACAAAGACGGCACTCTAGAGGATTCTCAGGAGTTTTTGAGATTGTTGGGGATGAAGCGAGCCCGCCTCGCAGACGCTCAAATTCCGGGCGTTGGAGAGCCTTTACAAATGGCTTTCGGTATCGAAACCGGCAGCATTGACCCCACGGGTTTGCTAGCAGTGGGTAGCCGCAAGGAAAATGAGATTGTTGCAGCGGGATACATAGCGGAAACCGGCAGGGGATGGTTGGAATCTTTAAGTATTGCGCGCCGCGCTTTTGACGAAGCTGACGAAATGTTTAAAAATAGTGCTGTTTCTCCTTTATTTGTCGGCAGTTTGGAAGTGCTGAAATATCTTTCGGAAGCGGGTTTAAAACTGGGAATTCTTTCGGCGGCTACGACGGCTGTGGTGCAGAAGTTTGTGAAACACCACGCATTAGGTGACTACATTCAGTTAGAAATGGGAGTTGATTCAACGGTTCATAAACCCGATCCGAAATTGTTTTTGCAAGCTTGTGAGAAACTCGGAGTTAATCCCGCAGCAACTTTGATGGTGGGAGATTCAGCGGGCGATATTCAGATGGGTAAAAATGCGGGCGCGGCTGGCTGTATCGGCATTTGTTGGGGGAATGCTCAGGTTAGTTATTTGGAAAAAGCTGATGTGGCGATCGCATCATTGGATGAAATTACAATTTTAGCAGATTGAGGAAACATCACAGCCTTGAAAATCTCGCTTCTACCGTAGTCTCGATCCCCCTAAATCCCCCTTAAGAAGGGGGACTTTGAGCGCTTCCTAAATCCCCCTTAAGAAGGGGAACTTTGAGCGCTTCCTGTCCCCCCCTTCTTAAGGGGGGCTAGGGGGGATCTGGGCTTATTCACAGCCTTGAAAATCTCGCTTCTACCGTAGTCTCGATCCCCCTAAATCCCCCTTAAGAAGGGGGACTTTGAGCGC
>NZ_JAUBPU010000007.1:159005-171747 GCF_036700885.1 Microcoleus sp. S13_B4
TTCCTGTCCCCCCCTTTCTTAAGGGTGGCTAGGGGGGATCTGGGCCTATATCGTCAAACAGCAGACCGATACTACATTTAATGCTAAGTTGACACGATGAAGGGCTCTCGCCTAAGTCCCTACAGACAACGCAAACCAAGAATTACGACATCTCTTTCAACGCCGTCAAGTTCGGCAACTTGTGGCAGATATCCCCAGCGCTGAAAGCCAAATTTTTCAAACAATCTTAAACTTGGCTGATTGTGAGAAAAGATTATTCCCATGAGAGTTTTAAGGTTCAATTCTGGACTCCGCACAATTGCCGATTGCAATAATTTTTGTCCGATTCCGCAGCGTTGGCGATCGGGTGCGACGTAGATGCTAACTTCTGCTGTATGCTGATAGGCGGCGCGTCCGTAAAAAAGCTGAAAACTCAGCCAGCCAACAATATTTTGTTCTGATTCGATTACCCAAATCGGCAAGGAATTGGGGGAGTGTTCTCTGTACCACGGAAGGCGGCTTTCAATTGAGACTGGTTTTAAATCTGCTGTGGCCATTCTCCCTGGTATTGCGGCGTTATATATTTGGACAATTGCTGGCAAATCGCTTTCTTCTGCATCGCGGATTTTCATCGTTTGGTTGACTGTTGGCTGTTGACTGTTGACTGTTGAGCATAGCATCTGATCCCCCCTAACCCCCCTTAATAAGGGGGGGACAAGATTCTTCTCAAAGTCCCCCTTATTAAGGGGGATTTAGGGGGATCGAGATATGTGCAACTTCACATTAAATTGGTATTAACTGTCTTCTCGTTACCAAGCAGAGTCTGGTCAGCAGAAGACCCACTTATTTTTACTAATGACTATTGTACAGTTCCATAATATCGCTGAGGGCCATCCGCGAATTTGCTCCCAAAGTCAGCGGCGATGTGTGTCCTCGCTGCAAGTGTTCTGCCGCCGCACAGCCGATCATTGCGGCGTTGTCTGTACAATATTTTAATGGCGGAAACAATACTCGCAAGTTGTGTTTTGCTGCTGCTGCTTGTAAGTGTTTTCGCAGTCCGCTGTTTGCTGCAACTCCGCCGCCGACTACAATAGTGCTCAGTCCGAAATTTACGGCGCAGTCGATCGCTCTTTTTGTTAAACCCTTGGCTACTGTTTCTTGAAAGCTAGCCGCAATATCATTAATTGTAGAGGCAGGCAAAATGCCTTCGGCACCCACATTGTTATTTTGTTTCTTGAGTTTCTGCACTAATTGCAAAACTGCGGTTTTCAACCCGCTAAAACTGCTGTCGTAGGGATGATAGCCACCACCAGGTAACGAAATTCTGCCTTCTGGTAGGGGGTATGCTTGGGGATTGCCAAGGGCCGCCAATTTGTCAATCAGTGGCCCACCGGGATATCCTAGCTGCAACAGTCTCGCAACTTTATCAAAAGCTTCGCCGGCGGCGTCGTCGCGTGTTTGTCCTACAGTTTCGTAAACGCCACAATCTTTGACATAAATTAAGCTGGTGTGTCCCCCGGAAACTAACAAACACAAAAACGGTGGCTGCAAGTCGGGTTCGGTAAGGTAAGAAGCGTAGATGTGCCCTTCGAGGTGGTGGACGCCTAAAAAAGGTTTTTGATGGACTATTGCCAAGCTTTTCGCCGCTGTCAGCCCGACTAACAATGCACCTACTAAACCGGGGGCACAAGTCGCTGCAATTCCGTCAATTTCTGACCAACTGAGGTTGGCTTCACAGAGACACTGGGCAATTACCTGATTTAGCATTTCTAGGTGACTCCGCGAAGCCACTTCCGGCACTACCCCGCCAAACTGCTCGTGGATTTTAATTTGCGATGCTACAACATTGCTGCAAACTTGACGATTCTTAACAATTGCTGCTGCTGTTTCGTCACAACTTGTTTCGATCGCGAAAATGGTTGCCATTTACTGGTAATTTTATTTGATAGGTTAGCTATTGCTAGCTTAACTAATTCGGCGCAAGTCCCCCGCTCTACCTGTACTCAGGTTATTGTTAAGGGATATTTGCCCCCCGAAGGACAGAGGCCATCATCTGATGCAAGGAAGCTATATCCTCGCGGTATTGCTAGCTCAGCATTGACCTATGAAAACGCGAATCCCTCATTCTATTGGGCTTTGCCGCATCACTGATGGATACTTTAGACTGTCAACAAATGCGGTAATTTGGATTCGCGATCGGCAAGTTGAAATGCTTGTACAAAAACTTATTGTTTTGTAACAAAAGGAAACAATTCCATGCGACGATTGTTTGCTGCAATTTTAGTGTTGAGTGTCTGGTTCAGTTTTGCTCCAGTTGCTTCGGCTTACAATTTAGTGCCGTGCAAAGACTCTCCCGAATTCAAGGAACTTGCTAAAAATGCACGTTCTACCAATGGCGACCCCGCATCTGCGAAAGCAAGATTCGAGCGCTATTCCCAAGCTATGTGCGGCCCGGAAGGATACCCGCACTTAATCGTAGACGGTAACTTGAGCAGAGCAGGGGACTTTTTGATTCCTAGCATACTGTTCTTGTATATCGCAGGTTGGATTGGTTGGGTGGGCCGTTCTTATCTGCAAGTTACCAAAAAATCAGCAACCCCAGAGGAAAAAGAGATTATTATCGACGTTCCTTTGGCAATCAAATGTATGCTGAGCGGCGTTTTATGGCCTCTGGCCGCTCTCACATCCATCACCAGCGGTGAAATGTTTGCGAAGGACGACGAAATTACCGTTTCCCCCCGCTAAAATTGGGAAATGGAGAAGAGCTAATAGCTAACGGTTAAGTAATTAACTAGAAATGAGCAATTAGCGCGCTTATCGATCGGCAATTACCAACTGTCTCGAATTTTCAGGAGCAGAATTCATGCAATACTTTGTCAAGTTTCTTTCTACAGCACCAGTATTGGCTATCCTTTGGATATCTATTCAAGCTGCGGCTTTAATTGAATTTAACCGCTTTTTCCCAGACCTACTTTTCCATCCGATGCCTTAAGATTTGAGGGAAATTAGGTTGCAAAACCTAGGAGAAACCAGTTGAGAGTTTTGAGTTTTGAGTGATGAGTTACAGGTTAATTTAAAGCTCAAATATCAAAACTCTCAAACCACACCAGTTAGTGCAAAATGGGTGCATAAATGGGGAAAAGTTAAGAATTTCAACTATTTAGTTATCAAATTAGTTCCAATGACTAATGATTAATGACTAATGATTAATGACTAATGACTAATGACTAATATTGTGAATCGATGAAGTCTTATCTCGCAGCAGCAATTCAAATGACTAGCTTGCCTGACCTGCAAAAAAATTTGGTTCAGGCAGAGGAATTAATCGACTTGGCAGTTCGTCGAGGTGCAGAGTTAGTTTCCCTACCAGAAAATTTCTCGTTTATGGGAGAAGAGGAGGAAAAGATTGCTCAAGCAGAGGCGATCGGACTCCAAAGCGAAAAATTCCTCAAAACGATGGCCCAACGTTTCCAGGTAACGATTCTGGGCGGCGGATTTCCCGTGCCGACTCCAGGGGGGAAGGTATACAATACTTGTTTGCTGGTAGACCCAAACGGCACTGAAGTGGCAAGGTACAGAAAAGTACATTTGTTCGATGTGGATGTTCCCGACGGCATTACTTACAGGGAATCGAACACTGTGAAGGCTGGTGAAGATTTGCCGTCGGTTTATGTGTCGCCGGAGTTGGGGACGCTGGGACTTTCGGTGTGCTATGACGTGCGGTTCCCGGAGGTGTACAGGCATTTGTCGTACAAGGGAGCTGATATTTTGTTCGTGCCGGCGGCATTTACTGCTTACACTGGCAAGGATCACTGGAAGGTTTTGTTGCAAGCTAGGGCGATCGAGAATACTTGTTATATGATTGCCCCTGCACAAACTGGTCGCCACTACGGCCGCCGTCAAACACACGGTCACGCGATGATTATAGATCCTTGGGGTGTGGTTTTGGCGGATGCTGGAGAGGAACCGGGTGTGGCGATCGCAGAAATTAATCCCGATCGACTAGAACAAGTCCGCCGCCAGATGCCATCGCTGCAACACCGGGTTTTTCTGTGAAGGAAGTTTGAGACCCAATGGGTCTCAAAATTTCAATCCCCGTCAGCTACAAGCCCTGAAAAGTTTTTATTCTAGCGATGAATTGTGTAGGTTCGTACACAAAAAAACTTGGATCGGGTGCGCCCAGAACTGAGTTGGGGCGGGTTTACGGTTGAGATAAAGCTGATCCCCCCTAACCCCCCTTCTTAAGGGGGGGACAGGAGTGTGATCAAAGTCAACCCCTACTCCCCTTCTTAAGAGGGATTTAGGGGGATCGAGACGGGTAAAAGCGAAATTGATCGAGGGTTTTTTTCCCAGGAGATGAACGGCGAATAACTCGCGATAAAATATCTAATGCAGGTTCAATGGGCGTGCACTTCTGCTAAAAGGCGAATTGGCGAAAGTATAATTGCACGAAATGCGTCTTTTTTGAAGAAATGAAACACACTCTTTCGGTTTTAGTTGAAGATGAAGCGGGTGTCCTCACTCGAATTGCTGGTTTGTTTGCCCGTCGGGGTTTTAATATTGAAAGTCTGGCCGTTGGCCCGGCGGAGCAAGTGGGAATATCTCGGATTACGATGGTTGTACCCGGAGATGACCAGATTATTGAGCAGTTGACAAAGCAACTGTACAAGTTGATTAACGTGCTTAAAGTTCAGGATATAACGGAAATTCCCTGTGTGGAACGGGAGTTGATGTTGCTGAAAGTTAATGCTGCTAGCGGGACGCGATCGGAGATAATTGAGTTAGCTCAAATTTTTAGAGCGCGAGTTGTGGATATTGGTGATGATACGCTGACATTGGAAGTTGTGGGAGATCCCGGTAAAATGGTGGCGATCGTCCAGGTTCTGAATAGATTTGGGATTAAGGAAATTGCTCGTACTGGGAAAATTGCCCTGACGCGGGAGTCGGGGGTAAATACTGAGTTTCTCAAGTCTTTGGAAGCGAAAGTTTAAGGAAGTTGACGGTTGACTGTTGACGGTTGACTGTTAACTGTTAACCGTTAACCTTGAATTAAAGACACTTTTTATTATTATAAGGTCTAAAACTTTATGCCAGTTCCTAATGAAGTGATAATTTTAGTGCCTGGTCTAAATACTCAAGAAAAAAATGAGTTTCTGGAAATTTTTTGTAGCTCTTTAAGCGAGCAGCTAGAGAGTTTTACTGTTCAAGAAAACGGTGAAATAAAAATAGCAGGACATACAGGAAAAAGATTTTCTATTTATAACAAACAAGAGTTGTACAAAACAATTGACATTTATGAAGCTTATTACATGGATGTATTTGCTAGTAATAAACTGAGTCAAAAAGATGAAAAAACTAAATTTATTAGAGGTGGTGAAGTCTTGATATATTGGTTGATTTCTCCTATTTGGTTATCCCTTAAGGAATCTCCTTCTTTATTTATATATTTTATTATTTCCGCTATTTTATTTACAGGTTGGTATTACGGAATTTTAGCTGCTGTTTTGATAGCTATAGGACAAACAAATAGTTTTTTTGGCGGCGCAATTCCGCTGGAGATGGCAAAAAAAATTGGATTTTTTGGTGAATCAATGAAAGGATGGTCTTTTTGGTTTTTTATTAGTGTTTTATCAAGCTTTTTACCCATCAGTTCACTTATTGATATCTGTGAATTCTCCGCAGCCTATTTAGGGGAAGATACAGAGGGTAGTACAATGAGATCAAAGACTCGTGGTAGAGTATTAAATCTTCTCGAAGACGTATTGAAGAGCGATAATTATGATAGAGCAACTATATTAGCTTATAGTTTTGGTGTTGCTGTGGCGACAGATACTCTGGCTGATTATCACAGAGAAAACTTTTTTCGATACATTACTTTAGGGGGAAATTTAAAGGTTTTATCTTATAAATCTAATTGGGGAGAGAGAGAAATAAATAAATGCTTAAACAATGCAACAATAAATACCTGGATTGACTGCTATTCTAATCAAGACTGGGTGGCGGCTAAGACTCCGTTACCTAAAGGAAGTTCTTCAGATAAAATGATTTACAAAAAAGTTTCGGCAAAATCTTCTTCTTTCCTCCAACGTTTCTTAGGAAAAACTCACGTTTGTTATTTTTATGACTCTAGCGTTTGGGAGACTATTATTCGGTAAAATTTATAACTTCTGCCAGTTTATAATACTAAATCCGGGTTGTCCACCCCCTTTATCATTCGGCGGTTGAAACGCAAAGAGAGTGAAACGAAGTATGCCGAGGCAGACTCAGAGATAAAGGGAGTATTGAAGCCGGACTTGGTAGCAGACTCAGTTCCACAGACAACTAGCCCGCTGTCTGTTTTTATTCCTAGAAACAGCAAACAGTTAACAGTCAACAGTCAAATTACCATTTAGGTTGACTTTCTATCAAAAGTGTGGCTGCGATGCTGTCTATCGGCTTTGAGAAAAAGTATCCCTGTCCGTATTCGCATTGCAGCGCTCTGAGTAAATTAAGCTGTTCGATGGTTTCGATGCCTTCAGCAATTACATCCATACCTAAATGACTGGCCAAAATTAAAATAGTCTGTACAATCGCTTCGTTGCCTTCATCTTCAGTCATGCGGCTAACAAAAGCTTGATCAATTTTTAAAGCATCAGTTGGAAAAGTGTGCAGGCGGCTCAACGAAGAATAGCCAGTTCCGAAATCGTCAATATATAATTGAATTTCTAAATTTTTCAATCCTGCGAGGATAGCGACTGCTGATTCGGCATTCTCCATGATGACGCCTTCAGTAATTTCTACCTTTAAAGTGCGGGGGTCAAGCTGAGTTTCTTGTAAAATTTCGCTAATGCGATCGATTAAATCCGGTTGTTTAAATTGTTGATTAGAAAGGTTGACGCTGACAGTCAACGGCGGATTGGCAGGGAATTTTTCGTGCCATTCGTGGATCTGATGACAAGCCGATCGCATCATCCACCAACCAATAGGTATAATCAATCTAGTTTCTTCCGCTACTAAAATAAACTCGCCGGGAGATACGACACCCCGCAGCGGGTGATACCACCGCAGCAGCGCTTCAAAACCGCTGATTTTACCGCTAGTTAGAGAGACGATGGGCTGATAGTAAAGCTGAAATTCCTGGGAGTCTAAAGCGCGTCGCAGGTCGTTTTCCAGTTGCAAAAGGGCGACGGCGCGAGTGTGCATACTTAAGTCAAAAACTTCGTGGCGAGCTTTGCCCAATCCCTTCGCATGATACATGGCAGCATCTGCATCTCGGAGCAGTTCTTCAGGTCGATCGTACAATATGGACAACGGGACATTGGGAACAGGAGAGTCGGAAGATAAGCATGACAAAGAAGTTTCCCGATCGATATTTCCCAGATTTTCGGGACTCGACAGTTTGCGGGTTTCCGTTGGACACGGAGGAACACCAGAACAAACAATCCCAATGCTAGCACTGGTAAAAACTTGATACTCGTTAAGGTAAAAAGGCTCTGCCAGTTCCGCTTGCACTCGTTCGGCAATCTGGATCGCATCCTCGGTGCTTTTGATATTTTCCAGCAAAATAGCGAATTCGTCGCCACCGAGACGGGCCACGGTATCTCCAGCGCGCAAACAGATTCCCAGGCGCTGCGCGATCGCGATCAGCAACCGATCACCAACTAAATGCCCCAAACTGTCGTTAACAACCTTAAAGCGATCGAGATCGATAAACAGCACCGCAAACAAAATCTCGGGGTGGCGTTTTGAAAGATCGATCGCGTGCCCCAAGCGATCCATAAATAAAGCTCGGTTGGGCAAACCGGTTAGCATATCGTGCAAAGCATCGTGTACTAACTTATCTTCTGCTATTTTGCGGAGGGTAATATCTTCGACAGTGCCTTCGTAGTAAAGTAAATTTCCGTCAGGGTCGCGAACTGCCCGGCCGTTCTCGGAAACCCAGATAGTAGTGCCGTCAGCGCGGTAAACTTGGGACTCGAACTCAGACACAAAACCGTGTTTTTCGATCGCGCGCAAAAACTCGACGCGCCGGTTGGGATCGAGGTAAAGTTGGCGGTCTATGTCTTGGATATTCGCAATCAATTCCGTGGCCGACTCGTAGCCATAAATTCTCGCCAAAGCAGGGTTAGCGCTGAGGTAGCGTCCGTCGCGCGTTGTCTGGAAAATGCCTTCGATCGCATTTTCAAAGATACTGCGGTATTTCTCTTCCGCCTGTTGCAGCGCGAATTCTGCCTGCTTGCGATCGGTGATATCGGTCAAAGTGGCGAGATAGCCTAGAACTTCACCGCTTTTGGTCATTTCTGGCACTGCTTGCGAAAAGACCCAGGTGGTGAAGTCACCGTTGCAAAAACGGTACTCTAACTTACAGGGCGACTTTTCTGTGACAGCGCGATACCACTGGCTCAAAACACGCTCGCGGTCTTCGGGATGCAAACTTTGCGCCCAACCTTCGCCTATTGCCATTGGCGCAGTCAGTCCCGCCATCTCCAAAAATCGCTCATTGACGTACAAGCAATCTCCAGCAGCGTCGGCGCGGAAAATCCCGACCGGCAGTATTTTTGCCAAGGTGTAATAGCGGTATTCGCTTTCTAGCAGCGCGCTGGCAGCTACTTTCGTCTCTGTGATGTCAAACATTGCGCCTTGAAGGATGACAGATTTGCTTGCTTCATCGCGAACTGCGGTCGCTTGATCGCGGAACCAGACGACTCGGCCGTTGCGGGCGATCGCGCGGTATTCTGAAACCAGCGACCCCTCGCAGAAGATATCTTCTCCATCGGTGAATTTCTGTGTGGCGTTTTCAACTAACACGCGGTCACGGTCTTCTGGGTGAACGAGTTTCAGCCACAGGTCGGGATCTGCTCTCCATTCAGCTACAGAATAACCTAGAAAAGTCTCGATTTGCGGGCTGATGTAAAGTTTGGCAGCCTTGCGGTTGAGGGGAGAAATGTAGGTGACAGCGGGCATTTGTTCTACCAGGGCGCAGTATTTCGCTTCTACAGTGGACAGTGCTGCTTCTAGGCGCTGCCGCTCTAATTCGGCGGCGGCCCGTCCAGCAAAGATGTTGAGAATTAATCGGAATTTGGCAAGATGTGCTTCCACCAGGGGTCGATCGTGGAAAATACAAATAATGCCTAAAGGTTCGCCGTAAGAGTTTTTCAGCAAGACTCCCAGGAAACTGCGCGCACCTGTAACTATCGGTCTGCTGTCTTCTGGAAAGGTTTCCCAGAGGTTGTCGGCACAGGAATACATTCCCCCCTCCAGCACCCGCGCTTCGGGAGTATTGGCAGTGTCGCACTCAAAGTTTGGCTGCTGCTGTCCGTCGCTCCAAAAACTGATAATTTGCAATCTATCGGCAGCAGCATCGGTGCGTGCCTTCGACTTAATCGATTTGGCAGCGACGGCGGTGCGAACTCCGAGTGCTGAGGCTAAGTGGCAAACTAAAGCATCAAAGAATTGTGCTCCCCCCGGCGACTCAGTACCTGCTAGGATTTCGCCCAGCAAATCTTCCTCTAATTGCGCGTAACCATTAACTTGGGGAGGATTCTCGGCATTCGGGCGATCGGGATTGTCTCCCATCGAACCCGAAATGCTCAAACTTAGGGTTTTGCTAGTTCCAGGCTCTAAAAGAGGCGAAGAATTCACACTTAGGCGCTGTTGCTGGGCGAAGAATACAGCGCGGCCCATACCTAAAACTTTACCCAAGAAGCTGTCAGTTGCCGGCCATAGATTTGAGTTGAGGAAAATCAAAAAGTTTTTCCGCATTTTCAATCCCGCAGATAAATCGTCGGACTTTAATTCTGCCAACTGCCGTTGCTCGGGGGCTAGCGGTAGGCGGGAAGGTCTTCGGTGCCGCTTGAGATAAATCGCGGACACCAAGGCTAAAGTCGCCGATAATCCCAGAAGATATGCAAGAATCTCAAAGTAAAAAAATAAATCTAGATCGAACATCGATTAGCACCGCTCGACAATTATTGTAGTTATCTGAAGCCAATCTATTTAAAAATAACTAAGTATCGTCACGGATGGGTAACGAATACAAGGTCAGATCGCCGTGAAGGCGACAAGAGAGTTAACAGTTCACAAAAACCGGGCCATACTTGACCTTACCGAACTTTTTGTGGTTCTTTTTGTACAGGATCAACCCGTACAGGTGAAACTGCAAACACATATCTAGGGTTGTGGCACTCCTCTAAGGGTGAGTTTACGTTTAATTTTATAATCATCTTTAACGCTGCATTCACATCAGCATTAATCCGAATTTCATTCAAATACCGAAACCACCCACTTTTACCTCTCTTACCCTGGTAAGACTCTTGCTTACCGCCAGACTCTAAATCCAAAAAAATGCACTTATTTGTATAATATGCTTGTGTAACTATTACCTTAATATCGAGTAACTCAGCTTTGTAAGTAATAAATTTTATGAGCTGGGTAGGAGGAAGTACCCCAAAATTATGATGCTTGTTTTCTAATCTTATATTTTGTTTGTCACCCCCATTTCTGCCAATAATTAACTGGGTTATTTTCTCATCCACCAACCGCTTGACAATCAAACTGCTGGTTTTATGAAGGTATTTTTCTAATCGCTTGTTTCGATTAAAGGTGATTGCCTTGATTTGGCGCTTGATAGATTTTACCTGGTCAAGTTTTGACAGTAAAAATGCTCGGCGCTGATTGAAAGCTTGATTGATTGATTTGAGATGTTTTTTATCAGAGAGAGTTGGAGTAAATGTTGGCTTAATAGATGCCAAAACTACGAGGTTATCAATCCCTAAATCTCTACCTGCTTTCAGGTTATAATTTAAATTGACCAACGTTACAAGCTGTTGATTGGCAACCTCAACAAAGTAGATCGCTGTTGCAAGACCTATCCTTACCTTGATGACATTTTGGGATTTTGTAGAAATTATTATGTCAGTTTGAGAGAAATGAAGTAGTCCATTATTTTTGTCACCTCCCTTTTTTTCGATCGACTGGTTATCCTGACTTAACAAGTTACATCCCCAGATTTGATGTTTGTATTGGGGGATGCTGGGGAGAAATGAAAATCGAGGTAGATATCGGTCATAAGCTATTCTTGATGGTTGGCAATACTCCCACTCGTGAACAACTTGTTTGAGAATTTGATTTCTCGTTTTAGCAGGTAAGGATTTAGAGGCGTTGGTAGGTTTTAGGATGGCATATAACTGTGGTATAATTATGGTAACACCAAGGTTAGACCCCGAAGTGAAAAAGTTTTTTTTCATATAATATTTACCATGATAGTAGAGATTTATGGACAGAAACGATAAGTCATCAAACTGTTTATAAAACTGCTGCTACCGAGCTATGTAAGGCTTTTCAACAACAATCATAAACTTTGGGATCAACAAAAAGTTTTTTCTTGCTTTGCTAAGCAAAGTACAATAAAGTCTAGGGATTATCTGATCTAGTGTAACACCAATGATGAAAGCGATCGTTTTTCAAAACCCCGGAAGCCCGTCCGTATTGAAACTGCAAGATATCCCCGCCCCTACTATACAAACAGAAACTGAAGTTTTGGTGCGGTTGCGAGCGGCGGGTATCAATCCGATAGATACTAAGTTGCGATCGCGCGGCACTTTTTACCCCGATAAAACTCCTCACGTTTTGGGGTGCGACGGTGCTGGAGTCGTAGAGGGTGTCGGTGCTGGTGTGCAAAGTTTCCAAGTGGGAGACGAGGTTTTTTTCTGCAATGGCGGTTTGGGCGGGTCGATCGGTACTTATGCTGAGTTTGCTGTTGTAGACCAACGCTTTCTCGCCCTCAAGCCTGCTGCTTTAAGTTTTGCTGAGGCGGCGGCGGCACCGTTAGTTTTAATTACAGCTTGGGAATCGCTGTACGATCGAGGGCGCTTGCAAGCCGGTCAAAAAGTGCTGATTCAAGCTGGTGCCGGCGGTGTCGGCCACGTCGCGATACAGTTGGCAAAGTTGCAGGGGGCAGAGGTTTGCACGACTGTTAGTTCTGAGGAAAAAGCCACTTTTGTCAAGCACTTAGGTGCAGATTCAGTTATTTTATACAAAAATACCAATGTTGTCGATGAGGTTTTGACCTGGACTCAAGGACAAGGAGTTGATTTGGCTTTCGATACAGTCGGGGGAGAAACTTTTTACCAAACTATTCCGGCTGTGAAGATTTATGGAGATTTGGTAACAATTTTGGAACCCGATCCGGCTTTGGGTAATTTGAAAACAGCGAGAATGCGGAATCTGAGAATTAGTCTGGAATTAATGTTAACACCAATGCTGGAAGGTTTGGTGGAGGAACAGGAACAGCAGGCTCATATTTTGCAGAAGTGTGCTCGTTTGTGCGATCGCAACTTGCTAAAAATTCACGTCAGCAAAACTTTCCCTCTCGAAGAAGCGCAAGCCGCTCACGAACTGTTAGAAACAGGCTCAGTAACTGGTAAAATAGTGCTTGAAATGGGGGGTTAAAAATGCGGATGCTTAAATAAAAAATTCACAAATGATATCATGTCCGGTCGAGGAACCGCGATTTTTGTAGGGTTCCCCTCACCAAGAATACCTGCTGCCAATAATTGACAATCTAAAAAACTCGCTCCGACCGGGATATTATGACTAATCGATCGGACATGATATGAAATTCTTGGATAGAAAGGTGCAAAATCCTCGTTAATAATTTTGAGAGAGTTCTGGCTAATTAGACGACCAAGGTGAATGTTTGTTTTATATATAGTCATTTCAAATAAGTATGAGACTATTTAAAAATGAGGTAAAATTAATAAGAATAGTCAACCCGGTAGGAAAA
>NZ_JAUBPU010000008.1:0-152260 GCF_036700885.1 Microcoleus sp. S13_B4
GGCTGGCGCGCTTACCATCGAACCAGAATTTACAGCCCACCCGCACCCCATGTGACAGTTGGGGTGCGGAATGTGGGTTTTAAACTGAGTTGACTGTTGACGGTTGACAGTGAACAGTGAACAGTCAACCGTTAACAGTCAACATCATTCCGGTGTAACCGGAAATGATATCAGCAGTTTATCTTTATTTTAACTTCATAATTTATAGTCAAATTGAACCTGCTTGAACTTGACTAATATTGCGGGTTTTTCAACCCACGACCAGGGCGCTCCACGCAGTATTTTCCTATATCAAACCCGGTCATTCCAGGAGCCAAAAAGTGGTATAACACGCTACTATAACGCGGTAAGCGGCTTCAGGCGAACCCTACATAATTAGGTTATTCGTCCAAGAGTCCCAATTTCTGCGTCCAATTAGCTAGATTAGGCCAAATGTCCAATGACTAACAGCAATATGTAGCCTAGTATTATAGATAAACTCTCTCAATGAGTCGGAAAAAGTAAAAAATGCACATCCCAGCTAAGAAAAGATTGCTCGCTAATTCCGTAAATACACTTAATTCTCTAGCCAGCGTGGGTAAATATACGCAAATTTTAAAATGCTAGATTTCGCAAGCTAGCAAAGTTTTACAATATTTAAAAAATTTTATTGTAATTTTGAGTCACCACAAGTAAAACGGAATCAACAGTAAAAAAATGAAGTATTCTGTTCCTATCGAAGAATCCAAAAACACTAAATTATTGAACTTACTCCAACTGTTGTTGAGAAAATTCACGGCAGCAGTCACCAGAATAGAAAAGGCAGAAGGCAGCAAGGAGTATGAAAAAAAAATCAGCGTAGTGACGATCGCCCCTGGCAGTGTATTCTCAATTTTGATAATTGTACTGCTGGTGTTAAACGGGTGGCTCGTAGCTGGCAGCGGTGATAATTTCTACGATAGCCCACTCGCCCTGGGATTTTTAGCCATAGCAAATATTGTATTTTTCGCGGTATCGGCGCGCTCAAAAGCTTCTGCTGTCGCAGCCCAAAACGATCGCCCATCCAGCGAACCCAACGAGTGCGATCGCTTTTTTAGCCTATCGCTAGATCTGCTGTGCGTCCTTAGTTTTGACGGTTATGTAAAACGCATCAACCCAGCAGGAGAAAAAATACTCGGCTATTCCCTAGGAGAAATGGTTGGCCAACTCTTCATTGAATTCGTGCATCCAGACGATCGCGAAACTACTTTAAAAGAAGCTGAAAGTATTGCTGCGGGGAATAATACCGTTGGGTTTGAAAACCGCTGGCGCTGTCGCAACGGTTCTTACAAGTGGATAGCCTGGACTGCTACCCGTTTCTGCGAGGAAGAATTGATCTATGGTGTCGGCCGCGACATTACCGCTCACAAACAAGCAGAAGCAGCGCTGCAAGAGAGTCAGCGTTTTGTTGAGCGAATTGCCAATACCAGTCCGAATCTTCTCTTTGTTTACGACGAAAGCGAGCAGCGAAATGTCTACAGCAACCGCGAAATCAGTGACACCCTCGGCTATACGAGCGCAGAAGTTCAAAACATGGGCAGCAATCTACTGCCCACCATCATCCACCCTGACGACTTAGCTAAATTTCCTGAATATTTTCAGCAATTAGAAAATGCTCCCGACGGCGAAGTTATTGAGTACGAATATCGGGTACGCGACAAACAGAATTGTTGGCACTGGTTAGTCAGCCGGAATATTGTATTTAGCAGAACAGAGGAGGGGAAAATTAAGCAGCGTCTCGGTGCTGCTACGGACATTACAGAGCGCAAAATAGCAGAACAAGCTTTAGCAGAACAATTGAAACTTTCTTTATTGACAGCAGATGTGGGAATTGCTCTGACTCAAAACCAGACTTTGCTTGCAACTTTGCAATATTGCGCCGATGCAGTTGTGCGCCATTTGGATGCTGCCTTTGCTCGGATTTGGACGCTGAATGAAGAGGAAAATGTATTGGAACTGGAAGCAAGCGGGGGGATATATACTGGCGTTGACGGCGCTTACACCCGCATTCCTGTCGGCGAGTTCAAGATTGGTTTAATCGCCCTGGAGCGAAAACCTCACATCACTAATTCTGTGCAAGAAGATCCCAGACTCCACGACAAAGAATGGGCCTCACGAGAAGGAATGGTGGCTTTTGCTGGATATCCGTTAATTGTTGACAATCAGTTGCTGGGAGTAATCGCGATGTTTTCTCGCCACGAGTTGAATGAATCAACGCTGATTGCTTTAGCCTCAAGTGCGGATGCGATCGCCCTGGGAATTAAGCGCAAACAAACAGAAGAAGCTCTCGCCAGACAAAAGCAAACTTTGAGGGCAATTATTGACAACGCTCCCATTTGGGTGTGGATGGCAAATGCTAGCGGGCGGATGTTATTAGTTAACAAAACTTTCTGCGAAGATGTGGCTATACCTGAATCAAGATTTTTAGCAGCATCTCACTATTCCGAAGTTTTGGGCTTAGAACAATCTGCTAACTGCATGGCATCTGACGCGCAAGCGTGGAGCCAAGATATTCCCTATTATTCTGAAGAAATTTTCCAGCTTACTGATGGTAAATATCACGAACTGGACACAATTAAAACTCAGGTCAAAGATGATTGTGGTAACGCGATCGGCTTAATCGGTTTGGGTTTGGACGTTACAAAACAAAAAGAAGCTCAAAGACAGTTGCAACAGTCGGAAGCGAGATTCCGCAAATTAGCGGAGCAGGAAGCGCTGGTGAACCAGCTAGCTAGCAATATCCGCGAATCTCTGGATTTAGATACTATTTTAGCAACAACTGTGCAGCAAATTCGCGACTTGCTGCAAGTCGATCGCTGTGTGTTTATCTGGTATTTGCCGGATGCTTCGCCACCTGCTTGGGATGTTGTCCACGAAGCTAAGAATGATGACTTGTTCTCGCTTTTGGGTTATTTTCCTGCTGAAATAACAGGTATGCTGCCACAAAAAATCGGTAATTTGGAAGTTTATCAGATAGATGATGTTGCAACTGTAAGCGATCCCCTAGAACAAAAATTCTTTTTGGAGGTTGGTTGCAAGTCTGTCTTGGATTTGCCGATTAAAAGTGCCGGGGGTTTAACTGGTGTTGTTAGCTGCATTTCTTGCAGCGAGGTGCGTAAGTGGACAAAAGAGGAAGTGGAGTTAATGGAGGCAATTGGTGATCAATTGGCGATCGCCATCAGTCAATCTGAACTTTACACTAAAAGCGTCGATTCCGCTCGGATAGCCCAAGAACAAGCTGCAAAACTTGAAGTAACTCTGTGCGAACTCCAGCAAGCTCAAACTCAACTCGTACAGGCAGAAAAAATGTCGAGTCTCGGTCAGATGGTAGCAGGAATCGCCCACGAAATCAATAACCCGGTCACATTTATTTTCGGCAATCTTACCTACACAGAAGAATACGCCAGAAATCTGATGAAACTGGTGCAAATGTATCGAGATGAATACCCGGAACCTTCTCCAGCTCTTCAGGAAGAAATAGAGGTGTTAGAGCTGGATTTTGTGCTAGACGACTTGCCCAAAATGCTGTCTTCTATGCAGATGGGAGCTACTCGCATCCGGGATATCGTGCGGAGTTTGCGGAATTTCTCTCGCCTCGATGAATCTGACATGAAAAAGGTTAACATTCACGAAGGCATCGACAGCACATTGATGATTTTAGAACACCGTCTGAAAGTTCAGCCTGAGCGCCCAGCAATTCAACTCGTTAAAGAATACGGGCAATTGCCACTGGTGGAGTGCTACGCCGGACTGTTGAATCAGGTGTTTATGAATATTATTGCTAACGCTATTGACGTTTTACAAGAATCGCTCGAAAACCCGGGAATTATCCGCATTCGTACAGAGGTAGAAGGTCCTCTCGCTGTGATTAGAATTTCTGATAACGGTGCAGGTATGACCGATCAAGTCAAGCAGCGGATATTTGACCCGTTCTATACTACAAAACGGGTCGGTTCGGGAACGGGGATGGGTTTAGCGATTTCCCATTCAATTATTGTCGAAAAACATAAAGGTGAAATCAAGTGTTTCTCGGTGGTGGGGAAAGGCACTGAATTTATAATCGAGATTCCGATTAAAAGGACAGAAAATTAAATTGGTTGGTCGCCAAAAATACTAAGGTGCGTCAGTGGGAAAAACCAAATTTTTTTGTACAAACCTTAAGACTGACCCACCCTACAGGCTACAAACAGAGAAAAGTTCTTTTACCAGAAATTTGTCGGGTGCGTATTGCCCAGCAGACAACTAAAATTGATATGATATTAAAAATCAAAAATCAAAAATCAAAAATCACATATGGCATTACCTCCGGGCAGTTTAGGTTTACCCCTAATTGGCGATACCCTCAACTTTTTGCAAGATTCCCAATTTGCCAAAAAACGCCACCAGCAGTACGGGCCCATTTTCAAAACCAGCCTTTTCGGACAGCCTACCGTGTTTATGCGTGGCCAAGAGGCTAGTTTGTTTGTTTTAAGCAATGACAACCAATATTTTGTTGTGAGTTTTCCTGCGAGTACGAAAGCGCTTTTAGGGCCGCTTTCCTTGTCGGTGCAAACGGGTGCTAACCACATAAATCGGCGCAAGTTGATGTACCAAGCGTTTCAGCCGCGAGCTTTGGTTGGCTACATCGGCGCGATGGAAAATATCACTCAGCGCTATTTGGAAAAATGGGAAAAAATGGAAACCCTGACTTGGTATCCTGAACTGATAAATTATACTTTTGATGTGGCGGCTAAGTTGTTAGTTGGGATTGATAATGGTTCGGAAACGGCGCTCGGACATAATTTTGAAAATTGGGGCAATGGTTTATTTTCGATTCCTTTAGATGTGCCTTGGACAAAGTTTGGCAAAGCGAAAAATAGCAGAAAGTTACTGTTAGCAGAACTGGAAAAGATTATTCGCGATCGCCAGCAAGGAACCCCTAGTGGCAAGGATGCTTTGAGTTTGCTGATTTCGGGTCGCGATGAGGAGGGAAATAGTTTGAGTTTGGATGAGTTAAAAGATCAAGTGCTGGTGCTGCTGTTTGCGGGACACGGAACTTTAACTTCGGCGATCGCCTCTTTTTGCCTTCTCCTAGCTCAAAATCCCGATGTGATGGCAAAAGTGCGGGCCGAACAGCAGCAGTTCCCCGCAACTGAACCCCTAACATTGGAACAACTCAAACAAATGACCTATTTAGAACAGGTGCTGCGAGAAGTGCTGCGTTTAATTCCACCGGTGGGAAGTGTTTTCCGGACAGTAATTAATGCTTGTGAGTTCGGCGGCTATGAAATTCCCAAGGGTTGGAGCGTGCTTTCTGGGATTACTCAAACCCATCAGGATAGTCAACTTTATCCTGAACCCGATCGATTCGACCCCGATCGATTTAGCTCCGAGCGATCGGCTAAACCCTTTAGTTACGTGCCCTTTGGCGGCGGTTTGCGAGAATGTTTGGGCAAAGAATTTGCCCGATTAGAGATGAAGTTGTTTGCGGCAAAGATTGTTCGGGAGTTGGAATGGGAGCTTTTACCCGATCAAGATTTGAATTTAATCACAGTACCGACTCCCCGTCCCCGCGACGGTTTGCGAGTTAAATTTCGGCGAACAACTATCAATAGCTAGAAAATCCAGCTCCCCGACTTCTTCAAGAAGTCGGGGAGCTAATACCAAATCCGGCTCTATACCCTCGGGATCGATCTTCCTCTTCTTCTTTGTGTCATAAGCGTCTTCGCGGTTTATCAAAAAAGACTAAGGCAAGCGTGTCACAATTAGTAAAGTGCGTCAGATGCCAAAACCCTCGATCGGCCGATAGCATCTCAATCAACATCCAATTGCATCGGTCCCAAATATTTAGTTAAATAAGGGGAAAACACCTCATAAATCAGCGTCAGTGGCTTCCCGTGATGCCAAAACAAATAGTGTCGCCCCCAAAAAGGCCCCGACTGTTCAAAAGCTGACTCCAAAGCCACTGAATCACCGTAATAAATGCCCTGCACATCGCGATACAATTCTGTCCGCAGCCTCGCTAAACTCGCCCAAATTGGCAAAGATTTATTTTGTAAATATTCGTCTACGTGGCTCGCTTCCCACCAAGAAGTCGCATAGGCTAAACGCTGTCCAGAAGCTGTTCGCAGCCACACTTGGCGGCGTAGGCGCGGCCCCGGAACGGCGACAATTTGCTGGGGCGCGCCGTCTGCGTCTTCACCCACTAAAGACATATCGATCACATCTACTTCTGTGGGTTCCCCTGTCAGCAGTTGCAGGTGACGGGTGGGGGAACCGTCGCCTAGGAGCAGTATTTGCCACGCCGGTGCGAGCTTGGTGTGGGGCAAACCCTTCTGTACTGCGTCTTCGGCTCCTTGCCACAGGGGGGTGAGAGCGTGCCAGGTGCGGCTGTTTTTGGGTGTGAATGTTGCAGTCAAGGGTCTTTACAAAACTTAATTTTTTGTTTATTATAACGCTTCTTCAATTATCCACTCAAAAATTAAAAATTGATCGACCGAAGACGATCGCCCGTAGGATCTCCGGTTAAATAGTTATAATACTTCTGTTCGGGATTCTTCCTTCTTCCTTCTTCCTTCTTCCTTCTTCCTTCCACTATATGTTACGAATAACCGAAATAAAACTCCCCCTCGATCATCCTCAAGATGCGATCGCCGATGCCCTTCTCAAAAAGCTGCAAATTCCCCCCGAAGAATTGCTCGGCTATTCCATCTTCAAGCGCAGCTACGATGCTCGTAAAAAAGCAGAAATCCTCCTTGTCTATATTGTGGATGTAGAGACGACACAGGAAAAGCAACTTCTCCAACGCTTCAAAAAAGATCCTCATGTGATGGTGACACCAGACACTAATTATCGCTATGTAGCCCAAGCCCCCAAAAATTTGACGATTCGCCCCATTGTGATTGGTACAGGCCCGTGCGGTATGTTTGCAGGGCTAATGCTGGCACAAATGGGGTTTCGTCCCATCCTTTTAGAACGCGGAAAAGCAGTGCGCGATCGCACGGTTGATACCTTTGGATTTTGGAAGAAAAAAGCAGAATTTAACCCAGAATCTAACGCCCAGTTTGGCGAAGGTGGTGCGGGTACTTTTTCCGATGGCAAACTCTACAGCCAAGTTAAAGATCCTCAGCATTATGGACGCAAGGTGCTGACGGAACTTGTGAATGCGGGAGCTTCACCGGAAATTTTATATATTAATAAACCGCATATTGGCACGTTCAAACTGGTGGGAATTGTCCAAAGTATTCGCGCCCAAATAGAATCATTAGGCGGAGAGATTAGGTTTCAAACTCGTGTGGAAGATATCCACATCGAAAAGGGAAAAGTGCAGGGACTTACCCTCGCCAGTGGAGAATATATTGCTAGTAATTATATAGTTCTGGCGGTGGGACACAGCGCCCGCGATACTTTTGAAATGTTGTTTTCGCGCGGGGTTTACATCGAACCTAAACCTTTTTCCATTGGTTTTCGGGTGGAACATCCGCAGACTACGATCGATCGCTGTCGTTTTGGCGATCGGGCGGGCCATAAGCTTTTGGGCGCCGCCGATTACAAACTGGTTCACCATTGCCAAAACAATCGTTCTGTGTATAGTTTTTGTATGTGTCCCGGTGGTTTGGTAGTGGCGGCTGCGTCAGAACCGGGGCGAGTTGTCACTAATGGGATGAGTCAATATTCTCGCAATGAACGCAATGCTAACAGCGGGATTGTGGTAGGTATCACGCCGGAGGATTATCCGGGTCATCCCTTAGCAGGAATTGAGTTTCAGCGTCGCTTAGAAGAACGGGCATTTGAGCTAGGTGGTGGCACTTACAACGCCCCTGGGCAGCTTGTAGGTGATTTTTTGGCAAATCGCCCTTCCACGGCGCTAGGCGCTGTGCAGCCGTCTTATACGCCGGGAGTTGTGATGACTGATTTGAGCGAAAGTTTGCCAGATTATGCGATCGCAGCTATCCGCGAAGCACTTCCGGCTTTTGACAAACAGATTAAAGGATTTGCGATGGATGATGCGGTTTTGACTGGGGTGGAAACGCGCACTTCTTCACCAATTCGGATTAAACGCAAGGAAGATTATCAGAGTTTGAATACAGAAGGTCTTTATCCTGCTGGGGAAGGTGCAGGATATGCGGGTGGAATCCTATCGGCGGGGATTGATGGGATTAAGGTGGCGGAGGCGGTTGCTTTGAGCATATTGCGATCTTCAAACCACAAAATTTGAGGCTGGATTTGAGGATTTTTAGATGATTTGAAGATTGCCGTCAACTGTCAACTGTCAACCGTCAACTCTGTTCAAACAGCAGCTAAACGCGATCGAATTTCCGTATCGGTATACTCCGGCGTCCAGCCTTCTTTGGTGATAAAATAGCGCACCGCTTTAATTTTCCGGGCTGCTGTCAAATAAAACCAATGTTCTGTATTCGCCGGCACGTTGATAAATTCTTCCGGCTGCACTGTGAGTTCGACTTGGCTGCCGTCAGGCCGCACGAAGCCAAAAATGCCCTCCCCTGCTACGATATAGCGGACTTCATCATCGACGTGGATGTGGCACTTGTTGAATTTCGACAGCATAGTGTCGAGGTTGGGAATGTCTGGGTGCAGTACGATTAAGTCGCGATCCTGATAGCCTGCACTTTCCGACAACTGTTGAAAGTAACTGTCGAGGGCTTGCAGCACTTGCTCTTTTTGATTGTCGTCAAGAGCATCTTTAGCTAACAAATTTTGAATTTCAGCGCTGTCACCCACGGGCCAGCGGTTGAGTTGAATGTTTAAGGAAGCGAGTTCTCGGGTAATGTCGCTCTGTTGAGTGTAGGTTGTACCGTTTTCGAGTCGCAGGATAGCCATTTTTGCACGTTCCAATTTTTGGGTGAGGCGATACACAGGCACTGTGAAAGATGTTTGTCGATCGCGCCTGTACCAGAATCACAATTTTAACGCTAATTTGAACAGGCTTTTGGGCCTGTTCCACAACAGTTGAATATTTGTCGCGATAATATTATAAGTCAGGCGCCAGCTAGCGCCAGCAGCGATCGGCAATCCTGATATCTTAAATGTAACTTTTGCAACAACTATGCCTACTTATACGGGAATTTCTAGCGAAGCGTTTCAGCATCCCCTCGATCGGCAAGCCGAGGCAGCATTGCGAAGCGTGCCTGGATTTGATTTAATTGCCAGCAAATTTGTAGAATTTATCTACGAACGACCGCAATTCGTTTACCTAATGGGAAATAGCATTCAAGTCGGCCCACGCCAATATGCCAGCATTTATCATATATTTCGGGAGTGCGTGCAGGCTTTAGATGTTTTTCCAGAACCGGGTTTGTTTGTTTCTCAGAATCCCTCAGTTAACAGCGCTGCCCTGGGAAAAAACCAGCCTTATGTAGTATTAAACACTGGTCTTTTAGACTTGTTGGACGAGGCGGAACTGCGGGTAGTATTGGCTCACGAGTTGGGACACATTAAATGTGGTCATCCAATTTTAAATCAAATGGCGACTTGGGCAGTGAGCGTTGCATCAACAATTGGCGAGATGACTTTCGGGCTGGGAAACATAGTCGGCAGCGGTTTAATTTACGCTTTTTACGAGTGGCGCCGCAAGGCTGAATTATCGGCAGACCGGGCGGCTTTGTTGGTAACGGATGACTTAAACAGTGTGATGATGACGATGATGAAACTTGCTGGAGTTAGCAGTAAATATGCTGACCAATGCAGTTTGCAAGAATTTATCCGCCAGTCTGACAACTATCAAGAGCTCGATCGAGACAATCTCAACCAAGTGTATAAATTTTTACTTTACAACGGCGGCCAGGGCGTGATGCTGAGTCACCCTTTCCCGGTGGAACGCCTGCGGTATTTGCGAGACTGGGCAAGTTCTGAGGAATACCGCCAAATTAAGCTAGGGAACTACAAGCGGGCGGTATCCGAGGGTGCGGTTGATGTCAAGTCGCAAACGCCTAACAGCGAGACGGAGGCTTTGCGCCGTCAAATTGAAGAGTTGCAGCGGGAGATCGATCGGCAAAAATCACAGCGAAACTAAGTTTAAATTCCTCGTTTCCAGGCTGTGCCTGGGAACCAGCTAAATGTTTTGTTGAAGATTTACCGGATTTGAGGGAGGGGGAAATGTAAAATGAAGGTAAACCAGTGAGAGACTTACTCGCAACTGGCCTCCAATCTAAAAACTGTCCCCTCCTTTCGGAAATCTATTTCTGAGGAGGTGTAGTTTAAATCAAGAGAAGCTTATAAATCAACGGGGCTAAAAAAAATGAATATTGATAACGCAATGAATACTAACAAGCCAACTTCTAATTTTTTCGGCAATGTGGGAAAAGTCGCGATCGCCCTGACTCTTCTGGCCGCCGGCATGGCATTTACAAATCCTGGGAGAGACAAATACCTAACTTATGCTTCCGGCGTACTCCAAACCGAGTTGGAAAGCACTGTGTGCAAAGATTCTCGCGTGCCGAAAGCTTTGAGCGGTATTACAGATACTTTGATCGGCAGTTGCAAGAATTTGCTGACTTCGCAGCGGAACTCGATCGAAAGCTTGCTCGACAATACAACGCAGCGTCAAAATTTAGGTGTGGTCAGTATTTATACAACTGAACTGGGCAAAAAAAGCTATCAGACGGTTGGAGCTTTTGGTAATTTTGTGACTCTGCCACCTAGTTCTGAAAATGCCCAAAAGTAGAGTCAAATTAAGTTCCATTGTAGCAACCGGGTTTTGTAGAAAGCCCGGTTTTTGCTTAGGTAATTCTCTCTCAGTAAATCTCAATAAATTCGGAGAGCAGTAGCACATATTTTTAATGATGCCGGCTATTAGAGAGAAAATATTAAGTTTTCTTAAAAAAGAAAATTTATTGTCCGACTTAATATTAACATGAACGCTATAAAGTTTGATGTTTAACAAATAAGCAGATGGCAATGCAATTAAGTAAGGGTGAGAGATTTAATATCTCTAAAGAAGCGCCGGATTTAAAAAAAATGGCGATCGCCCTAGGTTGGCAGGTGACAGAGGCAGGACAAAGCTACGAGATTGATGTCTCTGCCTTTATGCTAGGTGCTGACGGCAAAATACCTAACGATAAATATTTGATCTTTTACAATAATCTGCAATCCTATGACAGTTCGGTACTGCAAGTGATTCGGGATAAAAACAACCGAAGTCAAGAGAAAAAAACGATTTACGGCGTTATCTTAAAAAGAGTTAATCCGGAAATTGAGGAAATAACTTTTGTGGTCACTATTGACGAAGCAGATAAAATTAATGCTAATTTTAGCAATATCAAAAATGCTTTTATCAAGATTTACAGTTTGGATACAGAAAACGAACTTGTTCGTTATGAATTAAAAGAGAATTTTTCGCGAGAGACTGCTGTAGAATTTGGTCGCTTGTATAGAAAGAATGGAGAGTGGAGATTTCAAGCGGTAGGAGCAGGATATCAGGCCGGATTGCAGAGTTTTGTGGATAAGTATTGCAGCTAAAATAGTAGCGAGAGAAAAATATCGCCGGAAAATTATCATAGCAGCAGTACAAGAACTCGCAGCAGGCGAAGAAGCAGAAGGTAAACCGCTGTGGCATTAGTTAGTAGACGACAAAATCTGCTGGTAAGCATCGATGGTTTGCTGGGCGATCGCATCCCAGTTATAATGCTTTCTTGCGTACTCTTTGCCGTTCAATCCCCGCCGTTGGCGCTCTTGTGGATTCAGAAGTGCTGATTTAATTGAATTGGCGATCGCCCCTACTTCCAAAGGCCCCACCCACCCCGCTTCTGCTTGCTGTATGTCTTCCGCAATATGTATGCGATCGGAAATGGCGACAGGTACACCCGCGGCCATCGCTTCTGCTACAGCCATGCCAAAGTTTTCGTAATAAGAAGGCAAGACAAATAAGTCGGCGTTTGTCAACAGTTCAATTTTTAAATTGCCGCTCACAAAGCCAGTTATTGTTGTGTATTTTCCTAAGCTTGAATTGTGTATTTTACTTTTAATTTGTGTTTCATAATCAGCATCTTGGGGATTGGAACCAGCTAAAATAAAGTGAAACTCTATCCCAGATCCTAAAATACTTTCTAATGCTGGAATTAGCAAATCAAGCCCTTTTTTAGGTTCAATTCGCGACATAAATAAGATGATTGGCACTTGAGATTCTCGCAATCTCTTAGGAAACAAACCTGCTGTCACCCCCAAGGGAATCACCAAATCCCGTCCCACGGGTATCTTCCCTGTGCAGTCCAAACCAAATCTTTCGGAGATTTTAGCCTCTTCTTTACTTGTAAAATGAATGGCGGCTGCGCCTGCTAAATTAGGGCGTTCTAAAACTGCTGCATAAATCTGTTTTAAGCGCTTTTTTTTCTGCAAATCGGCGGGGTCAAGCATACCGCAGGGACGGATAATATACGGTAAGTGGCGATATCTAGCAATGGTGGCAGCAAAGGTAGTTACTGGTGAGAAAATAGCGTGAATGTGAGCCAGGTCAAATTGTCGCGCATTTTCATTTAACCACTGCAATAACGAGAATGAAAACTTATATCTGCGCCAGGGATAACAGCGGAAATAAATAATCTGATAGCCGTTTTGTTGTATTGGTTGATTTAAGGGGACATCTAAGGGATGTTGACCGATATCTCCGTTAGAATCTGTGGTGATAATTGTGAGATTAATACCCCGGGAAGCGAGGGCTGCAGAAAGTCCCAGCACCATTTGACTTGGCCCGCCGTAGACGAGCGAAATCGAGGGGATAATTTGGAGAATTCGCATGGGGGATAGTTCTTTCAATCAAAATATCAACATCTCCCATGACAAATTTAATTATCTGGAAAAGGCTGCCCGTCTAGCTGTTCCGCTTCTTCTCTCTTTGTGGCTGTAATTTGGGTATTGTGAGCCATTGTCTTGGAAAATTCATACATTTCACTGGCTTTTGCTTCCGCAGCTTTCACAATTTCAAGGATTTCCAGCAGTAGGCTTTCATCTGGTAATTGTTTCATTGCAATGCTTCTAATCTCTCAACTACTTTGTCTATCATAATTTTCGATTCAGGAGCCATGTGTAGCAACGCTGCTAAATAATCTCCTGCTTTTTGAACATCTTCATCGGGCACACCAGCCATCAATACATTGCCCACAATGTGCTCTGCTTGTAAGCGAACACCTGATACGCAGAATTGAAAATTACTGATCGAAGAAAAGTATTGCATCAGTATTTCATTCTGGGGAAAAAGAGACATTGCTCTTCTAAGTGCAAAAAGTCCCTGCGTTGCTTGGCGATCGGTATCGTCTAGTACCTGATATAGTTCGTCAACCAAAGGTCGTATGTCGGAAGGAATAGACATTTACCACAGTTTTTATTTAACACTTGCATTATACTGCCAAAAGTTACAACAATTCTTTGTAAAATTCCAACAACTGCTCAGCTAAAGCTTTATTTGTATAATTGCTCATAGCTCTATGATAACCCCGATCGCCCAAATCAGCAGCCAACTGCCGCCGCTCCATCAATTGCTGCAAACACTGGCGTAAAACCCCTGCATTTCCCTCGGGGAATACTAACCCCGCATCCCCGATGACGTGGGGAATTTCCCCGCAGTCGGAACCGATAACCGGAATTTTACAGGCCATCGCTTCGATTAAAACGTGACCGAATTGTTCTTTCCAGCCCACCGTGGTCAAAGTTTTGAATTTATAGCTCGTTTGCGAGGGCAATACCAAACAGTTCATTAAGTTAATGTAGGGGGGAATCTCTTCGTGGGAAACGCTTTCTACCCAAATTATTCGGTCGCTGATTCCCCATTCAATACATTTTTCGGCGAGGTGCGCCCGCAATTTTCCTTGTCCTACTAACAGCCACTTCCAAGAGCTTTTTTTCAACCCGGCTAAGGCTTCAGCTAAAGTTAACAATCCTTTTTCTTCGACAAATCGCCCTACAAATCCTACCACAAAATCGGTCTGTTCAATGGCGAACCTGCGCGATAAATCAGCGTCTTTACCAGTGCGGCGAAACAAAGTTTCATCTACTCCGAGTTGTGGCATTACTTTCACCGCACCTTGATAGCCCCGCTGCTGCAAAATTTTAGCTCCATCTAGATTGCCTGCAATAATTCCGTCGGTGTGCTGAAGATTGTAATTTTCTAATAGTGAAACAGGCCACTTCAATTTATAAGGCAGATTCCACCAGGTAAATAATATATTTTTTGCTTTCAGTTTGAGCCGTTTATTTAGTAATATTAATTGAGCGCAAGCCAGAGACTTTGAACCTTGTTCAACTTGGATTATCTGGGGTCTAAAGTTTTGCAAAATTTTAATTAAATCAAAACCAAAACTTAGCAATCCTTGATTGTTTTGACTAAAGTTGGAGACCGGGATTACTTTAAATGAACCCTTTTGATAAAATTGAGTTTCTATAATTTTATTTTGAACCCCTCCGGGTTTCCAACGCTGCGGCACTACAACAGTTACTTCAATATCAGGTTCTAGGCTTGCTAATATCTTGAATTTTTCCCGGTTAATGTCCACAATATAGGTGTGACTGGCAACGAGAATTCTCATTTAGGGGGAAGGGGGAAGGAATAGGGAATTATTGAGCGTTAATGTTGTCTTGATGGCTGTAAATTTGTCCATCATTCCACAGAGATTGAACTACTGTATTTATAGCACTGATAAAACCCAGGATATAAAAAGCAAATCTAGTTATAATTTTAATGGGCGAGTGGCTTTTATAACAAGGCGGATTTCCCAAAACGTGGCAATCAAAGAGTTTGGCAAAAAATCGCAGGCATTGAAAAGCTGTTAAATTTTTCAATCCCATGAGGAAATGGTTGTGATAAAATGTGACTTGATACTCGATCGATCGCGTACTGACATCATGACATCCGCCGCTCTCTTCCCCCAAGTGAACTAAACACGCATTGGGATCGTACCAAATTTTCATGCCAGTCGATCGCAATCTCAAACAAAAATCCGACTCCTCCCGCACCGCACTCCCTGCAAACCGCTCGTCAAACCTCAGCCCCCATTCAGCAAAAACCTGCCGACGAAATGACATATTGCAGCCTCTAGCCGAAAGCACCTGCTGCGGTTTTAGTGTATGCACCAAATCGATAAAATACCACGCAATGCCCGCATCCATCGCTTCAGAGGGCAAATATTCGATCGCCAAATCGCCTCCAGAATTATCCAGTTTCATTCTGTCAAAAACCCTGCCCGCCACACATCCCACGTCGGGTTTTTCTAAATAGTTGTCAGCGTGAGCAGCCAAAAAACCCTCGGGCAATTGTACATCATCATCAATAAATAAAATAATCTCTCCAACTGCGCGCCGTACTGCATAATTTCGAGCTGCAGGTAAACTCGCCCAATCTACTCTAAACCAGCGAATTTTTCCAGCCTTTGCCAATTCCTCTAAATAAACTTGAGTTTCTGATTCGTGGTTGCAAGTTTGATCGATTACTAGAACTTCAAAATTCGGGTAATTTTGGCGAATCGCATCAGCCAATGTCTCTCGCAGAGGTTGCTCGCGGTTGTAGGTGGGTATCACCACAGAAATCATCATCACACAATTGAGTGAAAATAAAGTTAAGGGCAGGCAGGATGCCTGCCCCACTCGTTATTTTTGGAGAAGTTGATTAAAACTCGAAATTAATAGTTAGAAATTTTGATTTCTGAATTTTGAATTAAAGGATTTCAACTCAAAACTCAAAATTCAAAACTCAAAATTCAAAATTTTTAGCAATTCCCCATTTCCATCAGATGGCTATGTGTTGCTGAACGGCTAAAACTAAATTTTCAGTCCAGAAATTAGCCAATTCGGCGGTGGCAGCTTCCACCATAACTCGCATTAGCGGTTCAGTGCCAGAAGCGCGAACCAAAACCCGTCCCTGTTCTCCCATTGCCGTTGTAGCACGTTCGATCGCACTTTGCATTGCCTCACACTCGTGCCATTTTAGGCGTTTTTCGCGATCGTCCACCCGAATATTTCGCAGCAACTGCGGATAAGTTTGGAAACTGCCACTTACTAATTGTGCCAAAGATTGCCCGGACTGGCGCACCAGCGAAGCCAAATGCAAAGCTGTCAGCAAACCGTCGCCGCTGACACCGTAATGCGGGCAAAGAATGTGTCCAGACTGTTCGCCGCCCAACATCGCACCAGTCCGCTGCATTTCAGCGTGAACGTACTGATCTCCGACGTTCGTTCTAGTTAGTTTGCCCCCCAATTCTTCCCAAGCTCGCTCGAAGCCGAGGTTAGCCATTACAGTAGAAATAATTAAATTGGACGGTAACTGTTCCGAGTCGCGCAACTGCCGACCCCACAGATAAAGAATGTAATCGCCGTCAATCGCTCGACCTTTGTTGTCAACACCCAAAACTCGATCGGCATCGCCGTCAAAAGCAAAGCCCAAATCAGCATTGTGTTCCAAAACCGCCGCTTGCAAACTGTCGAGATGAGTAGAACCGCAGTTAACATTAATGCGAGATCCATCAGGAGAGTCGTGCAAACAGATAACCTCCGCCCCCATTTGCGCGAACACCGCCGGCCCCAAACCCGCAGCGGCCCCCCAAGCCAAATCCAAAACTATCCGCATTCCCTCCAAATTCATCTTTTGCAGCGAATCACAGAGCGAAGTGGCATAATCTTTAACCAACTCAGACCGATGGTAGTGGTGTCCCCAAGCCAAGCTAGCAACCGGAACCTTTGCCCCCCGGATTCCCGCTTCGATTTGTTCCTGCAACTGCTGCGACAGCTTGGAGCCGTTTGAGTCGAAAAACTTAATGCCGTTGTCTTCTGGGGGATTGTGAGAAGCCGAAATCATCACTCCGCCGACCGACTCCGAAACGCTTGCCAGATAAGCAACGCAGGGAGTGGGACACAATCCCAAATTCCACACTTCCAAACCGGCGGCCGTCAAACCCGCTGACAGTGCCATTGCCAGCATATCGCTGGAATTCCTGCTGTCTTGCCCCAAAATCACAGGCCCCTGGTTGGGGGAATGTTGCCGTAGAACTTGTCCAGCCCAGAAGCCCACTTGCAGGGCTAAGGGTGCATTCAGCAATTCTCCAACTTTCCCGCGAATGCCGTCTGTGCCGAAGAGTTTGGTATTGGGCAGGGGGAGGCTATCTCCCACCAGAATCGTATCGCGTTTGACTGGCTGTACCGAGTTAGCAGCCGGAAACTCGCTGCCACGAGGGCGCGAAGGTGTCTGAACCATATTCACTCCTTTAGGAATATTCACACTCACACTTTGGGTTCATGTTACAACTGAAAGCTTTATTTTCAGCCTAAACTCCATTTATTTCGTCGATTGCTCAAGCAACTTGCTCTGACAACCTACGCACAAAGCTTAACTTCATCGGAAAAATTTGTATTGTATCCAAGGGAAAAACTTTTAGTCCCGGGCGCGCCAACGCCATGAAACCCGGTTTCTTTCTGCGTCGAGGAGTGAGGCTGCTGCTGTTTGAGCCTGTCAGCCACTGCGTGTGTAGAAGGTTAATGCTGTATTGCCGTATATTTTCTGGCGGCAAATTTCTAGACCGGAAATCGGTTGTGTCGATCGATCCGGGCTGTGTTCGACGGCCATTTCGCCGTTTGGTGCTAGCATTCCTTGGCTGGCAATCGTATTTAACACAGGTTCGTACAAGTCGCTGGCGTAGGGCGGATCGAAGTAAATGCGATCGAACTGCTGCCCCGCTAGTGCCACCAATTTCGCCGTCGCGTTTCCCCGCAGTATTTGGAATGTTTGGGACGAGTCTGCTACTTGCTCCCAGTTTTCGCGGATAATCGCACAAGCTTTCGCCGACTGTTCGATGCCAGTGACACTCGCGGCTTGACGACACAAAGCTTCTGCACCCATCGAACCGCTGCCGGTACAAATGTCAAGCCATCTGCAATCTGCGATCGTCCCTTGCCAAATATTAAATAAAGCTTCTCTGACTCGCGAAGGTGTAGGGCGAGTTGCGAGTCCCGGCAGGGTTTTGATGTGGCGATTGCCACAGATTCTCAGGCTCATTTAGGAAGAAGGAAGAAGGAAGAAGGAAGAAGGAAGAGGGAAGAGGGAAAAAGGAAGAAGGAAGAAGACTTTTAAAAATGTCAAACCCGGTTTCGGCAATCTACCGGGTTTTTCAATATTCATGCCAACTAAGCAGGTACTTTTTCCCTCACCAGACTGACAAAATTTGACAGCATTTGCAATCCCGTACTCGAAGACTTTTCCGGGTGAAATTGCACGGCCATCAGATTGTCTTTAGCTATAGCCGCCGTCACGTTTTGACTACCGTGAGTCACAATTGCCGATCGTACTTCCAAATCAACTGGATCGACATAATAAGAATGCACGAAATAAGCCCAAGGATCAGACGGTAAATTTTGCCACAGCGGCACATCCGGCTGAGTAAATTGCAATTGATTCCATCCCATGTGGGGAATTGTCAAACCCGGTTCCGATCGAAATCGGCGCACTTTTCCCGCAATAACGCCCAATCCCGGTTCTACACCTTCTTCGGAACTTTCAAACAGAATTTGCAAACCCAAACAAATGCCTAAAAAAGGTTTTCCCGAGGCGATCGCCCTTTTTATCGGTTCTATCAAATTGCGTGATCGTAAGTTCTGCATTGCCGGGTCAAACGAACCCACTCCCGGCAAAACCACCGCATCAGCCTGCTCGATTATAGCAGGAGAATCTGTAATTTTTGGCACTGCACCCACATTTTCCAAGCCTTTACAGACTGAGTGCAGATTGCCCATGTCATAGTCTACTACTGCAATGACAGACATTGACTTACTTGCCTTATATTATCAATATCAGTATTATTGCACAAATATGACGGCGAAAATCCTGCTAACCTCATTTGATACTTGGCTTCCCCATCAGCAATCCAACTCTTCGGACGACTTATTAGCCAAGATTTCCCAAATCAAATCTTTGCCTGATTCCCTGACTTTTTTGAGGAAACTGCCAGTAGATTTTCAGCTAGCACCTAATTTAGCGATCGCCCAAATCAACCAACTCCAACCCGATACTATTATCTGCTGTGGCATGGCCGAAAGTCGGCAAAAATTAACCGTAGAATCCTGCGCTTGCTGCGATAGCGACATTCGGAAAACAGCAGTTAATCTCGAACCGCTAGTCGCGGATTTAGCTGTAACCGAAATCAGTCACGAAGCCGGAAAATTTGTTTGTGAAGCCCTGTATTATGCGGTTTTAAAGCATATTTGCGATTCTCCCATAGCCGCTAAATGTATTTTCGTCCACGTACCAATTTTAACTCCCGACAACGCTGACAGAATCGTCACCGATTTTTTATTAATTATGCGTCGCCTAACTCTCGCAAGTAATAAGTAGGTCGCTCTAATTCAACTTAAAAATTTGTTTAGGATTTAGAAACCCGGGCTATTAAAGAAACCGGGTTTCTCGGTGTTAGTTTTTTTTACAGACAACTGTCAACTGCCAAGTCATTAGCCGCCGTAATTCCAACCGGTGCTTTCTAGCAGCAACGGATTGCCTTCTCGGTGGACGCCGGCTGCCAAAACTTCTCCCACATAAACCGTGTGATCCCCGTGTTCCACAGCACCGACAACTTTGCACTCGACGTAACCCAGAGAGTCTGAGATAATCGGACAACCAGTTTCCGCGCCGGGATAAAATTCTACATCCTCAAATTTATTGCCAACGCGGCGCTGCTGCTTGAAGAATTTCTGGGCTAAGTCTTTCTGTCCTGCTTCTAGGAAACTCAAAGCAAAGACACCGCTGGCTTTGATCATGCCGTGGGATTTAGAGTCTTGCTTGACGCAGTTGACAACTAAGGGAGGGGTAAAGGAAGATTGCATCACCCAGCTAGCGGTGAAACCGTTGACTTCCTCCCCGTCTTTGACACCGCAGATGTACAATCCGTGAGGGATTTTCCGCAAGATGGTCTTTTTAGCTTGTTCGTCTAGCACGGGCTTACCTGTTCGATCGATAATTCTACACCGCTAAGTTTACCAATGTCGGGCCCACAAACCCAACTGTCTTAAGGGCGATCGACATACCGAAAATGTTGAGATTGCGAATATGGCTTTTTTCGATACCAAATCTTCTGCTTCCCGCAACATTTATTTTTATTAACTAAAATTAGCTTGCTCTGATTTTTGGGCAACTCACTATATGCTGTGTTAAAACTCTAGCTATTAATATTGCAATCTCAACGTAGTCGCTCAATCCCTTAACAAAACCGGAGATAAGTCGATGACAGAATCGTTTAAGCGGAACTTTGGTTTAGGTCTTTTAGGCGTCAGTATATTATCTCTCATTTGTTTCGGCATAGTAGGGATTGGCAGAGACGGCCCGTTCAATGCTGACGGTGCCGTCCTTTACGCTGCTGGACGTGCTTGGCTGAAGGGTTTAAATGCCTACAACCACGATATGCTGACTCAAAGTGTAGCGGCCATAAAGGAAATTGACAACCTTAAAGATGCGGCTTTCTTTTATCCTCCTCAATCAGCCGCCTTTTGTATATTTGTCGGCTTTTTCGATTACTCGGTTGCCAAATTCGTTTGGCTGGGACTCAACTTACTGTCAATTGCAGCTATTATTTTCATGACTGTTCGTACCATCAACCAACATCAAAATAATAGTAAAAACCAACTTGGCAGTTTGGTGATGGCTGCCATAATTATCGGCAACCCATTCACTGCCCACGTTATGTGGATGGGTCAAACTTCTTTGATTGCTTTTGCTGCCACAATGGCTGCTTGGTTCTTCAGGCAACGGCAAAAATTTGTCTTGGCAGGAATCTGTTTAGGTATAGCCAGTTTTAAGCCACAACTATGCTTATTGCTCGGTATTTGGTTTTTGCTAGAACGGAACTGGAAAATATTAGCTGTAGCCTTCGCAACGGTTACAATTATGAGCGCTTACCCCTTGGTGCTGTACGGCGGGCCCGTTGGGATGCTGGCAGCGTGGCATCAAGGAATTCAAAATAGCTATAGCTCTTTGCCTTTCAATCAACCAGGGTTTCAAGATAAAGTTGGTATGGAAAGTCTTTTAGCTTCTTTAGGCTTGAAGATACCGGCTATCAAGATTGTGGCAGTAATTTTAGCGGTTCTGCTGTGGGTGTTCCGCAATAGAATTAATCGAGAAGATGTCTTTGCTGTGCTGATGGGTATATCCTTCACATTTCTCGGATATACTCACGTTTACGATTATGTAGGTTTGTTCCCGATTCTGACATCGCTGTGGCTGTATTGCAGCAATAACCGCAATGCTTCGCTCAGCAGTATTGCTTTAGTTTTTCTGCTCTTTTTCCCGAGACGGATATTTTTAGCAGCGGGTCTGCCTTTTTTGATTCACTGGAGAACAATTGTTGTTTTGATGCTGGTAGTTGGTGTACTTGCATTCAGCATGAAAGCTAAATCCAGTCAAGGATTCCAGCAAAAAATGGCTTGATTTTCGCAGAGTTACCAGGGGCAGAAATTATCATAAAAGGCGCTTGCCTCATAAACCCGGTTTATACGAAAAAATCCTAGTTGGGCGACTACACATCTAGGAAGAAACCGGGTTTATGAATCTCTGCCTCCAAGACTTAGACAAAAAGTAATTTGACGCACTACTTATAGCTGTAAGGTACGCATTACGCACCCTGCATATAGAGGTTCTTCGTAAGTCCTGAACTCAAAACTCATCGAGGGGTAAAGGGTTGCGAAAAACGAAGGAATCTCAAAACTATTGTGCAACTCCGTGCTTCTTAAACCAATCTTGCATCCGTTTCCAAGCATCCTCAGCTTCTTTTTCCCGGTAACTGGGGCGATAGTCCGCGTTAAAACCGTGCGGCGTATCTGGATAAAGCACAATTTCAGAACCGCTGCCGCCAGTTTTGAGAACTTCCCGCATTTTCTCGACTGTATCGTTGGGAATTGACTCGTCTTTGCCACCGTAAAGCCCCAATACAGGCACTTTCAAAGTTGCTGCAATGTCGATCGGCTGTTTGGGAGTTAAAGCCGTAGAATTGCCAACCAAACGCCCGTACCAAGCCGCGCCAGCTTTAACTTTGGGGTTGTGGGAAGAGTACAGCCAAACAATTCTGCCACCCCAGCAAAATCCTGTAATTCCCAACTTATTAGTATTGCCTTTTCCTGATTTTTGTGCCCAATCTACGGTAGCATCTAAATCGGACATAGCTTGAGCGTCAGGAACTTTCGAGACAACTTTACTAATAATTTCTTGGATGTCGGTGATTTTAGAAACATCACCTTGACGGGCAAACATTTCTGGGGCGATCGCCAAATAACCTAATTTTGCAAAACGGCGGCAAATATCTTGAATGTGTGCGTGAACTCCGAAGATTTCTTGAATTACTAAAATAACTGGAAAATTGCTGCCGCTGGCTGGCATTGCTCTGTAGGCTGGAATTGAGCCGTCTTTTACGGGAATTTTTACCTCACCTGCTATTAAACCAGCAGCATCCGTATTGATAACGGCAGCGGCAATAGGATGAACTGCTAAGGCAAATCCGGCGCTTAATGCGGTGACAGTGATAAATTGTCTGCGAGTTAAATCAGTCATGGCGATTTTAGATTTTAGATTTTAGATTTTAGATTGGGTAATTGGGAATTGGGAATTGGTAATTGGTTATTTCATAATTGCTCCTTCTTCCCTCTTCCTTCTTTCTTTTTCCTGACATCCGTTACATCCGTTACAGAATCCGTTGCCGAACTTTCTTTTTCCTGACATCCGTTACATCCGTTACAAAATCCGTTGCCGAACTTCCTTCGATGGTCGGAAAAGCCGATCGTGCTCTGGATGGTACAAGCGCGATCGCCCTTCTGCTGATTTTCCCAAAGCCGGACTAATGACATACATCGTCGTTCTGATCAAATTATTTTCGCGCGTAGCAACTGCCATTTTGTCAAGGGGAACTAGCACAATTTTTTCATCCGGCCAGCCCAACCGATAACAAATCGCTACAGGCAAATCCGATGGGTAATGTTCCATCAATTTAGCTTGAGCTTGTTCGACATGGCGGGCACTCAAATACAGGCACAAACTAGCTTGATGAGCCGCTAAACTCGCCAATTCTTCGCGTTCCGGTACTTCGGTTCTGCCGCTAATTCGCGTCAAAATAATTGTCTGCACAACTCCGGGAACTGTCAACTCAATTTTAAGTTTAGCCGCCGCAAGTTGGAAAGCGCTAATTCCCGGGATTACCTCAAAAGCAATTCCCTCGGAGGCCAAAGCTTGCATTTGTTCGCCGACGGCCCCGTAGAGACAGGGATCGCCGGAATGGAGACGGACGACGCTTTTTCCGTCGCGCACTCGTTCCACCATCAAAGGTACAATCTCTTCCAGGGTCTTATCCGCAGTTTGGATAACTTCAGCATCCGTGCGTACCCCCTGCAAAATTTGCTCTGGGACTAAGGAATCAGCAAATAATATGACATCAGTCGCAGCCAGTAATTTTTGAGCCTTAACAGTCAACAAATCCGGGTCTCCCGGGCCTGCACCTACAATGTATACCCCTGGAATTAGGGCTTCAATCTGTGTCAAACTCATTGCTGCTAAAAAATTTGCTAAATTTACGGACTCTTCCGGATGTACCTATTTTAGCGGGAAGTAAGGGATGGTAGATGCACCCTGGTTTTGAACCCTAGAGACTAACCTCTCTGGGGTTTTTTATTGATCCTCTGGGAATTTCTGAGGTATCTTAGCCCGATCGCTATTGGGGGAGACAACATCGGGTAAAGGTCGATCAAGCAAATAAAGCCAAGCTAACCCGCCCAACCCTAAAACAATCCCAGTCAAGCTTACCATCTGTGCAGCCCGCAGTGGCCCGAACATCAAACTATCAGTCCGCAACCCTTCAATCCAGACTCGACCGGAACTGTAAGCTGCGATATAAACCAAAAATAAAGCCCCAGTTTTTAATCGAATTTTGCCCTGCAAATCGCGGAAAAATAAAGTCAGAAGCAACCCAAATACTGTCAGATTCCACAGGGATTCGTAGAGAAATGTGGGGTGGAAGTATTCAAAATTAGCGTAGGCGGACGGGCGGCTGTTTGGCGGAATATAGAGTTTCCAAGGCAAATCCGTAGGACTACCAAAAGCTTCCGAGTTAAAGAAATTTCCCCAGCGTCCGATCGCCTGACCGAGAATTGCCGAAGGCGCGATTAAATCGGCTAATTGCCAAAAAGAAACTCGCTGGATTTTCGCAAAAATTAAAGCTGCGATCGTGCCACCCAAAATCGCCCCGTGAATGGCAATTCCGCCTTTCCAAATCGCAATAATGTCTTCAGGCCTCTGGGAGTATTGCTGCCACTCAAAAGCTACGTAATAAATTCGAGCACAGGGAATAGCGCCCAGAACCAACCAGATTGCCAAATCGCCCAGCAATTCCGGGTTGACGCGGCGCTTTTCGGCCAAGTATTGGGACAGGCTGACCCCAATCAAGACTGCAGAAGCTATTAACAGCCCGTACCAGCGAATGGCTACGGGGCCAAGTTGAAAGATAATTGGGCCCGGCGATGTAAATTGAAACGCTAAGGGCAGCGCAAGAATATTTAGCACCATAAAAGTTGCATTAATTGTGATGGAAAGCTGTCAAATTTGCACACCCTTTAACAAACTCCAGAGTTTATTTTAGGTGGGTATGGTCATTTACACGCAATATTTGGGGAATTTTGCCAAAAATTAACTTTGTTGGGGACATTGGTGTCTGGAGTTTTCTTTGTGAGTCCATAATAAGAGCCCCCTAACCCCCTTTTTTAAAGGGGGGAACCGGATTATTCTCAAATCCCCCCTGATTAAGAGGGATTTAGGGGGATCGAGACTTCACCTTTTTGAGGATTAACGGCAGCTTTGGTCGAGAAGTTTTAATATAGAGAATGGCTTTAAATTTTCTGATGACCTATGTCTCCTACTTCCGTTTCTCAGGTGTACTCTTCTGGTAATTCCAAGGGTGCGAATCAGTCTCGCAAGACTGCTGCTTTGGCTGTTGAGTCGGGTAAAATTCCGCCCTTGCTGGGGGCTAGTTTGGCTGAGTTAACGGAGTGGGTGCAGCAAAATGGGCAACCTGCTTATCGGGGAAAGCAGTTGTACCAGTGGATTTATGAGAGAGGCGCGCGATCGATCTCTGACATTTCCGTATTCTCGAAACAGTGGCGCGAGACTGTTGCTAAAATTCCGATCGGGCGATCGACCATTCACTATCGATCCGTCGCACCAGACGCCACGGTAAAGTATCTCTTAAAATTGGCAGACGGTCAAATCATTGAAACAGTCGGCATTCCCACCGATAAACGCCTGACTGTGTGCGTGTCAGCCCAAGTTGGCTGCGCGATGGGCTGCGACTTTTGCGCTACCGGAAAAGGCGGTTTCAAGCGTAATTTAGAAAAACACGAAATCGTCGATCAAGTCTTGACAGTACAGCAAGATTTCGGCCGCAGAGTCAGCCACATCGTATTTATGGGAATGGGCGAACCCCTGCTAAATTTCGATAATGTTGTAGCTGCTGTCAAGTGTTTGAATCAAGACGTAGGAATTGGACAGCGAAATATCACCATTTCCACAGTAGGAATTCGCAATCGCATCAGCCAACTAGCCGAACATCAACTGCAAGTTACCCTCGCCGTCAGCCTCCACGCTTCTAATCAAAGATTGCGCGAAGAGTTAATTCCTAGCGCCCGCCCTTATCCTTTGGGTGAGTTAATCGCAGAATGTCGGGAATATGTGCGATCGACTGGACGCAGATTGAGTTTTGAATACGTACTTTTAGCAGGTGTGAATGACTTACCGGAACACGCAGCCGAGTTAGCTAGTCAGTTGCGTGGCTTTCAGTGTCACGTCAATTTGATTCCTTACAATCCGATTCAGGAAGCTGAATATAAGCGACCGACTCCCAATCGAATTAACAGTTTTGTTTCGGTTTTGAAGGAAAAGAAAATTGCAGTTAGCGTGCGCTATTCTCGCGGCTTAGAAGCAGATGCGGCCTGCGGGCAATTGCGGGCATCGGAGGTTGAAAATTGAATTTTTAATCCCTAAAAATTGTAGTAGAGTGCGTCAGAGTGGGTTATTTTATCAATTATTGAGAAACCACATCCTGACCCACTCTACTACTTTAGCTACAAGCGTTTAACAAGTATCCACCGCAACTCTAAGGGCGGTGTTTGTTGCACAGAAAATAAATCGCGCCCGCTAGCCCAACTGACAAACCAAGGTGTCGGTGGCCACGCTGAATCAGGCAAATGTTTTTGTTCGTATTCAATCACAGATTCATCAGAAATAATTTCTAACGGCAAACCCTCTATTGCTGCTTGCAATTCTTCTCGGGTAATCAGATAAGACCAACACAATTCAGACATTTGTTTTGCCATCTCATCGGGTTCGTACCCCTCTACAGCTAAGAAAGCACTGAATAAGATAAACCCGCCACTTAAAACAGCATCGGACATTTTGCCCAGGAAAAGACGAATTTGTTCGGGGTAGCGGAAGTGGGAGAGAACTTCGGTAGCAATGGCTAATTTGTACCGATAAGTTTTCATCCTCAATAATGGGTCTAAAACGTCGCCTTGGGTGACATTTATCGGCAAGTTTTCGGCGGTGGCTGCGGATGATAGTTTGTCGGCAAATATCGGCGTTAGTTCGATCGCATCCACGGAATGGCCTAACCTTGCTAAAGGCAGACTATTGCGCCCTGGGCCCGCACCAACATCTAAAATAGGTGCTTTTGGAGGTTCGCCTAATTCGGCGGCAATGGCGATGACTTTGGCATCGGGATGGCTGCCGAATAAAGGTTCGGGGCGAATATCCGGCCAGCTATGATATTTCTGGGCCATCGATTCGACTTGAATCTTGGTATTCAGAGTAATGCCGCCGGCTAAACCGCTTTGGGAATTGGCGGGAAAATAGGAGACTATGAGATTAGCGTGGGGAGAATTTTTGAATCCTTCTGCTAAGGCGTTGGCGATTAATGTTCGCAAGTTTTCGGTTTGGGCAGCGTCGATGTTTTGTCCGAGAATGTTTAAGAAGTCTGACAGTAATTTAAGATAGTCATTTAGCATCGATGGCAAGCAAGGCAGATAGAATTCTCCCTTGAGGCCGATGCTCCTTTTGAGCCTTTCTTTGAGAATTAATTTCAGGCGATTGCCATCTGTCAGCGGCGGGCCTGTTTCGGGTGATTTGCTGACAGGCAATTCCGGGGAAGATGCAGCACTGGTAAGGTTTTTAGTCACAATATTTTCGATTAGAGTCGGCAATAAGTGCGATCGCACCGAGCATAATCTTGTGCTCTTGCACCTGAATTCGAGCGTGCAACGTTTCTGTGGTATCATCAGGCAATACCGGCACCGCAGCCTGCATTAAAATCGGCCCGCTATCTACTTCTAAACGGGCGATATGCACCGTACATCCGGTGATTTTAACCTTGGCTGCCAGTGCTTGCTCGACGGCGCGAATTCCTGGGAAACTCGGCAGTAAGCTGGGGTGAATGTTAATAACGCGATCGGCAAAAGCATCAAGCAAAACTTTGGTAACAATTCGCATCCAACCCGCCATCACTACCCATTCTACATCATATTCTTGGAAAGTTTTGACAATTTTTGTATCTAATTCTTCGCGGCTTTTGCAGTCGCGGTGATTGAGAATAATCGAGGGAATGCCGTATTTTTCTGCTCTGGCGGCGGCTTTGGCTTCGGGGTTGTTGTAAATTAATACTGGGATTTGAGCGTTGAGTTGTTGGTTTTGGATGGCTTGGGCAATTACCTCGAAATTGCTGCCGCTTCCTGATGCCAAAACTCCTAATTTTAATGGAGGATGGGTCGGAGCGATCCTCTTGGAGGGGTTCGCTAACGAACTTTGACCAATCTCAGGAGAAATCAGGCAGGCATGGGAATTAACAGATACTGGATTAGCGGTCATTCGATTTTAGATTTTAGATTTTAGATTTTGGATTGACCCCAGGGATAAATTCGGGGGCTTGAGGATTTTAGATTTTAGATTTTGGATTGATTCCACGGATAAATCCGGGGGCTGGTACCATCAAGAAATTCTTGGTCATAAAGATAAAAACTATTCACTCACTTTTTACAATACAGGTAAAGGGTAAGGGGTGCTTGGTCGCACTCTACATGGAAATATTGGCTAAGTCCTAAGTATATTTGGTTATGTGACTTACTGATTCAACCCTATTCTACAATATTACCAAAAAACTCTTCCCTGAGAATCGAATAAAGTTTTAGATCCCAATATCTGTCTTTCACAAATAGGTGCTGTCGCAATATCCCTTCCAATTGCATCCCCACTTTTTCCATCACCCGAGCCGAAGCAATATTGTTAACTTCACATCGAGCCACAATTCGATTTAGCAACATCTCCCGAAAACCGAATTCAATAACTGCATTGACCGCCTCGCTCATGTATCCCTCGCCCCAATATTTTCGCGAAAGTGCATAGCCAATTTCCGCGCGGCTGTGGGTCATACTCCATTCCACAAATCCGCAAGTCCCGATAAACTTTTTCTCGGCTTTGTGGACAATTCCCCAATCTACAAGCTCTCGTTTTTTGTACATTCTTGTAAGTGACTTGAGAAAGTATTTAGTGTCTTCGAGCGAGGTGTGAGTTGACCACATTGTGTATTCTGATACTTCCGGGTTGCAAGCATACTCAAACATATCGCTGGCATCATTTAAAGTTATTTTTCGGAGGAGCAGCCTTTCAGTTTCTATAGTAGGTAAATTGGCTAATATATCGAGAAGGTTCATTGTGAGATTGACCTATATTGTGATACCATTTAAAACTAAAAGCTAAAATTTACAAGCCAATGGTTCGGATTAAATTTGGGCGTTTTAACTGGTTGGATAATGATGCGATCGCAGCTTGGACTTTCCTGGCCCCGGCTTTGCTGTTTCTGGGTACTTTTTTGATTTGGCCGATCGCCTATTTATTTTACCTCAGCTTTACCAGCGGCAGCTTTACCCAGTCGGGAGTGCGTTGGATTGGCTTCAACAACTACTGGCGTCTAGTCACTAACCCGGATTTTTGGCAAATTCTCCAAAACACGCTCTATTTTACTACTGCTACAGTCATTCCCAGTTTAGTGATTCCATTGGGCTTAGCAGTTTTGCTAAATCGCTCGTTTGCTTGGCGAGGAGCTCTCCGCACCGCTTATTTTATTCCTTCGATTACCTCTTTAGTTGCAGTGGGCTTGGGTTGGCGGTGGTTGTTTCAAACTGAAGGCCCGGTGAATAATGCACTAAGTGCGATCGGCTTAAATCCAATTCCTTGGCTGAGTAGCACAGTTTGGGCAATGCCAGTGATAATTCTGCTCAGTGTTTGGAAACAATTAGGCTTTAATATGGTAGTATTTTTAGCAGGATTGCAAGCAATTCCGGTCAATCGTTACGAAGCCGCAGAATTGGATGGAGCTAATGCTTGGCAGCAATTTTTGTACATCACTTTACCCGGTTTGCGGCCGACTTTAGTATTTGCTACGGTTACTACTGCTATTTTTACCCTGCGGAGTTTCGAGCAAGTTTACGTCATCACTGGCGGCGGCCCTTTGAACTCTACTAATTTGCTAGTTTATTATATTTACGAGCAAGCTTTTTCGCAATTTGATTTTGGCTATGCAGCCGCTGCCGCAACTTTCCTGATGGCTGTAGCTTTGATATTAGTTTATTTACAACTAAAAGTTTGGGGGGAAGATTCTTAATTAGGTTATGCGTAGTTGGACGCGCGAGAATTATAGCGGTAAGGCGCGCAGTGTGCACTATAGATAGACAGGTTCTGCATAAGGGCTGAATTAACGGGATTCCCAATTACCAATTCCCAATTTTATACTCCATGTGCTCTGCTGTTTGTTCAGCTTGTGCTGTGCCCAAAAGCTTGCCGACAACGTGCAAAGACATATCAATTCCCGCAGCAATTCCCCCAGAAGTGATGATTTTACCGTTATCTACAAATCGCTGATTTTCGATAATAGTTGTGTTGGGCGCTAATTTTTTCAATAAATCCAATGCGCGATGGTGTGTAGTTGCGGCCAAACCTTCCAACAAACCAGCTTTTGCCAAAAGCAGCGAACCCGTACAGAAAGAAAGCACTAATTCTGCTGTTGGCGCACAATCTTTTATCCAATTAATAACTGCTAAATTATCGATTAACTTTCTCGTACCTTGTCCTCCCGGTACAATTAAAATATCCGGTGGCCGACAATCGGAAATGGTGCAGTCAGGATTTACACTCAAACCATTGCGGGCGTTGACAGCACCCGGATGTTCGGCTACGGTAGAGACTGCAAAAGGTCGTGAAGCGAAGCTATCCCGAAGGGAATCGCCCTTATTTAATTCTGATGTCACCGAAAACACTTCAAAAGGGCCTGCAAAGTCTAGTACCTCGACATCATCGAACATTAAAATAGCTACATTCCTACTTGCCATAAGACATACTTCTGATAGAGGCCAAAAATCTCGGCGATTTGTTATCGTACAAATGGTATAATTTAAATCATTAAAGCTATGCCGAAAAAAATTCGCCATCGCGCTCTGAAACTCTGTATTTTGTGTCTGGCTTGTGCCTTAGCAATTGCTGTAGCGCCAATTTTTACGCCCGCTCAATCCACAAGTCAATTAGAATTTCGCATTACTCAATTAGAAAGTCAAATTTCTGAACTCAGAGGACAAATCTACAGTTTGCAGAATCAAGGTTCTAGAGTTAACAGACCTCCGTCTCCTTCCGGTTCGGGTAGGACAAATGCTAGAATGCTTTCGGGAGACCCGATGTTTGACAATTTAGCAACTTTGGCAATTGAAACTAAGCAAGATGTTATTAAAATTCAAGAGCGGTTATCAAAGCTAGAATCGTCGAGAAATCGCTAAGTTAGTCAGTTGTCAGTTGTCAGAAGGAGGAGGGAAGAGGGAAGAAGGAAAAAGTCAGTAGTAATTAGTTAGAAAAATAAAGTCATATTCTCCCCAACTCAAAACTCCCAACTCTCCCCCTCTCCCTTTCTCCCATTCTCTGACGTTGAGGTCGAGAACAACAGGGCCTGCTAAAAGTTAACTTGCAGAACTATTCAATGATATGGAAATAAAAGGCTGCAACCACAAAATTGATGGCTAACAGCAACAGAAACCAGCCGGCCCGAAAGGGGTAAGGGAATTTGCCCGTTTTCATCACGGACTCGGATTTTAATTGGTTCTTCGCTATCTCTGGCATAGGTAAAGCTCCTAATTCATAATGTCACTCTATTTACAAATAGCAGAGAGCGTCGCACTTATGCACAATCCTCTAGAGTTATTTTTTGTAACAAGGAGTTTATAGCGAGTTGAATTGAGATTAATTTCAATCACTCTCTCCGGCGTGGTAGGAACTGCGGACGAGAGGCCCCGATCGCACGCGCTCAAACCCCATCTCCCGCGCGATCGACCCGAAACGATCAAATTCGGCCGGCGTCCAGTATTTACGCACTGGGAGGTGCTCTAGAGATGGTCTCATGTATTGACCGAGGGTGAGCCGATCGCACTTGGCGTCCCGCAAATCTGTCATCGCTTCGACTATCTCGGCTTCGGTTTCCCCGTGCCCCAACATCAAACCCGATTTTGTGGGAATGCTGGGGTCAAGTTGCTTGACAGTACGGAGAACGTCGATCGAGCGATCGTACTTCGCCCCCCTCCGCACCGGCCCTTGCAAGCGGCGCACCGTCTCAATATTGTGGTTGTAACAAGCCGGTTTAGCCTCCACCACCGTGCGAATCCGCTGTCGCTGCAACTCATCGAGGTCGGAATTCTCCCCCTCTGAACTCCTCCCGATTCCTCCCCAAAAATCCGGCGTCAGTACCTCAACTTCAGTATCCGGGTTCAGAAGACGGATTTGGGCGATCGTCCTGGCAAACCAACCCGCACCCCCATCCGGCAAATCATCCCTCGCCACCGAAGTCAGCACCGCATAGCGCAAACCCAACAACTGCACCGCCTCAGCCACCTTTTGCGGTTCCTCCGGGTCGAGGGGCATCGGAGAATGACCTTTATCTACTTGACAAAAAGCACAAGCGCGGGTGCAAGTCGGCCCCATCAACAAAAAAGTCGCCGTTTTTTGCGCGTAGCACTCGCCCCGGTTGGGACATCTCCCCTCCTCACAAATCGTGTGAATTTGCCGCTGTTTGATAATTTTTTGCACTTGGGAAAGTTCGCTAGCTTTGCCAACGGGCCTACGCAACCACTCCGGCATCGCCTCGATTTCACCCCGCATTTGGGCGGCAACTGCTTTGACAGTAGGAGTTTTAGGAGTTTGGGGCGACATAAAATTAAGTGGCGATTGAGTTAATTCCTTCGATCGTATCCGAAATCAAAGCCCCTGAACTTGTAGGAGTATCACCCGAAATCAGAATCGCGCCGACGTGCAACAAAACTAAACTCGCCCAGAATTATGGGTAGAATTCTGTTAGGGATATACTGAAGGTTGCAAATCATCACTCATTCATTACTGAAGGAGTCAGTCGTGGCTGGTCAAAAAATCTTGGTAATCGATGACAGTAAAGTCATCCGCGTCCGAGTCCGAGAGATGTTGCCTCAGGGTAACTTTGAAGTTCTAGAAGCAAAAGACGGCGAAGAGGGACTCAAACTGATCCGTCAAGCCCGGCCAAATCTAATTATGTTAGATTTCCTACTGCCCAAAGTCAGCGGTTGGGAAGTGTATCAAAAAGTGCAAGCCCATCCTGAGCTTTCTAAGATACCTTTGGTGATCATGTCGGGCCGCGAAGAAGAGGTGATGGAAAAAATTCCGAAACCCTTTGAGAAGCATTTTTTTGCATTCATCGCCAAACCCTTTGAGAAGAAGCAGCTAACCGAGGCAATCAAATCGGCGATGGTACTGGCCAAAAAGAAACCAGTGCCGGAAGCCCCAGCCGCCGCCGCTGCATCCAGCTCTGGAGGGGGCGCCGCCGAAATTCAGGCGATGACTCAGAAAATGGCGAAAATGCAAGCGGAAATTGATGCACTCAAAAAACAAATGACTCAGGTGATTACGATCATCAAGCAGAAATTGAAATAATTCTGCTGTTTTTTGAAGGCACTTATGTAGAAGGAAACTTCCACACCGTGAAACTTTCAGTTGAGTCTCAATGGCTGCGATTTTATCCGCATTTTTTTGCCAAATTGTTTGAGCGAGTGCGATCGCCAACAGCCTACAACTGGTTTCTCAAAATCCCAGTGAGAAAATCAATTAAAAGTTAAAAATACAACAAGGGAGGAAATTAATTATTAATTAATATTAGGATTTTTAATTCCCGCTGGTTCCACACTCAATTATTAACTCCTCAGTCTCATTTTTTTGGTTAATGACTAACGACTATTCCGATTTTTTGCCTCAACTGCGTGCCTCAACAGAGCAATTATTGAAAAGATTAGACTGCTTCGATCAAGCGCAGGTATTAGCGATCGGAGATTTGACCTTGGACGAGTTTCTTACCGGACAAGTAGAGCGAATTTCCCGCGAAGCACCTGTGTTGATTTTGCGCTACGAAAATACTCAGCAAGTACCCGGAGGTGGCGCAAATGCTGTCTATAATTTAGCCAAACTGGGAGGCAAAGTAAAAGTTGCTGGTTTGGTGGGAAAAGACGACCAGGGAAAGGCTTTGTGCAGTATTTTTGAGGCGGCGGGAATTGATACGGCTGGGATTTTAATCGATTCGCAGCGTCCAACTGTCACCAAAACTCGAATTTCCGGGCACGCGCGGCAGTCTGTGACTCAGCAAATTGTCCGAGTCGATCGCAAATCGGACGAGTTGCCGGATTTAGATTTGCAGTTGCAATTGGCAGACTACATCCGGCAGCAAATACCGACAGTAGATGCAGTGGTTTGTTCCGACTACGGCGACGGAGTTTTGACGAATTTGGCGATCGAATCGGCAGTGATTCCCGGCAAAACAATTGTAGACGCTCAAACAAATTTGCAGCGATATTCTGGAGCAATGCTGTTTACTCCGAACTTGCCAGAAGCCGAGCAAGCCGTCGGATATGCTATCAAAAACCCTCCAACTTTAATGCAAGCAGGACGGGATTTGTTGAACTTAACTCAAGCTCAAAAAATCCTGATTACTCGCGGCGAAGAAGGGATGACTTTGTTTGAAAGGGCGAACGGCGAAGAAATCAAAAATTCACCCCCTCCAACATCCATTTGTGAAAAGGGGGAATTTGCCATTCAAAGTTGGGACATTCCCCCTTTTAACAAGACTGATGTATTCGACGTAACCGGTGCTGGAGATACAGTTGTAGCAGCAATGACTTTAGCTTTGTGCGTTGGTGCATCTGGTTGGGAAGCGGCAGTTTTGGGCAATTTGGCGGCTAGTATTGTCGTGCGTCAATTCGGTACGGCGACAACAACCGTAGAGGAGATGAAAGAAGCTTTGAAAGCAATGATTGATGACTAATTATTGGTGATTGGTAATTGGTAATGGGGAATGGGGAATTGGTTATTTGTTATTTGTGATTAGTTATTGGTTATGGGTTATGGATTATTAGTTACTCGTTACCCATGCCCCATGTCCCATGCCCATGCCCCATGCCCCATGCCCAATTCCCAATTCCCAATAACTACTTACTCTTTTTCAAAATTTGTCCCTTGTCATCAATTGTCAAACCGCTATTGGGAAAATCGCTCTTTGTCAAACGGTCAATCAACCCCACAGTCCTAAAATTGTTATCAACAGACGGAACCCCTCGCCCGTCAAGTTGGATGGGGATAATCTTACCAGAAATAAAATCCCCTTGCGGAGTCATTTTCACATCCAAAATTAGAGATTGACCGAGTGCTCCTGCTGTGGACAAAGTGCGATAACCCAAAAAATTTCCCAGCGAATAAGCAATCAATTTACCTTTATAAAGCTCCATAGCTCTGGTAACGTGCGGGCCATGGCCCAAAATCAGATCGGCTCCCGCATCAATCATCGTCCGCGAAAACAAAACCATATTTCCCCGGTTTTCTCCGTAAAATAATTCGTTTTTATTTTTCACATTCAGAGCCCCAGTTCCTTCAGCTCCGGCATGAACGGATATCACTACAATATCAGCATTTTGCTTCGCTTTTTTGACAACTTCGGCTCCCGCTTTCATTTCCAGCAAGGAATTGTGAACTTCGCCGTAGTTGCTGAAACCGATAAATGCAAAATTCACACCCTTGACATTTTGATAAACAATTTGATCTCTTTTACCAACAGCCTTCATGCCGTTGCTGTCGATGTTTTTAATCGTGTCCTTAAATCCCTGCTCGTTAAAATCGTAAGAGTGATTGTTGGCAACATTCAAAATATCAAAACCAACATCTTTGAAGATTTTGGCATAACTCGGAGGCGTCCGAAAGGCAACCAGCATTCGTCCGCCGCCTGCTTTGGAACTGTAAGGATAATCGGTCATTGTGCTTTCAAAATTGCCAAACAGAATATCAGCTCCTTTGAGGTACGGTTTTACCGACTCTAATAACATCTCTTTTTTTGCCGGCAGTTTGTTGTAGGGATAATTTGTGCCGGGAACCATGTCGCCAACTGCTTTGATGCTGACAGTTGCCGACACAATGGCAGGTTTTTTTGCAGCTTGGGAGGGCGATTGTGGAGCTGGAAGGGGTTTGGCTGCGGGTGCAGGTTCGGGTGTCGAGATCACTTTTTGTTCCGCAGGCTTTGACGTGAGAGGGTTATTAGTAGCGGTGGTTGAGGATTTGTAAAATTGAGAAGCCAGAACAAAGCCGGATATCGGCACCAGAATTAGACTCAGAGCACCGATTGACAGCCCAGATTTTTTAGTTTTAGTGCGGGCTAACTCTGGCTGTGGTGATGGTTTTTGCTGCCGTTGATTTGTGGGTTTGGGAGTGGGAATTTTAGGGGGTGTGGGCGGGGATTTTTCGGGTGTTTGAGTCGGCGCAGTTATGACATTTTGAGTTTTTTCTAGCTTGGGCAAAGCCACAGGAATTGGGGAAGCTGGTACACGCGCGGCAGCGGCTGCACTCGCAGCTACTGCGGCATTCACGGCAACTAATGCACTCACGGGTTCGGAAGTCAAGCGTTTTTTTAATTCTACCGTCTGAGTCCAAGCGGGTAATTGCTGGCCGCCCTGCCGCCCGTAAATTGTTACTGAGTAAAGGTTATTTGGTTGCAGCCGCTGCAACCCTTTGACTGCGACTCGAAGACAGGCTTCTTCTGCGGGCAATTGTTCTGCTTCCAGGAGCAGGTGCAGGGTGTCATTTTCCCGGCTGGCTTTAGCCGTGACGCCGAAGCTTTGGAGTGCTTGGCCGATCAGAAATGCGATCGCCCTGGCATCGCCTTCTTTTGCTAAATTTAAAATATCTTGTTGGCTCACAAATGCCTCTACTCTCTCACACTAGAAATTTAGCTCGATCTTATATCAAATTTGGTGGCGCAGGATGAAATACCGATTGATTTAACTTAAGTAAGTGGGTAAAAATAAACAGAACGTGGGGAGAAGGCGCGTGCGTGAAACGGTATACTCGCTCTCACTATAGCTCCTAACTAAATCCGACCCTATTTTTACAAAATAGTATGATTTTTGGCGCTTGCTTGCTGAATACAATATTTCCTAACGGTTATCTTAGCCGATCGCCCAAACACTTCTATCCGGCATAATTGCCCCCTTCAAATTAATATCGGTCAAATCAGCGCTCTCTTTCTTACAGCATTTGTGGTAAATAAAACTGGTTTGTGAGCGTCGAGAGTGCGTCCTGGAATGTACTGAAAATATGCGGTTTAGCAGCGAATAATTAACGAAAAAACCCGGTTTCTCGTTTCCAGTGCCAATCCCCCTGTCCGACTTGCGCCCAAATTAAGACAAAAACGATCGACCCACAGGCTCGGAAGCTTGTTAAACTCTTGGTCATGCCACGCTATGGGTGAGAAATCGACAGCGAGCAACAATCGTCTGCTAGCGCCCCAGGCTCTGCACGTAGCTGAGGCTCCGCTTGCTGAGGTTAGCTGCAATCAACTTTCTGGATGCCGCTGCTTTACCCGCAGCCGCCGATGTAGTAGTTCGTTTTAAACTAATTATTTAAAGGAGTTGCACGTCAATGACACAATTGTGCTGATGAGCTCTGGCTCGGTGCCCTCTCAAACCCGGGTTTTTCGCGAGTCTGGTGCTATTTGTGAGTTAGTTGAGCCCATAGCAGCTAGGATCGAGCTAACTCCTGGTTACACTAAAGCTCGTCATGCGGCGTTGCCTCTCAAAACCCCGATTGAGTCTTATGGCGCATTACCGCTCCTTTGTATGTTTTTTCACCTGCATTGCCTGTTTGGGCGCTGCGTTCAGTCCAAGTGCGGACGGAAAGCACCAGGCTCTGAATGCCTCCTACCGGGCTGTTTCCCCAGAAATTGCTCAGGCGAACTCTCCCCCGGACGATCGCCAGGACTCCAAGCCTCTCAAATCGTCTCCAGCGCCCAATAAAAACAAATCTAAGCTGTCCACAACGTCAAAATCCAATTCCAAAATCCCGAAACCGATATCCAATTTCATCGTCATTTTGTCTCGCCAGCGGGGGTTGTTAATGTTGGGTTTGGCAGCAGTTGTCGTCACGGCAGCGGCAGTATTTATCATGCTCAAATTAGTTAGCAGTGACGAGTCAAATTATTCTAAGCGAAGACGGGGAAGATTTGATCGCCACAACCACAGAAACTCTCAATTTACTAATCCCGATTCTCCTACAAACTCGCACGCAATTACACAGCAAGAGGCTTCTTTTGGGCTATCAAAACCGCTGTCAGCCTTGCCCTACTCTTTGGATTTGCCAAAAGACTACAGTATAGAGAACAGCGATCGACCTTTACCTTTTATCAGGGAATCCGGGGAACCCGAATCCCAGGATGCAGCAGTCGAGGGCGATCGAATTCATTCCGACACCTCGCCTTTGGACACTCACAGCAATGGGTACAGCGACACAGGTTTCAACATTCCCGAAACAACTAATCAAGGCGATTCCCTAGCGAGTCGCAAGAAAGATATTTCCCTTCCCGAAACGGATGGTAGACCTAAAGTTGATATTATTGAAGCACTGATTGAAGATTTGCAGCACCTAAATCCGGCAAAGAGGGGCAAAGCAATTTGGGAACTAGGTCAGCGGGGAGATTCCAGAGCAGTTGAGCCGTTGCTCGATTTGCTACCAAATTCCGACTCGAAGCAGTACAGTTTAATTTTGGCAAGTCTCTCGGAAATTGGCATTCGCACGCTCAAACCCATGAATAATGCGTGGTCAATTTCGCTGCAAAATGAAAATCCCGAAGTGCGTAAAAATGCAATTCGCGACTTGACGCGGATTTATGAATTGGTGAATCAAATCAGTTACTTGTTGCACCGTGCGACGGACGATCCCGATCCAGAAGTTCAGGAAACTGCTCGCTGGGCAATCAATCAGTTGAATCGCATCCGTCCGCGTTCTGGGAGGGATTGATAAATCTAGCAATTTTCACGTAATTTGAGATGGGAAATTAGAGAGGGGAGAATTGAGAATTTAGATTAGGTTAGAATTAAGGACTACTGATTAATGACTAATAACTATTTAAAACTATTGTTCCTGTCAACTTCGGTCGGTCAACTAGGTTCAGGGTTGGGTGGCGGTGTCGAACTTACAGTCCTTAACATTGCTAAAGAATTGCAGAGTCGCGGTCATAAAATAGCAGTTGTAGCGCCGATAGGATCAGTCTTAGAATCAATTCCAGTAAGCGAAATAACGGGTGATTTGCAAGTAACCGCCCAAACACAAGATTACAATGATCCTATTGTGATGCCCGCAGATTCTGTGCTGGCGAATATGTGGGAATATGCTCGCCAAGTTCAGGATGAATGGGATGTGATTGTTAATTTTGCCTACGATTGGCTGCCGTTTTATTTGACACCATTTTTTAGGACTCCGATCGCACATTTGATCAGCATGGGCTCCCTTTCTGCTGCCCTCGATCGCATCGCCGGACAAACCGCAGTCCAGTTTCCTGGTACGATCGGAGTTCACACCGCTTCTCAAGCCAAAACATTCGCCTTTGCCGATGAATGTCAGTTGTTGGGAAATGGCATAGATTTATCCCTGTACGAATTTTGCAACCAACCGCAGTCTAAATTAGCTTGGCTAGGCCGCATCGCCCCGGAAAAAGGCTTAGAAGATGCAGTAGCAGCAGCGAAAATTACAGGCATTCCCCTGAAAATTATGGGCAAAATGCAAGATGAGGATTATTGGCAAAAAATTTGTGCAGATTACCCGGATGCTCCGGTAGAATATTTAGGGTTTCTGACAACAACCCAAATGCAAGAGCAAGTCCGTCAGTGCCGAGCATTGTTGATGACACCACGTTGGGTGGAAGCTTTCGGAAATGTCGCCATCGAGGCTTTAGCGTGCGGTGTGCCCGTGATTGCTTACGAGCGCGGGGGGCCGGCGGAAATTGTTAGAGACGGACTGACGGGCTTTTTAGTGGAGCCTGATAGTGTAAATGGCTTGGTAGGTGCGATCGCCCGCTTAGACCAAATTGACCGCAGCGCTTGCAGGCGACAAGCAGAGGTAGAATATTCTTTAGCAGCTTTGGGCGATCGTTGTGAACACTGGTTCAAATCTATCACTGCTAGTAGGGTGCGTCAGTAATAATACTGGCTAATTTTTAGAAACATTCGCTCGCTGATGCGCCTTACAAGTTTATTGAACAGCAATTCAACTCTCTTCTAAAATTGAGTTACATAAACTCTTAATCGATCACCAAAAAAGAAACCTGAAAAAACTATGGCAACCGAACGTTTAGTGCTTTTATCCAGTAGAGAAATAGAAAAAATGCGCCAAGCAGGCCGTTTAGCGGCCGAACTTCTGCTACATCTCGAACCGATGGTTAAACCGGGAGTAAGCACTCTCGAAATTAACGACGAAGCCGAACGCTGGACATTGGCACACGGAGCAAAAAGCGCTCCGCTAGGCTATAAAGGATTTCCAAAATCTCTGTGTGCAAGCGTCAATGAAGTAGTCTGTCACGGCATCCCCAATGCGAAACAAATCCTTAAAGAAGGTGACATTATTAATATTGATGTAACGCCTTTAGTAGATGGTTATCATGGCGATACTTCCAAGACTTTTTTTGTCGGGAAACCTTCACCTGTCGCTAAAAAGTTAGTTGAAGTAACGGAGGAATGTCTCAGAAGAGGAATTGCTGAAGTTAAACCGGGTGCTCGTACTGGGGACATCGGTGCAGCGATTCAAGAATATGCTGAAGCACAGGGTTTTTCGGTAGTGCGAAATTTTGCCGGGCACGGGGTTCACCGAGTCTTTCATACTGAACCGGAAATTCTGCACTACGGCAAACGGGGCACGGGAAAGAAGCTCAGACAAGGCATGGTTTTTACGATCGAGCCGATGATTAATGAAGGCACTTGGGAAGTGGAAATTCTCGCCGATGGTTGGACATCTATCACCAAGGATGGAAAGCTTTCGGCTCAATTCGAACACACGTTAGCTGTGACTGATTCTGGGGTGGAAATTCTGACTTTGCCTTAGCAATCATTAACAAACAATCTGAAAAACTCACTCCTAAATCAATAATTAACCCTATCCCGTAGGGGCGGGTTTCACCGACAATATCTAACGATTATCAACAATCTAGATAAACCCGCCCCGCCACAACCGATAACCCACATCAACCTTAAATTTGCATCGAATCCGAAATGTAGGTTTGTATTTATGGGTGGGTGGGGACGGGTTTGCGAGATTGTCTGTTTCAGTCAGAAATTGTCTGTAAAACCCGCCCTACGAAATTACGATCGATTCACCAAACGCGATCTAACTAATAACTAATAACTAATAACTAATAACTAATGAATAACATAAAATTTCTGCAACCAGGAGATTTGCTCATGGTAATTGCTCCTAGTGGCACTTTGCGAGAATTAAGTACCTTTGAACGCGGTGTAGAAATTTGGAAATCCCGCGGCTATCGAATTGAATTAACACCGGGTTTTGACGATCGCTGGGGCTATTTGGCCGGTTCCGACGAAAACCGCGTCAGACAGCTCGCAGATGCCCTAAATGACCCTGATTGTCGCGGTATTCTCTGTGTTCGAGGCGGTTTCGGCAGCACTCGACTTTTGGAAAAAGGAAATGTGGCAGAAGCAAAAAATGCCCAATCACCAATTCCCGATGCCCCATGCCCCATGCCCCATGCCCGATTCCCCATGCCCGATTCCCATTCGCCGAAATGGTTAATCGGCTTTTCAGATATTACTGCTTTGCTGTGGAATCAGGCTAAATTGGGCGTTTGGGGCGTTCACGGGCCGATGCTGACAACTTTGGCTGCGGAACCGGATTGGTCTGTCGATCGACTTTTTGACTGCATCGAAGGTCGTCCCTTACAATCTTTGCAAGGTAAAGGATGGGGCGGCGGACAAGCCACCGGGCGGCTGTTTCCTGCGAATCTGACGGTGGCTTCTCATTTGCTCGGAACCCCGTATCAACCGGATTTGACCGGGGTTATTCTCGCATTTGAAGATGTTTCAGAGGCTCCGTACAGGGTCGATCGAATGCTGACTTTGTGGCGGATGGCGGGGGCTTTCGCTGGGGTGCGGGGCATTGCTTTGGGGCGCTTCAGCCGCTGCGAGATTGACCCGAGTATTCCCAGTTTTAGCATTGAAGAGGTTTTGCGCGATCGGCTGGGGGACTTGAATATTCCCATAGTCTCGGATTTGCCCTTCGGCCACGAGGGCGTTAACGCTGCTTTACCTATGGGAATTACAGCTTGTCTCGACGCCGCATCGGGATTGCTGATTTGCGGCGATAAATCGCAACTTTAGATTAGGGATCAACGTCTGTAACTTTAGCTTGAGATTTTGCACCCGCTAAAAAGTCTGGTTGGGTGAGGTTGACACGGTTGGCAGAAATTACATTTAAAATGGATTGTGTATGCAAATGTCGGCACAAAAAAAGCAAAAAGATTTTAAATTTTTCGAGAGGTTGATATGAAAGCACACAACTTGTTAAACAGTATTGCTGCCGCATTCCTAGTTACAGGATTGGCACTTACGAGCATTTCCTCTAGTGCGGTTGGCGAACAGATACAGAATAACGATCGCATAGATGGAGTAATTCGCCGCACTTCCCCCATCTACCGTTTCCGGAATATGTGGGTTCCGGGTTCTCCGACGGAAGAATTGCGCGGTCAAGAATACACATTCAGCGCGAGGGAAGGCGACAACATTGAAGTGTTTTTAGATACAGAGAGAAGTCGCGGTTTTACTCCGGTCATGGTGCTGTTTTATGGGAACAACAAACAAGTCGCTTTTACGCAAGACCGTTCTTTTAATTATCAAATTCCACGTAGTGGCGATTACAAGCTTTTAGTGTTAACGAAAGATGCTGCCAGGGGCGGTAATTACACGCTGGAAGTTTCGGGAATTGATGGGGGCGACAGACGATCGAGAAATTCGCGGGACGACAGGCAAGACAGTGGCCGATATGACAGATCCCAGCTTTTGCAAGATGATTTTGGCTTGCGATCAATCAACTGTAGCGAGAGACGTTCTATGGTGAGAGTAAGGTTTGACGATGGTAATCAAGATTCAACTTACTGCGCTGTCCCGACTAGAAACTTTCCGGCGGGAGATTATTACTACAATTCACGGACTAGAGATTTAGACTCGGCGAGGCGGAATGATAGTAGATTCGATGCGGGCCCAGATCAATGTCGGGTAGTGGTGGGCGGAGTTTGTGTGACGAGGTAAGTAGGTCAAACTGTAGCGCGGGCAAAGAAACCCGGTTTCTTCGTAGAAACCCGGTTTCTTTGCCTATACACAAGATTTATACCAGTCCTTTATATACAGTCGATCTCTGGCCCTCGCCTCACTTTCTTTGGCCATGACAAAATACACATTTGTACACACAACGATTTTGTCGAAAAGGACGATCGCACAGTGGTAAGCTACCAAAGGCATTGAAATATCTAAGGTAGAGAAAAGTTAAAATGTCGGCATTAAATGAAGTTCCCTTGTTGTTGCGGGCAGCCCGTGGCGAAACCCTAGACCGCCCGCCCGTGTGGATGATGCGTCAAGCCGGCCGCTACATGAAGGCTTATCGAGATTTGCGAGAAAAGTATCCCTCGTTTCGCGAACGTTCCGAAATTCCCGAAGTTGCGATCGAAGTTTCCCTCCAGCCGTGGCGCGCGTTTCAACCCGACGGCGTAATTCTGTTTTCCGATATTGTCACCCCCATGCCCGGTTTGGGCATCGACATGGACATCGCCGAAGGCAAAGGCCCGATTATCCACGCACCCATCCGCACTCAGCAGCAAATCGACAACCTGCAACCGCTGAACCCGGAAGAAAGCTTGCCGTTTATCAAAACCATCCTCAAATCCCTGCGCGAAGAAGTCGGCAACAAATCCACCGTGCTCGGTTTTGTGGGCGCGCCGTGGACGCTGGCGGCCTATGCGGTTGAGGGCAAAGGTTCTAAGGATTATGCGATTATCAAAAACATGGCATTTTCCGATCCCACTTTACTGCATCAGTTGCTGTCGAAATTCGCCGATGCGATCGCCGTTTACGTGCGCTATCAAATCGACGGCGGCGCGCAAGTAGTGCAAATGTTCGACTCCTGGGCCGGCCAACTCTCCCCGCAGGACTACGACACCTTCGCTCTACCTTACCAGAAACAAGTATTCGAGCAAGTCAAAAAAACCCATCCCGACACCCCGCTAATTCTGTTAGTCACCGGTAGCGCCGGCCTCCTCGAACGCATGACAACATCCGGCGCCGATATCATTAGCGTCGATTGGACTGTTGACATGGCCGACGCGCGCCGACGTTTGGGCCCGAATATGAACGTTCAGGGAAATCTCGATCCAGGCGTGTTATTTGGTTCTCAACCGTTTATTCGCGATCGAATTCTTGATACAATTCGCAAAGCCGGTCATCGCGGACACATCCTCAATTTGGGACACGGCGTGTTACCGGGAACTCCCGAAGATAACGTGCGTTTCTTCTTTGAAACCGCAAAACAAGCAGACAAATTGCTTGCAGTTGCTGCTTGATTTGATTTCGATTGTAGAATCCGATCGAATCCGGTTAATTGCACCTGATATTTGTAGGGAGAGGGCAATGCCCATTGGTGTCAACTTAACGTAAAACCGACCGTCTCTTTTGTTTGTATCAAAGTCTCGATCCCCCCTAACCCCCCTTAATAAGGGGGGGACAGGAAGCACTCAAAGTCCCCCTTGTTAAGGGGGATTTAGGGGGATCGAGACAGCGTTAAAAGCGAAATTTATCAGGGTTCCAGTCTTAAGTTGACACCAATACGTATTGCCGTCTCCCGACCGTCGAAAAAGATTATATAATCCGATCGAATCCGGTTAATTGCACCTGATATTTGTAGGGAGAGGGCAATGCCCATTGGTGTCAACTTAACGTAAAACCGACCGTCTCTTTTGTTTGTATCAAAGTCTCGATCCCCCCTAACCCCCCTTAATAAGGGGGGGACAGGAAGCACTCAAAGTCCCCCTTCTTAAGGGGGATTTAGGGGGATCTGGACTCGAATAAAAGCGATATTCCTTCTGGACTTTAGGCTTAAGTTGATACTAATAGGTCTTGCCGTGTCCCTACCGTTGAAAAAGCGTCGAATCCTTCCCTCTTCTCCTGCGGCAAAATGAACTCCAAAAAAATTTTTGTGACGGGTGCAAGTGGCTGTATCGGTCACTACATGGCCGAAACTTTGATTCAAGAAACAAACCACGAACTTTACCTCTTAGTTCGCAACCCCGAAAAATTAAAATTTGACTGGAAAGCCCGCCCCGGCATCCATATATTACAAGGCGATATGCGAGATATCGATCGACACGCCGAACTTCTGCAAACAATTAATGTCGCAATTTTAGCTGCCACTGCTTGGGGAGGAACTCAAGAAGTGTTTGACGTTAACGTAACGAAAACTCTCCGGCTAATTCAACTACTTTCGCCACAGACTTGCCAGCAAGTAATTTATTTTTCAACTGCCAGCATTCTCGGTCGAGACAACAATTTGCTCAAAGAAGCCGGGGAACTGGGAACAGATTATATTCGCTCAAAATACAACTGCATGGTGCATTTGTCAGCCTTGAAAAATGTGCCTCCGATTACCGCACTTTATCCGACATTAGTATTGGGAGGAGACGCAGAAAAACCAGTATCTCACTTGTCATCTGGCCTGCCACTTGTCGCAAAATGGATTGGTTTAATTCGCTGGTTTAAGGCAGATGGAAGTTTTCACTTCATCCACGGTGCAGATATTGCCAAAGTAGTTAATTATTTAGTTGAGCATCCGCCTGCTTCCGAGGAACCGCGACATTTTGTGCTAGGAAATCCGGCGATTACAGCTAACGAAGTGGTAGAACAAGCTTGCCAACATTTGAATAAAAAAATATTTTTTCGGATTACTCTTTCAGCTTGGCTAGCCAATTTCTTTATTTGGCTGTTCCGAATTCAGGTGGCTGCTTGGGATAGATTTTGCATCAGCTACCGCCATTTTACCTATCAAAATCTTGTGAATCCCGAAAGCATAGGAATGCCAAGTTACTGTGGCACAGTGGCCGATATGTTAAGAACTAGCGGGATTCCCGGCAAAGATTCAAATTAGGCCAGAAGGAAGAGGGAAGTTCGGCAACGGATTATGTAACGGATGTAACGGATGTAACGGATGTCAGGAAGAAGGAAGAGGTTCGAGGGAAGAAGGAATGGGCACCAAACGAGTAATGTAGGGTGATTCGTGTGCACAAAACGACTAATTTACTGTTTCAAGTTCTTTTTTGCCTTAATCCCATGCTTTTTAAATGCGATTATCGTCAATTAAGGGTCAAATACGATAAGATATCAGCATTTGCAAACTTTAACAGGGAACTGCAAGCTAAAAATTGCGCTCATTTTGTTTGTCTTAGGGGGTGTCACCCCTCGCCAGATATTCGATCAAGTGCAAGATCGTAATTTTAGCATTAACATTAAGTCTTGAGAGTCGATCGAACTTTCAAACACGCCAGCCAGATCGCAAGTTGTTTACTGATGTGAGGTTTAACATATAATGCGAGTTCTCCTAGTTTATCCCCTGTTTCCGAAAACATTTTGGTCTTACGAGAAAATCCTAGAATTAGTCGATCGTAAAGTGCTGCTGCCACCGCTGGGTTTGGTAACAGTAGCAGCTATTTTACCTCAAGAATGGGAATTTAAGTTAGTCGATCGCAATATCAGACAAATCACCGAAGCAGAATGGGAATGGGCAGAGCTCGTTATTCTCTCGGCAATGATTGTCCAAAAAGAAGATTTGCTAGACATCATTCGCGAAGCAAAACGGCGCGGTAAATCCGTAGCTTGTGGTGGCCCCTACCCGACTTCCGTACCAGAAGAACCTCAAGCAGCCGGCATAGATTACCTGATTCTCGACGAAGGCGAAATCACCTTGCCGATGTTCGTCGAAGCAATAGGGCGTGGCGAAAAAAGCGGAATATATCGATCGGACGGCGTAAAACCTGATGTTACCACAACCCCAGTCCCCCGCTTCGATTTGCTTGAATTAGACGCCTACGACTCGATGTCGATTCAATTTTCCAGAGGCTGTCCTTTCCAGTGCGAATTCTGCGACATCATCGTCCTATACGGTCGCAAACCCCGCACCAAAAACCCCCAACAACTGATAGCAGAATTAGACTATCTCTACAACTTGGGCTGGCGGCGCGGCGTGTTCATGGTAGACGACAACTTTATCGGCAACAAACGCAGCGTCAAACTGTTGCTAAAAGACTTAAAAGTCTGGCAAGAGGAACACAAATTCCCGTTTACTTTCAACACCGAAGCATCCATCGATTTAGCCCAAGACCAAGAATTGATGGAGATGATGGTAGCTTGCAATTTCAATGCAGTGTTTCTGGGAATTGAAACTCCCGATGAAGAAAGCTTGCAAATGACCAAGAAATTCCAGAATACCCGCAATTCCCTGATAGAATCAGTAGAGTTGATTGCGAAAACTGGTTTGCGAGTAATGGCCGGATTTATCATTGGATTCGACGGCGAAAAACCCGGTGCCGGTCAGCGCATTGTAGACTTTGCCGAAGCCGCAGCAATTCCGAGCACAACCTTTGGAATGCTCCAAGCTTTGCCTCATACTGCATTGTCCCACAGACTCGCAAAAGAAGGGCGGTTGCGCGACAAATCGGGCAACCTCAACCAGACTACCTTGATGAACTTCATTCCCACGCGGCCGCTAGAAGATATCGCGAGGGAATATGTTCAAGCATTTTCTGATGTGTACGATGCTGAGAAATATTTAGACCGCACCTATCGCCACTTCTTGATGCTGGGTGCACCTACAGCAAATATACCTGCAAGAGTTCCCAGTTGGATAGACTTGCGAGCACTGCTAACTGTGGTTTGGCGACAAGGAGTAAAGCGCAGCACTCGCTGGAAGTTCTGGCATCATTTGTTCAGCATTCTCAAGCGGAATCCTGCGGTTTGGGATCATTATTTGACTGTGTGTGCTCACAACGAGCATTTTCTGGAATACCGTCAGATTGTGCGGGATGAAATTGAAGCTCAATTAGCTGACTTTTTGGCTAATGAGTCTCAGACAGTATATCAAGAACCTGTTGCTGTTGAGGAAAAGCAAGTGCAAGCGGTTTAGGGTTGGAGAATTAAATCGCCGATGAACGCAGGTAAACGCAGATGAATCTAAGATTGTCTGCGTTTATTTTGTTGATTTAATCTCGTTTCCAGTCAGAGCCGGGAAATGTCATATCCCGTGGCTCTGCCGCCTCTTGAGAGCAGGCGAGAGAGCCTCCCGATAGGTATTCCCAGTCTCGGAGCGCGAAGGTAAAATACTACTATTGGCGGCATCAGTTATTTCGGCAGATAGAGGCGCGATCGCTCGCAAATATGAAAACCTAATTACAAGCTCAAAAATATCAAAATAGCGATCGCCCTCAACTCGCCATGTTAGGAACAAATCAACTCAGAACAGCCGCTCTCTTAGGACTCCTCAGCGGCCTTCTCGTTTTAGGAAGTTATTATTTAATCGGCAACGAGCAAGGACTTTACATCGGTTTAGCGCTAGCCGCCTTCTCAAGTTTTAGCTCTTGGTACTATTCCGACACGGCCGCTTTAATGGCTTACCGCGCTCAGCCGATCGCCCGCAGCGAAGCTCCCGAAATCTACGATATAGTAGCATCGCTGAGCGAAAAAGCCCAAATTCCGGTGCCGAAAATATTTCTAGTTCCCACTCAATCTCCCAACGCTTTCGCCACAGGAAGAGACCCAGAACACGCGACAATAGCAGTTACTGAAGGCATCATCAAGCTGCTTTCCCGCGAAGAATTGGAAGGCGTTTTAGCGCACGAACTCACCCACATCCGCAACCGCGACACCCTCACTCAAGCAGTTGCAGGAACCATTGCTGGTGCTATTACATTTGTCGGGCGAATTCTGACTTTTGGAGCGCTTTACGGCCCGGTAACGCGGGATAGCAGACAAGGCGCGAATCCGTTTGGTTTGTTGTTTTTAATCATTTTAGCACCGCTATCAGCAACCGTAATTCAATTGGCGATTTCTCGGACGAGGGAATTTGCAGCCGACAGCGGTGCGGTGGAAATTACCAATAACCCGATCGGTTTAGCAAACGCCCTGCAAAAATTAGAGAAAATGGGTCATGAAATTCCGATGCACGGCAATCCTGCGATGTCGCCGCTACTGATTGTGAATCCTTTTTCGACTAAAGGTTTGCAGTCACTTTTCCGCACTCACCCGCCGACAGAGGAGCGGATTCAACGCCTTTTGGAAATCGCGCAGCAGCAGCAGCAAGGTACTCCCGTTATGGCCTACGTGCCCGGAATTTAATCGTCGAAAATGCAGCAACAATATTTAGAAACCCGGTTGTTTGAAGCAGCCGGGTTTCTGTATGTTTGTAATGGTAACTGTAGGGAGCGACTAATTAGATAGGTAGGGGCGATCGCTAGTATAAAACTTTGGCCTTTTTCATGACCAAACTCGCTGAATTGGATAAGCATCAAAAGCCTCATCGCGACTCATCAAAACCAGCGAATGATTCATGGTCTGTGCTACCAGAATACGATCGAAGGGATCTCGATGATGCAGAGGAAGACCTGCGTAAATCTCAGTGTCTTCAACTGTAATTGGTAGAATTTGAGCGTTAATGTATTGCAATTCCTTGGGCAGGTCTTCAAATGGTCGATTCAGTTGAAGCTTACCGACATTAATTTTAATAGAGATTTCCCACAGGCTGGCAATACTAAAATATAAACCTGTTTTAGTATCGATCGCTTCTTTTGCTTTACTACCTAGATTAGAATCGCCAAGCAAATACCACAGAAAGGCATGAGTATCTAAAAGGGATTCCATGTTACATATATTCCTTTAAATCTTCCAGCGGTTCATCGAAATCATCAGACATAACGATCTGGCCGGCCCAACTACCATAACCATGAGGTTGTTCAATTTGTTCGGGAGATGATTCTGTTGTGGCGTGTTTTTCAAGTAGATATTTTGCATAATGCAATATCTCTTGTTTGAGAGAGTCTGGCATCTTGACGACAGTTTGAAAAATCTCTAGATCGATAGTCATGATTTCTGTACAATTTTTACTATGTCATATTCACCAATTATACTGTAATGGCAGTCAGAAGGTATTTGGTGCGAAGGGAGAGCGCTCTGTGATTGCTCTCCCTTAATACGATTACTTGCGATCGCACAAACCCGGGTTTGTCTGTTGGCCCTTGTCTATTTCAGTCGGCTCATCTTTCTGCACGGCTGTCAGGATTTGAAAGCACAGCTTGAGCAGAAACAGTAATCCGCCTGCTGTTGGATGGCACAAAGTTGCAAAGCCAAGCACCGCAAATTCACTTATTTTCAGCTATTACGAAAAAGTTAATGCGAAAATTGTACCAAACCCGTGTCATAGAAGAACAAAAGATTAAGACCTCACTACAAAAGGAACGCTACCGCGCATCGGCTCCGAAGGCTTCTGCTTGAAAGTTTAGGATTTAAGACATATCAAAAACGCAGATGATTTGGAATCATCTGCGTTCATCTGCGGTTTAATTAAACCCTATTAAACTGAAGCCGCAACCTTATCTAAAGGCCGCACTTGACGGAGGAATTCGCGAAGTGCGTCACCTTCCACCACCTCAGTTTCCAACAGTTTCTGCGTAATTGTTTCCAACAATTCTCGATTTGCTTTCAGAATATCCAAAGCTTGCTGGTGTGCAGTTTCGACAATTTCCTTCACTTCTTGGTCGATCGCCTCAGCAGTTTGAGCACTTACCGCACGGCGGGCATTTCCCATACCGTCGTTGAGGAACATTGATTGTTGACCTCGATCGTAAGCTAGAGGCCCCAAAACCTTACTCATCCCGTAAGTTGTCACCATCCGTTCAGCTAAATCAGTCGCCCTTTGCAAATCATTTGAAGCGCCAGTAGTAATGCTACCAAACACCACTTCCTCAGCCGATCGCCCGCCCAACAAAGTCGCAATTTGACCCCGCAATTCCGACTCATCCAACAAGAAACGGTCTTCAGTCGGTAACTGCAAAGTATAACCCAAAGCAGCCATACCGCGAGGGACGATCGAGATTTTGGCAACTTCGCCATTACCCGTCATCAGAGCACCCACCATTGCGTGGCCGACTTCGTGATAAGCAACGATGGTTTTCTCCTTTTCATTGAGCACGCGGCTTTTCTTTTCTAAGCCCGCCACAATGCGTTCGATCGCCTCTGCAAAGTCTTCCTGCGCCACAGTTAAGCGCCGGTTGCGGGCCGCCAACAAAGCAGCTTCATTCACCAAATTTGCCAAATCTGCGCCCGAAAAACCGGGGGTGCGAGTGGCGATCACCTTCAAGTTAATATCCGGGCCCAACTTCACTTTTTGAGCGTGAATGTTCAAAATTTCTTCGCGACCAGATAAATCTGGGCGATCGACTAAAACTTGGCGATCGAAACGACCAGGGCGCAACAAAGCAGCATCCAAACTTTCCGGGCGGTTAGTTGCAGCCAGCACAATTACCGTAGTATTGCCCGCCGCAAAACCATCCATTTCAGTTAATAATTGATTGAGAGTTTGTTCGCGTTCATCGTTCCCACCGAAGCTAGCGTTACTGCTACGAGATTTGCCGATCGCGTCCAATTCATCAATGAAAATAATACAAGGAGCCTGTTTTTTAGCCTGCTCGAATAAATCTCTAACTCTTGCAGAACCAACACCTACAAACAGTTCCACAAACTCCGAACCCGAGATGCTAAAAAACGGCACGCCTGCTTCACCAGCCACTGCTTTTGCTAACAGCGTTTTGCCAGTTCCCGGAGGCCCGACTAACAGTACGCCTTTCGGAATTCTCGCACCAATTGCCGTAAATCTGTCGGGAGTTTTCAGGAATTCAACAACTTCGACTAATTCAGTTTTAGCCTCTTCTACTCCAGCCACATCAGCAAAAGTAATTTTCGCCGATTCGCCTTCTACATAGACCTTAGCTTTGCTTTTGCCGATCGACAGTGCACCCTGCGGCCCGCCACCCTGCCTGTTCATGAAAAATTGAAAAATCGCCACAAAAATCAGTGGCGGAACCACCCAGCTTAAAACACTGCCGATCCAGCCATTTTTAGCCGGCGGAGTCGCCGCAAATTCAACGCCTTTTTCTTGTAAAAGTTTAGGCAATTCCAGGTCAAAAATTGGCGTAGTGGAGAGCACTTGACCGGGTTTGTCGCCTTCGCCTTTGAGTTGGTAGCGAATTTCATTTTGACCTACCGAAGCTCGTACTACATCTTGTTCTTGCACTTGATGGACGAACAAGCTGTAAGGCACTTGCGGAATTTGGGGGCCGAACAAATTCGGTAAAAAGATGTTTGCCAGCAAAAACAAACTTGAGAGCAATAACAAGACATTGCTAATTTGTCGAAAACGAGGTGGTTGGGGCTGGTCTTTAATGGCCATTGATAACTGTCATCCTTTGATTTAAAGCACTTTTATTCATCTATTTTCTCATCAAATACCCCCACACTGTTAAGCGGATTTCCTCACTCTATCGGTCGGTTAACCCGGTAGCACGGATTGGCTATTCTTAACAAGGTTATTTTTACGAACCGCGAAGACCCTAATGACACGAAGGAAGAGAAGAGAAGAGCGTTATAGTATGTAGGGTGCGCCGAAGCTCATCTGAGCTTTATGCAGCTTCGGGGTTTAACTGAATCATTTCCCAAGTAGTATAAGTGCCGATCGCACCCCAAATCGCGTAAGGCAAAAGTAACAAAGCCGCGGTTTGAGAAATCGGCAAAACAGCCAACGTCAGCACAACTCCCAAAATCTCCCCAGCCCCTCCCAAAATTGTCCCTACTTTGAGACTTTTGGCTCTGAGAGTAGCAGGAATATAAGCAACGGTGACAATTTCTAAAAGCAAGTAGAAAGCCATCAGCACCCATGTTTTAAGGCTCCCTGGCTCCTGTTCCCACACGAAAGTAGCGCTGCCGGCCCCGCAAGCAAAAATTACCGTCCAAATTAACGGAATAGCAGGCTCAAAAAACATCCAATCCGGTCTTTGAAGTTTGACGGCCCAGTTAATATCGCGGAGTTTAAAAAACAGAGTGCCGAAGGCGACTGAGAAAGTCACGCCGCCGATAATCATCCAAGATTCAATCATGGTTTTCAACTTTCCAATTGCTCGATCGCTCATTAAGTCGATCGTGCCAAATTACCCTCCAACTTATATCGGCCTTTAGCATGAAGTTTTGTGAAGGCCGATGCAATTATCGCTGATCCCCCGACACATTCTTAGCAAACTCATCGCGTCCAGACACCAAATTAGCCGGAACGCCGTTAGGATAATTTTGTGCGATTAAAGCTTGCAACTTTTCAACTCGGTTTTCAGGATTCGGGTGAGAACTCAAAAACTCCGGCGGCGCTTCGCCGTTCCTAGAAGCACCGAGAATTTGCATCACCTCAACAATACCTCTAGGATCGTAACCCGCTTCGGTCATAAACCGAAAACCTAGCCGATCGCTCTCAAGTTCATCCGCTCTACCGTACCGCAAACCGACAACTTGATTAACAGCTTGAGCAATTAATGCTGCCTGCTGGCCGCCCCCGCGATCGTCGCTAGTAGCCACCCCAACCGCCGTTACCAAAGACCTGCCTAACTGCTGTTTTGCCAAGTGTTCCGCAGCGTGGCGCGCCACAACGTGACCGCTTTCGTGCCCCAGTACAGCAGCCAACTGAGCCTCGGAATTCAGCCGCCGCAGCAGCCCCGCAGTAATGAAAACTTGTCCCCCCGGTAAAGCAAAAGCATTCACAGTTTCGGGGTCTCGCAGCACGTGGAATTCAAACGGATAACCCGCTTGTTTCGCGGTCGAACCGTTGACAACTCGTTTTCCTACTTGATCGACATACTGCTGAATACTCTGGCTAGGATAAAGCCCCCCGTACTGGGCGGCCATTTTATCTCGCGCCTGCAATCCCAAAACAATCTCTTGGCGGGGAGAAAGCTGCACGCGCTGTTTCTCTCCAGTTACCGGATTTTGTACGTCGTTTGTAAAATAGGTGATTGCCCCAAAAAATGCCATTAATAGCCCGATCGCTGCTCTAAATAAAAATGTGTTCACAGGCTTTTACCTAAAAAGTTTCGCGAGTACATTATCAACCTGGGAGTTACCTCGACATCTGTCTGAAGTATTAATAATGGAATATTGTGGTAGCAATTATTGCAGGACTTCTGAACAAGGCTTTTTTTAAGGAACCGCGAAGAGGCGAAGGACACAAAGGAAGAGAAGAGAAGAGAAGAGAAGAGCGTTATATTTATAAATGGTTGGTTAAGAGTTAGTTAATGATTATTACTTCACAATCCCTTTAAGATTCTCTCGCTCTTTTCTTCCTTCGCGCCCTACCCTTCGGGAACGGCTTCGCCGAACGCGTCTTCGCGGTTCGTTAAAAAAAAAATCCCCATTTCCCATGTTTCAAACTACCCGCCGCCGCCTCGCTATTTGGTATACTGCCGTTACTGCTGTATTGTTGCTTGTATTCGCCACAGGTTTCTATTTCTACGTCCGCAATACTTTAATCGATCGCATTGATGACACTCTCAATCATGTTGTCGAAGTAATAGAGCGCACTCTCGTTATCGAACCGCTAACTTTCCCTAATACCACAGAAAAAAATAAGTTGCAAGTTAATATTCAAGCCAGTTTTCCAGATAGCACGGATGCCGTAGAAGACGACCACATTGATTTAGAATGGTTCAGTCCTACGGGCCAATTGCTGTGGTCTACATTATCAGAACCGCTGAATATTCCCATTCACGCTAACCGCACTGGCGAAACGGTTTGGATAATTAATAATAAGTTGCCGTCCGATCAAAACTATTCCCTCAGACAAGTAACGCAGCGAGTACAAAGCGGCCGCCAAGTTCTGGGATATTTGCGAGTCAGCCATCCTTGGTTTGAAGTGACAAAACCCATCCGCCAATTAATTCTTGATTTGATTTTAGGCGCGGGTTTAACTCTAATTTGCGTTGCAGCTATTGGCTGGCTGCTGTCGGGATTGGCTATGAAACCTGTGCGGGAATCTTATCAGCGTCTCAAACAGTTTACTGCTGATGCTTCTCACGAACTCAGAAATCCGATCGCCACTATTCAAACTAACGTCCAAGTAGCTTTGGCGGAACCCGATATCGAACCGCAGCAGCATCAACAGCTACAAGTTATCGAACGCCTCACCCGCCGTTTGGGGCGCTTGGTTGACGATTTGCTGTTTTTAGCCAGACAAGATAGCGGTATCGTCCAGCAGCAGTGGATTGAGGTTCCTCTCGATGCTTTGCTGATGGAGGTAATTGAAGAACAACAGGCGATCGCCACAACCCAAAATCTCTCTCTTTCTTTGGAAATTGTCGATCTGCCCAACGCTGAGGAAAACTTTACACTGTTGGGCGACTGGGATCAACTAGCCCGACTTTTTACCAATCTTGTCAGCAACGCCGTGCAGTACACGCCCTCGGGCGGTGAAATTGAAGTAGAATTGCAACTTGCAGCTAAAAACAAAAGAAATTCGCCGATGTTAAATCCAGCGCTGCAAATAAAAGTAACAGACACCGGTATCGGAATTTCCGCAGAAGCCCTGCCGCATTTGTTCGATCGATTCTACCGCGCAGATCCCGCCCGCACCCACCGCAGCGCCGCCGGTTCCGGTTTAGGATTAGCCATCGCCAAAGCAATTGTCGAAAATCACCGCGGCCAAATCCGCATTGACAGCCAAGTCGATCAAGGTACCGCCGTTACCGTCACCCTCCCCGCCCACAAATCAGAAGCATCTCACCCCTAAAACTTCCCCTCCTCCTCTGCGCCCTCTGCGGTTAAAAAAAAATCTACCCCTCAAGCCTGATTCTTCTTACCTCTGACCCAAACCCACCTATTAAAATTCAATTCCCGCATAGATTAACATGAACTTTGTTGGAAAACCTCGATCGAACTTGTGAGGAGTTATTTATGTTTCGCCACAATCTACCGTTAAAAAAAATCAGCTTGCTAGCAGCCACCTGCGGGGGTTTACTCGTTAGTCTCGCAACACTTTCCCAGGCCGGCGGCCCCCCGCCCCAACAAGGAAAACCTGTTTCCCAGCCCGCAGAGACTCCTGCAGCCACTGAAGAACCCGTCAGCCAACCAACTCCGGCTGCGAGTCCGAGCCTCAGGGGGATGCCCTCTACACCCACAGATGCGCCTCCCCGCTTCCCCATGCCCAGTGCGCGAGTTACGCCTGCCGAAGGCAGGATAGTAATTAAACTGGTGAATACCACCAATGCTGTCATCAATTATCAAATCGTAGGCGTTACCCAGCCGCGCACTCTGGGCGAACAATCGGAAATTTTGCTTCAAACCCTCCCAGTGCCAATCACCCTCACTTACCAGCGCCCAGACGGGGGATTGGTGCTGGTTCGCCCCCAAGCAACCGCGATGCCGGGTATGTTGCAAGTCAGTTTCGGCGCGACAACTGAGGTGGCCGCTGATACAAAGTCCCTGGAAATTCAGGAAGATGGCAAGGTAATTTTGAATTAGTTTAACTGTTGACGGTTGACGGTTGACTGTTGACTGTTACCATTCGTGTCAACTTAACACTAAAATCCATAATAAATATCGTTTATAGTTGAGTTTCGATACCCCCTAACCCCTCTTAATAAGGGGATGACAAGAGTATTCTTACGTCCCCTCTAACTCCCTTTAATAAAGGGGGAATAGCATTCAAAGTCCCCCTTCTTAAGGGGGATGCGAGGGAAATCGAAACTTCGATACAAACGAGATATACAGAGGGTTATAGTATTATGTTGACACCGATGGGCTGTTACTAATTCCCCATTTCCAATTCCAAATTCCCAGTCAACCGTCAATCGCCGAGTAACAACGGAGGTAACTTAGTAAAAGGTAAATCCTCGTTGATTGCATCAATTTCTTCCTGTTCTCTTTCGTTGATTTGACCAATATAAGACTTGAGAATTTGCGCCAGACGGTTGTTATAAAATCGGTGCAAACTATAATTGGGCGTAGCTGGAAAGCCGCGCCGTTTTTTGTGCCGCCCGCCGGCACCGGGATCGAAGCTTTGGATGCCCCGATCGATCGCCCATTCGATCGGCGTATAGTAACAAGCATCGAAGTGCAAACAGTCTATTTCCTGCAAACTGCCCCAATAACGCCCGTACAGTCGATCGCCCTTATACAAACAAAAAGACATACCCACAGGCTGTCTGTCATCTTCCTTGTCGTAGGCGGCTACAAATAAAACTCGATCGCGATAATTGTGGTGCAACTGTTCAAAAAATCGCTTAGTCAGATACTTGCTTCCCCACCAACCAAATTTGTCGCAAGTATTCTCATAAAAAGCATACATTTGAGCAAACATGGCTGGGGGAATTTCATCGCCCGTCAGCGTTTTTACCAACAAACCAGCTTGGTCAACTGCTTTGCGTTCGCGCTTGATATTGCGGCGCTGGTTGGCATTAAATGCGCCTAAATAATTGTCAAAATTTTGATAGCCTTGATTTTGCCAAATATAGCTGTGGTGCAGCCAACTGCTGAAACCGTGGCGTTCCATTCTTTCGCGCCATTCGGGATCGACATAAAGGAAATTGCAGCCGGAGATATTGTGGCGATCGCAAAAATGGTCGATCGCGCTTACCATTACTCCTGTTAACTCGTCTTCATCTTCCCCCTCGGCAATCAAAAACCGATAGCCTTCAGCCGGAGTAAACGGCGTCATTCCCATCAATTTCGGATAATATTGAACACCCAAACGTTGAGCTAAATCAGCCCACTGATTATCGAACACAAATTCGCCGTAGCTGTGGCTTTTGACATAAAGCGGCGCGCAAGCAATCAACTGTTTGTCTCGCCACACAGTCAAGTGATGTGGCAGCCAACCGGTTTTACCTGTCGCACTACCGGAGACTTCGAGATTGTTAAGCCAATCCCATTCCAGAAAGGGAGTTTTTAGTGGCATCGCCAAGGCATCCCACGATGCTTGCGGGATTTCGCCTATTTTGCTAATCCAGGCTACAGAATATTCAGGTTTTGGCTGTTTCAGCATAGGGAGATTTGAGCGTAGAGCGATCGAACTTCATTTAAGTTAATACAATTATTCGATCGCTGGGAAAGCTGAATGGCAACTGGTGTCAAGTGAACCTTGAAACCTGACAAATCTCGCTTTTGTCCGAGACCCGATCCCCCTAAATCCCCCTTAAGAAGGGGGACTTTGAGTGCCTCCGGTTCCCCCCTTCTTAAGGGGGGCTAGGGGGGTTCGGAGGGCTTAATCGTCAAACCCTAGTCTCGGAGTACCTTTGAGCTTCAGTTAGTTCGATCGACCCGATAATGCAAAAATACCTCTTGTCCCACCTGTTTAACCGCCAAAAGCTCCAATTTCGGAGCTAAATCCGCCAAAAAACCCTTTCCCTCCACTGGTGTCGGTGCATCCGCGCCGCCCAAAATTAACGGGCACACCGTCAGCCAAAGTTCGTCTACCAAGCCCGCAGCCAGCACAGACGCTACCAGTTTTCCGCCGCCCAGAATCGCCAAGCGTTTGATATCGAAGCTTGCTAGCTGTTGAAACGCATCAATCCAATCAATCTCTCCACCTGCGGTTTTCGCATAGATAATTCGATCGAACTTACTGTTTGTCATCCCGTAGGGAGAGGGCAATGCCGTTTCCCCGTCTTTCGTCCCAAGAGGAGACGGCAATGCCGTTTCCCTACTGTCTTGCCCCGTCAGCAGCCAGCGAGGCACCGGTTGCTGGAAAAATCGCAAGTTTGGGTCAAATTGGGACGATCGCGAACACACAATTTGCACCGGTTGTGGGGGCTTCCCTTGCAGTTCCCTCTGTTTGACCAATTCCGGCGAAATCACTCTCATCGTCGTCCCATAAGCCTGTAAAGTGCCGTTGCCGAACAAAACCGCGTCGCTTGCTGCCACTTGCTGTTCGAGGTGGGCTTTGTCGTTGGCAGAACCGAATCTCGCGGGCGATCGGACTACATCTGCAATTTTACCGTCAGCACTGATCGCGAGTATTACTGTTGCGTGAGGTTCAGTCATGACTTATCAGAATTTCGCAGAACAACATTTAACTGTACCAATTCACAACTATTTGTAAAGTTTGTTTTCAACTCGCTCGTACTGGTTTTATTTGACGGATAATGTCAGTTTATTTATTTTGCAACCGCAGCGATCGCCCTACCAAAGTATTTACTTTTCTTTACAAAGATCAGACAAAAAAACGGGGCGGGAGGTAAAAATTCCGTTGCCGACTTTAAATGCGCCGCGCGATCGACTAAAGTAAAAAAAATGGCTTTATCCGTTTATTCATCGCAAAGGAAACAAAGCTCATGGTTCAACGCGGTTCTACAGTCCGGATTCTCCGCAAAGAATCCTACTGGTATCAAGAAGTGGGCACCGTTGCTACGGTAGACCAAAGCGGCATTAAATACCCAGTTATCGTTCGCTTTAACAGCGTAAATTATGCAGGCGTCAACACCAACAACTTCGCCCAAAGCGAATTAGTGGAAGTAACAGCACCCAAAGCAAAAGCGAAAACAGGGACTCCAGTAGCTTCCGGCGGCAAACAAACCACGCTGGACGAGAAAACTCGGAAAACCGGCAGCGGTGGCGCCCCCCAGCAGCCGAAAACTTCCACGGACAGCAAACCGGGCGCCGAAGTAACCGGCAGCGTCGAAGGTTCGCCAAATCAAGGAACAGAACAACGCTAATTGTGCCAGAACTGCCAGAAGTTGAAACTATTTGCCGGGGTTTGAATCAAGCAACCCTCGATCGAGAAATGTTGGGCGGGGACGTGTTGTTAAACAGCACGATCGCCCGCTCAATCTCTGCGACCGATTTTTTGACGAAACTCAAAGGAAAGTCGATCGCCCGCTGGTACAGACGCGGCAAATATCTACTGGCAGAACTATCTCAATTCCCACAAGCAGAAAGGAAGACCGAGAAAGTGGGAGAATTCCCAACTCCTACTTCTAGTTCTTCCCTTCTGCCTTCAAAAGCCGGCTGGTTGGGCGTTCATCTGCGGATGACGGGACAACTGCTGTGGGTGAACCAATCCGAACCCCTGCAAAAACACGCGCGAGTGCGGCTGTTTTTTGAAGGAAACCAAGAATTGAGGTTTGTAGACCAGCGCACCTTCGGGCAAATGTGGTACGTGCCGGCAGAAACCGAGGTTTCCAGCACTGTCATCGGTCTGAAACTTTTAGGGCCCGAACCGTTTTCCGACGAGTTTACAACAGAATATTTGACCCGCAAGCTGCACCGGCGGGCGCGACCCATAAAAACAGCATTGCTAGACCAGTCACTGATAGCGGGTTTAGGAAATATTTACGCAGACGAAACTTTGTTTTTGTCGGGAGTGATGCCCACAACTCTGTGCGCGGATTTGACCGCAGAGCAAATTGGGCGCATCCATACAGCTATTATTCAAGTTTTACAGAAGGCGATCGACTCCGGCGGCACCACTTTTAGCAATTTTCTCAACGTCCAAGGTGTCAACGGCAACTACGGCGGCGTCGCTTGGGTATACAATCGCGCCGGCCAACCCTGCCGCACTTGCTCCGCAACCATCGAACGTATAAAATTAGCAGGGCGATCGACTCATTTTTGCCCCGCCTGTCAGCAATAAGGAGAAGGAAGAAGGAAGAGGGAAGAAGGCGGAAGAAGGAAGAGGGAAGAAGGAAGAGGGAAGAAAGAAGGAAGAAGGAAGAAGGCGGAAGAAGGAAGAAGGAAGAACTGATATCTTGTACCATTGTCAATAAGGCTGTCAGGGGCGGGCAGGACACCGAGCCCACAAGAATATTGAACTATTGTGGAACAGGTCGGAAATCTTGTTAAGCGAGAATGGTGCCAGAGGTCAGAAGAAAGAAGAAGTCCTTTCAAGGCAAATCTAGATTAAAATTTGTATAGTTTTTTAAACTAAACAAAGCAAGTTATGGCAATCAAGAAAGGCAGTATAGTTCGCGCTGTACGCGAAAAATTGGAAAACAGTCTAGAAGCCAAAGCCAGCGACCAGCGCTTTTCCTCGTATATATTTGAAACAAAGGGCGAAGTGATGGATGTTCGCGGCGACTATGCCTTCGTCAAATTTGGCAAAGTACCCACTCCCAACATTTGGCTGCGGGTAGACCAACTCGAAGATTTTAAGTAACTCACCAAAACTAAACATCACTGTTCTTAATGTAGCGAAGGGTGCACACCGCGCACCTTTCCGCAATTAAGCTGATTGCTAAAATCTAAAATCTAAAATCTAAAATCCAATGAATTCTCCATCAAACCGGGTATCAATTATTGGTGCAGGCAAAGTCGGTAGTACGTTAGCCCAGCGAATTGCTGAGAAAAATCTGGCAGATGTAGTATTGCTTGATATTGTGGAGGGTTGGCCGCAGGGCGTTGCTTTGGATTTGATGGAAGCCAGGGGAGTGGAACGCCACGATCGCCAAATTGTCGGTACAAATGATTATACAGATACGGCTAACTCAAATATCATAGTAATTGCCGCCGGAGTGCCGCGCAAACCCGGTATCAATAGGGAAGATTTAATTAAAATCAATGCTCGAATTGTCACCGAAGCCACAAAACAGGCGATCGAGCATTCTCCCGAAGCAATCTTAATCACAGTCACAAATCCCCTCGATATCATGACTTATTTAGCGTGGGAAGCTGCGGATTTGCCAAAACACCGAGTCATGGGTATGGGGGGAGTTCTCGACTCCGCCCGCTTTCAAACTTTTATTGCCATGGAATTGGGCGTTTCAAATGCTGAAATCAATGCAACTGTCATCGGTTCTCATGGCGATTTGATGGTTCCTTTGCCCCACTATTCTACTGTCAACGGTATTCCCATCACTCAACTTATGGATGCTGGGGCGATCGATCGACTCGTACAGCGGACTCGCCACGGCGGCGCAGAAATTGTAGAATTGATGAAGACTGGTAGTGCTTACTTTGCACCCGCCTCTGCTGTCTGTTTGATGGTAGAATCTATTTTATTTAATCAGTTGCGACTCTTGCCTTGCTGCGTTTATTTGCACGGCGAATACGGCGTGCAAGATATCTTTTTAGGAGCACCCTGCCGCTTGGGATATCAGGGAGTCGAACAAATAGTGGAACTCGAACTCAGCGATACTGAAAGAGCAGCCTTTATCGAGTCGGGCAAATTGGTTGCCCACAATATTGAAGAAGCCAGGGCCATACTGAAAACGGCTTCTTAATTTGGTAGCAGTTCGTCGATCATAGCAGCCTGCTCACCGCTTCAATATAATAATTTATATTGAGTATGACAGTGCGATCGCTCTGTCGGAATTGGGCTTCTCGGATTTCAACCGCGCTTTGATAAAAATATCATTTATCAGGCTTGTTAGGCTGTATTTCACAAGCCTGATAAATGGTCGCAATGAACCGATCGATAAATATAAAATTTACTCTCAAAAATTGGGTAAAAACGCAAAAACTGGCAAAAGCAGTTGAACTTGGTCTGCGCCACAATACAATCAGAGTTTCTCTAGAAATTAAAGCAAAAATCTGCCATCTTTTCTTTATTACTAAACCCACAGCAAAAGCAGTCGGTTTTGGGTGATCTCTCACTCGCGATATTATTGTCGAACAACACGGTGGCACTTTAAAGGTAGAAAGTGAAATGGGAGTTTATACGGAATTTGTCATTACTTTGCCCAAACTTTAATCCTCGTGAGCGGCCTTTGTATTGAGCGAGCTTGAAATACCTTTACTTTAGCCAAAAATGTGATACCCTAAATATTTATCTCATCTAAAATTTTTACACTTGTCAAAAATCGGGCAAAAAGTCTCCGCGCGTGCGGAAGCTATCCCGAACGCGCGTGCGAACCCATTGCGGTAGGGAATAGCCCTTGAGTTGAGCCAATTTAACCATAGCCTGCAACTACCTCAACTGTTTGACCTAAAACTAACCTTTGATGCGGTGAATTTTAATCAGTTAAAAAAATCCAATCCCTCGCAGGAAGTAACGAGAATGCAAGGACAAATTTCTCAAGTTTTGGCGGGTACAAAACCCTGTATACAATATAATTTAGGACAGATAAATCGAGAATAACGAAAACTCTACAAAAGGCGCTCGTCTCTATTTAAATTTGTTTAAATATAGGCGAGCGCAACAGGAGATGGGATCGCCAAACAAAGGAAACCATTGTTTGAGTTTGCGGTAATAATAAAAAGGTGACAATTGCAACCGAAGGCGAGCCAAAAAAAGGTCAAAATTAGTCAGGGACGCTCCTCTCGAACGCACAATGGAAGCGGGTTTCTTGTTTTCACTTTTGGAGTTTGCCTGACTTAATTACGTTGAGAAACCGGGTTTATGTGTAAGTTGTGTTACCATAACTATCAATTATTGACAATTTATTAAGTAGCAAATTATGCCACTTTTCCAGTAAATATACGGCAGCTAAGATGGTCGATTGACCTCCAAATAGCGAAAAAATACGGAAATGCAGTGTGAGTAGCTGCTAAGTGCTAGCAGAAGGAGGAAAATATGTTGTTTGCCTTTTTGAGTTACCAGGCTCAACTTGCAGATCACTATTGAGATGTCATCAACCTTGATAACAAACCCCAAAATAACTAAATAAAAAGCATTATGTTTCATGAATATCTGTATCACGAAGTAATCAACCTGCGCGACAAACTCGCTCACCTAGAAAGAGAAACGCAGTCTCAAACCTGGTTCAAAAAGCTGCAAGCGCTCATGGGAGTTATTAGCAAAATTCGTGAATCCCTAGACTTAGAAACAATATTCAAAATCACAGCCACCGAAGTTCGGCAACTCCTCAATGCCGATCGAGTCGTCGTCTACCGTTTCCTCCCCGAATCGGAATGGAACGAAGGCGAAGTAGTCTCCGAAGACGTACTTCCCCAATACAGCCCATCCTTGGGCGCAAAAGTCCACGATCGCTGCTTCGGCGAACAATTTGCAGCAAAGTACCAAAAAGGGTACGTTCAAGCTGTCAGCGACATCTATAAAGCCCGGTTGAGTCCTTGTCACCTCAACATCCTCAAGCGATTTCAAATCCGAGCCAACATAGTCGTACCGCTGCTGCAAGGGCAACATTTGTGGGGATTGCTGTGCGTTCACTCCTGCGGCCAACCCCGCGAGTGGCAGCAAGACGAAATCGAATTTGCCAGACAAGTAGGTGACCATTTAGCAATCGCAATTTATCAGGCCGAACTGCACTTGCAAACCCAGAGGCAGTTAGCAGAAATCGAATCCGCGCAGCAGAAACTCCGCGACAGCGAGCAAAAATATCACCAAATTCTCGATTCGATCGCCGATCTAGTATTAGTCAAAGGCCCTCAATCAAAAATCGTCTGGGCTAATAAAGCATTCCGCGATTATTACGGCATGACTCAAGAGGAACTTCAAGGAATCGTAGATGCACCTTTCTCCGCTCCCGACCATACTCTCGAGTACATTAAAGATGACGCCTTCGTATTTGAAACCGGACAGACTCTAGAAATTTCCGAAGAACCGATCACGCGGCACGATCGAGAAGTGCGGCTGTTCAGCACCGTCAAAACACCCATCCGCAACGAAGACGGCCAAATCGTCATGACAATCGCCGTCTCCCGCGACATGACCGAACGCAAAAAAACAGAAGAAGCCGTCAAAGCCAGTGAAACCAAATACCGCAGCCTGGTAGAAACATCCCAAGACATGATTTGGTCGGTGGATGCGATCGGGCGCTACACCTTCGTCAACCCAGCAGTTAAGTACATCTATGGTTACGAACCAGAAGAAATGCTCGGTCGGCCGTTCTCCGACTTTGCGACCCCAGAACAAAGCCAGAAAGATTTAGAAGTTTTCGCCCGCCTGTTTGCCGGAGAATCAGTTTTCCAGTACGAATGCACCCACATCGCCAAAGACGGCAGCATGAAACATTTGATGTTTAACGCGATCGCCGTGTTCGACGAAACTGGCAACTTCCTCGGCACCACCGGTACAGCCACCGACATTACCGATCGCAAGCGAGCAGAAGCAGCCTTACAACACGCCAACGCAGAACTAGAGCGCAGAGTAGAAGCACGCACCGCTGAACTGCGCCAGACTTTTGCCGCCCTCAGTGCCAGCGAAGCCAGGTTCCGGACGATCGCGGCCACCATCCCCGGAGCTCTGTTCCAATTTTGCAGCAGCCAGGGAGTGTGGAGAGTTGACTACATGAGCGATCGCATCTTCGATATTACCGGCGTCACAGCAGCAGAAATGATGCGAGACATTAGCTGCTTCATTTCCCGTATCCACCCCGAAGACTTGGAAAGCCACCTCGCTTCCGTCAACGAAGCCGTAGAAAATCTCTCTCCCTGGCACTACGAAGGGCGGTTAGTCAAGCCCGACGGTGAGATTCGCTGGTGGCAGGGCGACTCCATGCCCACCCGCAACGAGAGCGGCGAAATAATATTTTGCGGCGTTCTGCTCGACATTACCGATCGCAAAGTTGCCGAAACCGCCATCCGCAAAAGCCAGCGGCAGCTCAAAGAAGCCCAGAGACTCGCCCACGTCGGCAATTGGGAACTCGACGCAGCAACCGAAACCCTCACTTGGTCGGAAGAACTTTTCCGCATCTTCGGGCTCGAACCGGCAGCCTTTGCGCCCAACTTAGCCGAACAGGTCGCTCAGATTCATCCAGAAGATTTGGAATTGTGGCAAACTCAAGTGCAACAGGGACTCGCAACAGGCATCCCTTTTGATTTTGACTTTCGCCTGTACCGTCCCGACGGCACGCTGCGATACCTGAACGCCGTAGGCCGCGCTGAAACCGATGCCAGTGGCAAAGTGCTAAAATTGTTCGGTACGGCGATCGACATTACCGATCGCAAAGCCGCCGAAGCAGCACTACGGCAAGCCGCAGTCGAGTTAGAAGACAGAGTGAGCGATCGCACGGCCGAACTTTCCCAAGCAGTCGCCCAGTTAGAACAAGAAATTGGCGATCGGAAAGAAGCAGAAGCAGCGCTACAAGTTTCCGAACAAAACCTGCGAACCATATTTAACAATGTTTACGATGCTATCTTCATTCACGATGTAGAAGGCAACATTCTCGATGTCAATAATCGAATGTTAGAAATGTATGAAGTGAGCCAGGAACAAGCAACAAAATTATCAATTAAAAACGACTATTCAAGCGCCGACAATCCCCTGGAACAAACGGGAGAACTTTGGGAAAGAGTATTAGCCGGCGAAACACCCCGTGTGGAATGGAAAGCGAGGCGTCCCAACGACGGTTCAACCTTTGATGTAGAAATTGCCCTGTCCAGAATTCATCTCAACGGCAATCTCAGCATCATTGCCAACATCCGAGATATTAGCGATCGCAAACAGGCAGAAGCAGAACTGCAACAGGCTCAACATTTTATGGAATCAGTTCTCAAAACCATACCCGTCGCAGTAGTGGCCAAGGAGGCCCAAGAACTGCGGTTTGTACTGTGGAACCCGGCCGCCGAAGAGTTGCTTGGTTTCAGTGCAGCAGAAGTTATGGGCAAAAATGATTACGACTGTTTCCCAACAGAACAAGCTGATGTTTTCACCGCCAAAGACCGGGAAGTGCTCAACTGCGGGCAAATTGTAGACATCGCCGAAGAAGATATTGAAACTGGCCAAGGAGAATCGCGGATATTTCACACCAAGAAAACAGCAATACTCGATGCTGATGGCAAACCGCAATATCTATTAGCTGTCACCGAAGACATTACCGATCGCAAGCGGGGAGAAATTGCCTTGAGGCGATCGTCAGCGCAACTAAAGCAGCAGGCCGAGCGAGAAAAATTGCTCAACAACCTCACGGCTCAAATCCGCAATTCCCTCGACTTCGACAGCATCGTTACAGTCGCAGTTAAGGAAATTCGCGCTTTCCTGCAGATCGATCGTTGCAATTTTGCCTGGTATCGCGACGACGGAGAGGAGCCTTTCTGGGAAATTATTAAAGAATCTCGCCTTCGGGAACTTCCCGATTTAACAGGTAGCTATCAAGCTTCCGACTTCGGTCCTGTGGGAGAAAAAGTATTGCAGATGGAAATGCTGCGGGTGGATGATGTCGAAACAGTCGCAGATCCTGTTTGGAAACAAATCGTTCGATCGATGGGCTACCAATCTGTATTAATCATTCCCATGCAGGCACTTTCTGGAGTAATAAGTGCAGTTAGCTGCTCCTCCTGCTCTTCTGTACGACCCTGGAGCGACAGCGAAGTAGAATTGTTGCAAGCGATTACAGTTCAATTGGCGATCGCCCTCAACCAAGCCGATCTTTACGCCCAAACTCGCAATAAAGCTCTCGAATTAGAGCAAACGTTGCAGCAATTAACCAGCGCTCAATCGCAGTTAATTCAAAACGAAAAAATGTCATCTCTCGGTCAACTTGTAGCAGGAGTCGCCCACGAAATCAACAACCCAGTTAACTTTATTTACGGCAATCTCACCCACGCCAACGACTATACTCAAGACTTGCTGCACCTGATCGAACTTTACCAAAACCACTATCCCGATCCAGTCCTGGAAATTCAAGAGGAAGTAGAAGCTATTGAACTCGACTTTCTGATGGAGGACTTGCCGAAACTGCTTTCCTCAATGAAAGTCGGTGCAGACAGAATTCAGCAAATCGTGGCATCTCTCCGCACTTTCTCCCGCATGGACGAAGCCGAAATGAAAGAAGTCAACATTCATGACGGCATAGATAGCACCCTGATGATTTTGCAGCACCGGATCAAAGCCAAACACAATCATCCAGAAATTGAGGTGATTAAACAATACGGCAATTTGCCGTTAGTAGAATGTTATGCCGGACAGTTAAATCAAGTATTTATGAATATCTTGAGCAATGCTTTAGATGCTTTGGAAGAAAGAGACTCACGGCTTTCTGCCGCTCAAATCTGCAAAAATCCTAGTATTATTTCCATCAAAACTGAAATGCTGGCTCCCGATCGAGTGAGCATTCGGATTGCTGACAACGGCCCGGGAATGACAAAGACTGTCTGCCATCGACTTTTTGACCCATTTTTTACCACTAAACCTGTGGGAAAAGGCACGGGGATGGGCTTGTCGATTAGCTATCAAATTGTTACAGACAGACACAAAGGTTCGCTGAAATGTACTTCTTCCCCGGGACAAGGTACAGAATTGGCGATCGAGATTCCGCTCAAAGCTAATTGAAAAGTTGTAATTTGTAATTTGTAATTTGTAATGGGCAATTGGAAATTGGGAAAGCGTTATGGTGCGTGAGTTGGGCAATTATCAATCATATCAAATCCGGGCTTCATCGTCCTGATAAAATACAGTGAATAGTCAACAATCACGGACGGTGCAACCGGAATTGCTCTAATTCATCGGCGTGAATCTGTGTTTATCTGCCCTCATCGGCGGTTTTAAAAACAGAATTTCTTCACCCCAGACACCAATGGATTAACGCGGATTAACGCCGATGAAGAAAATAGATATATGAATAATTCCGATGCTAACAGATTTGATATCATCACCGAAAATCTAATTTTGATGTACCATTTATTCCCTGGTGCATCAGTTTTGAAATTGTGAGTTTGTAGCAAAAATGTCTTCACGGGGTGAGGCACCATTTACCAATCTATACCTCACTCAGTCCATAATTGCTCTATTACCGAGATTTATCAGCATTTCTGTCACTGCGGAACTATCCAAAGGTTTAGAAAACCAATATCCCTGAGCTAATTCGCAATCTAGTTCTCGAAGCTGTGCTAACTGTTCGCCTGTCTCCACACCTTCGGCGATCGCATTCAATCCCAAATTGTGAGCCAAAGTTACGATCGCCCGCACAATCTGCAAAGGCTGACCCCCGTCGTCACCGTTTTCGACAGCCCCCAAGCGGCTCACAAAAGATCGATCGATCTTCAGTGTATCCAGCGGAAAACGGTGCAAGTAACTCAAAGACGAATAGCCAGTACCGAAATCGTCGATCGACAATCGAATATTTCTACTTTTTAATTGGGCTAGCACAATATTGGCTTTCTTCACATTTTCCACGAGCGCGCTTTCAGTAATCTCCAATTTTAAACAGCTTGGAGCGCAGCCTGTTTCTGCTAAAATGTCATCGATTTCCTCGATTAGATTCGGCATACCTAACTGTTTAGGAGAGAGATTGACGCTCATTGTTAATTGCGAAGGAGCAATAATTGGTAATTTAAAATTCGGAATTGGTACCTGGGAACTTGTACTGAACGTAGCCGAAGTATTGGTAATCGGGAATTGGGAATTGGTAATAGCGGAGTGGAAATCGGTAATCGGGAATTGGTAACTGGGAATTGGTAATTTTTGAGCGATTCTTTCTTCCCTGTGACCAATACTGGAGCTACGCTCAGTAAAAGTTCCGTGTTCCTCATTCCCTGTATCTGTTACATCAGTTAAATCCCCTACATTGCCCGTTGCCCTCTTCCCTGTTGTTACCCTGAGCGAAGTCGAAGCGCCTTCTTCCTTTTTGTTACCTTGAGCGACTTGCCCAGACTGAAGCCGAAGGGAGTCGAAGTGCCTTGTTCCGACTTCCATTGGACTTCTTCCCTGTTCCTCGGTTAACATTTCTTGCCAAATCCGCAATTGCTGACAAGCTTCCCGCAGCACCCAGGCTCCCAGAGGCACGATCAAACCTGTTTCTTCAGCTACAGGAATAAAAGTAGACGGCGGAACTAGACCCCGAAGCGGGTGGTACCAGCGCACCAAAGCCTCAAAACCTTCGATCGCACCGCTGGCGATCGAAACAATCGGTTGGTAGTGCAACATAAAGTGCGAACATTGATCCTTGCTCTCTCCTAATTCCTCCTTGCCCAAAATAGCCAACCGCAGGTCAGTTTCTAACTGCAACAGCGACATAGTGTGGTCGTGCATCGCCAAATTAAACACTTCGTGCCGGGCCTTGCCCAAAGCTTTAGCACGGTACATAGCAATGTCAGCATCGCGTAGGAATTCTTCCGGGTGAGTGTACGAATTCGAGTGGCCACTGTCGGCTCCTTCGCCTCTACTGAAAACAATGCCAATGCTAGCGGTGGTAAATACTTCGTGCGCTTCGATATGAAACGGCCTAGTCAGTTCTTTTTGTATTTTTTTAGCTGCCAGGATAGCGTCGCTGAGGCTCGGAATGTGGTCTAGCAGAATGGTGAATTCGTCTCCCCCCAGCCGGGCGACGGTATCAGAAACCCGGACGCAGGTTTGCAGTCGCTCCGCGAGGGCGATTAGCAGTTTGTCGCCTAAAACGTGTCCTAAAGAATCATTAACTACTTTGAAGCGGTCTAAATCTAGGAAAAGTAAACCAAATTTGTAATCGGGGGACTGATTGGCTCGGCGGATGGCTTGTCCTAGCCTGTCGATGAACAAAACGCGGTTGGGCAAACCCGTCAGCGCATCGTGAAAAGCGCCGTGCAGCAGTTGCTGTTCTACTCGCTTGCGCTCGGTGACATCTCGGATGATAATCTGGGCAGCCGTTGAGCCTTGATAAGTAGCCGGGATGCCGGCAACTTCAACGTCTATTATTTGTCCGTCGAGCCGCATCAGTTTTTGTTCGGCAAGGTCGAGCGGCTGATTTTCTTGCTCGACTAGCCGAATGCGCTCTCTGGCTGTTTCCACATAGTTTGGATGGACGAAATGCAATACCGGAAAGCCGATTAGCGCCTCGGGAGAACTCGCACCGAGGAGTTTAGCGCCGGCAGCATTGATGTAGGCGATTTTCCCTTGACTGTGAACGGCGATCGCTTCGGGAGATAGTTCTACTAAACGGCGATAGCGTTCTTCACTTTCTTTGAGAGATACTATCAACTCGCATCGCTCTTTTTCAGCCTGCTGGCGTTCGACTTCCATTTTGTGAACCGCCAGAATTTTGCCAATACTTTGAGCCATCAATTCTATAATTTCTATTTCCTCATACTTGAACTTTCTTTTTTTTATTTCTGGCGAACTAAAACTTAAAGTTCCGTAGGTTTTATTGTTAACAAATATCGGCGTTCCGATGTAAGATTCTGATTTGCAGCTTTGATAAGCTGGATGTTCGCGCATCTCTATGTCTGCTCCTATATGAGAATACGCAACTGTTTTGTTGAGCTTAATGACTGCGGCGCAGTAAGTATCGCTGAGGTTCAATTCTAAGCCTCGCACGAAGTATCCTAAATCTGTTTTCGCTGCTTGGACAATAAAAGTTTCGCTCTCAACTTCAGCCAGGATACCTATAGAAAGTCCAAACATCAAACAGCCTGCTGTTAGATAATCGTCAACCAGTTCTTCAAAGTTTTGATAATGATAAGTTGTAATCCGGTGCAAATGTTTGAGATTAGCGCTAAAAGCTGCTAAAGCTTGAGAATTTAAAAATAATTCTTCTTCCGATCGCTGGCGGTCGGTAATGTCTGTTTGCACTCCAATAAAGTGGGTTAAGTGTCGCCGCGAGTTGTACACCGGAGCGATCGACAGTTCGTGCCAAAAAGGCGTGCCGTCTTTCCGAAAGTTACGCAAGATAACTTGAGCTTCTCTGCCTTCTTCAATCGCAATTCGCAATTGTTTGGCAGCGGGAGTGTCAGTGTCTGTCCCCTGCAAAAATCGGCAATTTTTCCCCATTAACTCGTCTCTGCCATAACCAGTAATCCGCTCAAAACTGGGATTGACATAAATAATCGGATTATCTGCAACGGTCGCGTCGGTGATTGCAATGCCGTTGCTGCAACTTTCGATCGCCCGTTCCATCATTTGTAAGCGCTCTTGCGATATAATGCGCTCGATCGCCGCAGCTAACACGTTGGCGATCGCTTCTACAAAATAAACGTCATCTTGACTGAAAACCCGCCTTTGGCTGGTATGAACCCCCAAAATGCCCCAGGCCTGCGAGGAGGAACTGTTTGTTGGTTCTGCTTGTCCCCAGTTACTCCCCAGTCCTCGATTGCCGGGAATGATCACAGTGACGCCACTGACAGCCCGGTGGTTGTGCAGCAGTGGCAACTCGCTAAAGCGCGTTTCCACCCGCAAATCTTCGACGATCGTCGGTTCACCCACTAGCAATGTGTAACCGGCTTGCGATCGGGCAGAAGCGGTAACAGTAGCGCTGCCGACAAGGCCCGGCTGCCACCCAACCCCCGCTCGCAGCATAAAAGCATGACCAGAGGGCAACAGTTCTAACAACTGGCAATAATCAACGTCCAGGGTTTGAGCAATTAAAACCGCAGCTTTTTCCATCAGTGCAGATAAATCGGTTTCGGCCAGAGCCTGCTGCCCCAAGTAAGCGACGGCCGCTTGCTGGCGGGCCCGCAAGTGGATTGACGTGAGCAATTCCTGCTCCTTCGCGGCCGCTCGCTTGCGATCGGTAATGTCGCTGAACACCGACAGAACAGCTTTTCCTGAAACCAATGTCAGATACTGCATCGATACACTTGCCCAAAACAGCGTACCGTCAGCTTTTTTAAGCCGGACTTCTGTCTCGCGGACGTGTTCGTTGCGGGCGAGCCGCACCAGCAGTTCCTGACGGTCTGCCGGGTTGTGGTAGAGCATTTCGGCCTTTTGGCGCTCGATCGACTTGAATGCTGTGAACCCGAAGGCCTGACGGCATAAATCGTTGCTATAAAGAATTGTGCTGTCCGCCAGACTGCTGACGATCAGGGGCATCGGCATCGAGTGGGCGATCGTCAGCAGTAATTCTTTGGTTCCTTGCGGCTCTTTGTACAAGTCTGGCTTGCAGGCCCAGCCGTGACTGTCTTCAGAGTTTTTAGGGATAAAATTTTCCATTATTTAATCGATCCATTAGCAGGACAACTTTTTTAAATTTGTGGTAAATGACGATTTCAGATGCAGAGCATTGGTAACAACTGAAGACTTAATTTGTCAATCAGTAAGATTACTCAAAAAAACTGCTTTTCTAGGATTAGAAAATTCGCGATTTGGGAGTGGGTGGGCATAAATATGGCGCTCGGCATGATTCCTTGATCGCGCCAATCTGAGTTTTGTACCCAAAATTCGAGTAAATTATGAGCATAATTGCTCATTGACAAATGCTTCCCTAGCTTTAGTTGTCAGGGATGGATGCAGAGGACGATCGACAGTAGCCCACAACACATTAATCTTAACCAGAATAATGCAACCGAACGGCCCTAAACTGCTCGGCTGAAGTTGGATCGGGAGCTCTCCGAGTCGAGAGCACATCTGTCTTTGGTATGACAATCTACTGTTTTTAAAGTTGCGTTAAGTTTTTATAAGAGCGAGGTACGTTGCCCAATGTGCAGCGGAAACTCCTAATCTAAAAAGTAAAGTCACCTGCAAACAACCACCGAATACTATCCGAGGAGAGAGGAGAAATGCTTGAATTTTACCGCCGTACCGCTGCCGAACGAGCCGCTTTGGGAATTCCCCCGCTGCCACTAGATGCCCAGCAAACCTCGGAACTGTGTGAATTGCTGAAAAATCCGCCGGCTGGGGAAGAAGAAACCTTAATAGAATTATTGCGCGATCGTGTCCCGCCCGGAGTAGACAGCGCCGCCTACGTCAAAGCTGGTTTTTTAACCGGCATTGCTAAAGGCGAAATCCACAGCCCCCTAATTGCTCCCAAATGGGCAGTTTACCTGCTGGGGACAATGATGGGCGGTTACAACGTCCAATCTTTAATCGATTTGCTCAATCCCACTGCCGAAACCGCCATTCCCGCCACAGCAGCCCGGGCCTTGAGCAAAACGCTGTTAGTATTCGACGCCTTCCACGACATTCTGACTTTATCCGATACCAATCCCTACGCCAAGCAGGTCGTCGATTCTTGGGCGGATGCCGAGTGGTTTACGGGTCGTCCTGTGTTGCCAGAAGCTATTACCGTTACAGTCTTCAAAGTTCCCGGAGAAACCAATACTGACGACTTGTCGCCAGCACCTCATGCTACGACGCGGCCCGATATTCCCCTGCACGCTTTGGCGATGCTCGAAAGTAAGATGCCTGGGGCTTTGCAAACCATTGCACAATTGAAGCAAAAAGGTCATCCCGTCGCCTATGTTGGTGATGTTGTCGGTACCGGTTCGTCACGGAAATCGGCGATTAATTCTGTGCTGTGGCACATTGGCAATGATATTCCGTTTGTGCCGAACAAGCGCAGTGGCGGTTATATTTTAGGAAGTGCGATCGCCCCGATATTCTTTAATACCGCTGAAGATTCCGGCGCTTTGCCGATCGAATGCGATGTCTCCAAAATGGAAACAGGAATGGTAATTACCATTCATCCCTACAAAGGCGAAATCACCAATGAAGCCGGAGAAATCATCTCCACATTCACCCTCAAACCCGACACAATTCTAGACGAAGTTCGCGCTGGTGGCCGAATTCCGCTATTAATTGGACGAACTTTAACCGACAAAACCCGCGCAGCTTTAGGACTAGCACCTAGCACTATTTTTACCCGTCCTACAATCCCAGTAGATACGGGCAAAGGCTTCACTTTAGCACAAAAAATGGTAGGCAAAGCTTGCGGTTTGTCCGGCGTTCGTCCCGGTACATCTTGCGAACCAGTCATGACAACAGTCGGCTCGCAAGATACTACCGGGCCGATGACTCGGGACGAATTAAAAGAACTTGCTTGTTTGGGATTTAGCGCCGATTTGGTAATTCAAAGTTTCTGCCACACCGCCGCTTATCCAAAACCAGTTGATGTCAAAACTCACCATGAATTACCCGATTTCATGTCACAGCGCGCCGGCATAGCTTTGCGTCCCGGAGACGGCATTATTCACTCTTGGCTGAACCGAATGTTATTGCCGGATACAGTGGGAACTGGTGGCGACTCACACACTCGTTTTCCTTTGGGAATTTCCTTTCCTGCGGGTTCGGGGTTGGTGGCATTTGCTGCGGCCTTGGGTGTCATGCCTTTGGATATGCCGGAATCAGTTTTAGTGCGGTTTAAGGGTGAATTGCAGCCCGGAGTAACGCTCAGGGATGTTGTGAATGCCATTCCCTACGTGGCGATTCAAAAAGGTTTGCTGACAGTCTCGAAACAGAATAAGAAAAATGTCTTTTCGGGGCGGATAATGGAGATTGAAGGTTTGCCCGATTTGAAGGTCGAGCAGGCTTTTGAATTGACCGATGCCTCCGCCGAGCGTTCTTGCGCGGGATGCACGATTAAATTGAGCGTGGAGACTGTTTCCGAGTACATTCGTTCCAATGTCGCGCTGCTGAAAAACATGGTGGCGCGGGGCTATCAAGATGCGCGGACGATGATGCGCCGGGTAGCGAAGATGGAGGAATGGCTGGCAAATCCGGTGCTGATGGAGGCGGATGCTGATGCGGAATATGTGGAGATAATTGAGATCGATCTGAACGAGATTACAGAACCCATTGTGGCTGCTCCCAATGACCCGGATAATGTTAAGTTGTTGAGTGAGGTTGCGGGCGATCGGGTTGACGAAGTATTTGTCGGTTCTTGCATGACAAATATCGGTCACTACCGCGCCACTGCCAAGGTGTTGGAAGGTGCAGGGGAAGTGAAAACTCGCCTGTGGATTTGTCCGCCAACTCGCATGGACGAACAGCAACTCAAAGAAGAAGGTTATTACAGCATTTTTGGAGCTGCTGGAGCGCGTACAGAAATGCCCGGTTGCAGTCTTTGTATGGGCAATCAAGCGCGGGTTAAAGACGCGACAACGGTTTTTTCAACTTCTACTCGCAACTTTAACAACCGCATGGGCAAAGATGCACAAGTTTATCTAGGTTCGGCGGAATTGGCGGCTGTTTGTTCGCTGTTAGGTCGCATTCCTACAGTCCAAGAATACAATGACATTGTGTCGAAGAGAATCGATCCTTTCGCTGGTGATTTGTATCGGTATTTGAATTTCGATCAAATTGCTGGTTTTGAGGATGAAGGTCGAGTGATTGCTTTGGAAGATATGCCTCGCATTGAGGATCTTTTGGGAATTCCCGATGGTGTATTGAGCAAGTAAAAAGCGGGGCGGGCTATCGCCCGCCCTTTGTTTATAATATGAGTAAATGAGAGAAAGGAAAAAAGTAATTATGTCCGAACAAGTTTTAAGCAGCGAAAGCCAAGGGACAGTAAAATCCGCGCCCGAAATTCCTACGGTTGCAGACAAAGAAAGCGATCGCCCCTTAAGCCAGCCCATCGCGGAATTTCTCCGCGTAATTCAGCAAACTCCCAGAGAATATTGGCCGCATTTACTTCAGATGATGCGCTTATTTATGGAAACGGTGACAGTAAAGCCCGTATTGTCCGAGCCTCCCCAGACATCTGAGAAAATAGACATTACTAAACTGTCGCTGGAGGAACGGATACAAAGAAATCAAGGTGCCATTGAATTATTGCGATCGTGGCGAGAAGAGGATGACGAACAAGAACAAAAAGAAACTGCGGAATATCTAGAACAAGTGATAAATGAAGATCGGATGTCTAATCGACCCTTGTTTCAATGAGCATAATAATTATTTTGGATTCTGACCCATTAGGGATGGTAACAAACCCTCAAGCCAAACCTCCTTATTGGGAATGCCAACTTTGGCTAGACTCCTTACTACAAAATGGCGAAATGGTAATCCTGCCTGAAATTGCTGATTATGAGGTGCGGCGAAAATTGATTCGAGCGGGAAAAGAGAGAGGTATCAGAAAACTTGACCTATTCAAGAATGTCCTTACATATCGTCCTTTGACTACAGAAGTAATGCTTTTGGCCGCTCAGTTGTGGGCGCAAGCGAGAAGGAGAGGAAGACCAACCGCAGAAGCCAATGCACTTGACGGGGATGTGATTTTGGCGGCTCAAGCAATATTGGAGGCAAGTGAAGGAAATCAGGTGGTAATTGCCACAACAAATGTGGGGCATTTGTAGCAATTTGTTGATGCTCGCGAGTGGCGACTAATTGAGTAATGTTTAAATCGATCGCACTTACCCTATCCCTGCTATACTTTGAACTACAGATATTTTTACAGACACCGTTAGCGAGATAAACAGCATGGTGGAAACAGTGGACACAATCGAAAAAATTGACGATCGCACACAAACCCGTTTTTGGGGCCAAGTTACAGTCATAGACGCGGGCGATCGTTATAAGATCAATCGCATTGAAGTCAAGCCGGGGCATCACATCAGAACCCAAATGCACTATCACCGCAGCGAGCACTGGGTTGTCGTCTCGGGTACGGCTAAAGTTATCTGCGACGACAAAGAGACGATTCTCATGCAGAAACAATCAACCTACGTTCCCATGAATACTGCTCACCGCGTAGAAAATCCAGGCGTTATTCCCCTGGTGATGATTGAAATCCAAAATGGCGAATACCTCGGCGATGATGACATTATCCGCTTTGCCCAAGATGCTCACGAGGAAGATTGATCTGACATCAAAATATGAAGCAATCGCAGATGGCAGGGGAAAGCGTCGCACACCGGACAATGACCCACGCAGCTACCGCAAACAAGATAAATCCTACCATTAAAAATGTAGGGGCAATTTCAGAATTGCCCCTACATTTTTATATTAAGTTTTTTAAGCACCAGAATTTGATATAGCAATTGGCGATCGTCCTACGGCAAAGAAGCGTTTTTCAAATCTACATTTGCCATATTGGCATCCTTTAAATTAGCACCTGTCAAGTCCGAACCGTTCAAATTTGCACCGTTCAAATTTGCATTCGTCAAATTTGCATCCCGCAAGTTGACTCCCTGTACGTCTATTCCCGACAAGCTGCCACCTCTGAGGCTGACATTCGCTAAATTTGCTAGAGACTGGCGAGCATTTCTCAGATTCGCACCTGCCAAATTGGCACTTTCTAAATTTGCACCGATTAAATTAGCGCTGGTGAGGTTGGTATTTTTCAAAGTGGCAATCACTAAACCCGCCAGACTCAGATTAGCGTGGCTCAAATCAGCACCCTCCAAATTAGCCCCGTGCATTTTAGCCCCAATTAAACTCGCACCTTGCAATTTAGCTTGTTTCAGATTTGCTTCATTCAGTTTGGCTTCGTTCAAATTTGCACCGTTCAAATTTGCACCGTTCAAATTTGCACCGCTCAAATCTGCACCGCTCAGGTTCTTACCAGCAAGCTGCGCTCCTGTCAAGTCACATTGGCTACATTGTTTAGTTTCTAATAATTGCTTGACTTGTGATACGTTTTCTGCCTTTACTCCCGAGGCACAACCCATCACAATTAGCAGCCCTGTTGTTAAAATCCCAAGTTTCATATACCCACCCTCAGCAATATCTCTCTTTTAATAATATCCCCGATTATTAAAGAGGTTAGGGTGATCAGTCTCTTTGATAAACTGTGACAATCATCACCCTATTGTGTACAAACTATGCAATAATTATTGACGTTTCAACTCCTGGAAATTCTTGTAAAGAATTATTGCTTTTTCAGGAACCAAAAAGGAAAAGATTGCGTCGGTTCAAGACGGACGCCGGAGATGCTGTTCTGAGCAAATGTATAGTCCTTATCTTGCCACAGAGGGATGAAAGGTACATCTTTACCCAGTATGTCTTGAATTTCGGCAAACAGGGCTTTGCGGGTTTCAGGGTTTGGTTCTTTTCGTTGCTTGTCGATCAGTTGATTTACCCGATCGCTATAATAAAACGAACCCTGACCTTGACTTTGACCCTTGGAGCAGCCCCCAGCCTCGGAACCCGTGGCACAATCTAAAAACGGCTGGATGTAATTGTCAGCGTCAAAAAAGTCGGCCGACCAATCCACTAAAACCGCAGGATAAATTCCCTTCTCTATGTTTTGAAACAAAGTCGGAGATTCAACGCTGTTAATTTCTACCTGCATTATCCCGTCCATTTTGAGTTTAGCTTGCGCCTCCATCATACTCACCACTAAAGCTCGTTTTGTGGAAGATGAAGCATACCAAATTGGCAGAACGAAAGGATTTGTGGCTGAGTATCCCGCTTTCGTTAAAAGTTCCTTAGCCTTGGTCGTGTTGGCATCGCCGTACAGTTCTTTAAAAACAGGTTTTTGAACGTCAAAGGTTGTGGGAATCAGACTGTAAAGAGGTTGTGCTTGTCCCCGCAGTACGCGCTCATTAATCAGGGGGCGATCCATGACTGCTGCGATCGCCTGTCTGACTTCTAACTTGTCCAGCGGTTTAGACTTGGTATTCAGCGTTATGTAATTAACCGTACTGCTTTCCCCGGCGATTTCCTGCCATTTCCCTTTTTTTGCTCCCTCGTCCAAGCTTTGAACTTGGTCTGCATCCAGAGACAAATAAGCCACATCAACTGCACCAGTCTGAAAAGTATTAAACAAATTTGACGAACTAGAAAGCAGCAAAATGTCAATTCCTTGATTAACCGGCTTTTCCCCCCAATACTTGTCAAACACGTCAAACTTAAGAGAATCGCTGCCGTACTTCGCCAGCTTGTAACGTCCAGTTCCCACAAACGTATCGGGTTTAAATTTACCCTGTCCAATCTCGTAAGCTTTCGGAGAAACCGCACACATACCGGAAAATGTCAACAGGGAAGGAAAAGCAGAAAAAGGCTTTTTGAGTTTAAAAGTTAATTCGTATTCGCCTGTGGCTTTCACCGATTCTACTGCATCGCTCAACAACATAGCCGGACTGCCGCCATTTTTGATAAACCGCTGCAAGGAAAATTCCATTGCTGCGGCGTTAAACGGTGTGTCGTCGTGAAAAACAACGCCTTGACGCAAGGGGATTGTATATGTCAATCCGTCTTGGCTAACTTTTGGCATTGCTGTCGCTAAGTGGGGGATTAACTTAGTAGTTCCAGACTCGTAGGCGTAGAGAGTGTCGCCCAAATTTCGCAGCAATTGTCCTGATAAGGTTTCGTAACCGTCCGCAGGGTCGATCGTCCGCAACTTCAAGGTTGTGCCAATAGTAATGCGGTTATTAGCATTTTCGCCGCTCGCAGTGACCGAGCGACGTGATCCCTGTCCACAACTTGCAGTTAACAAGCAGCACAGAAAGAACAGAGCTATAGCTTTAATCAGTGAAGGTTTTATAAATATTTTAGGCTGCTGCTTGTTAATTCTCATCGTCTTTTTTTGACACTCCAATTTACTGATTATATTATCAGGACTTACGCACTGTTAGACTAAAAACCGGATTTATTAATAGATTCTCCTGTAATACAAATATCGCTGCCTAACCAGAGCAACTTAAAAGCTTGGTGATGTTCGATCGGTTTGAGAGCCTTCGGCTCAATTTTTATAGCTTGCTGGGTCATAAGTGTTCTTGCTAAGAAGTGCGGTGATCGTCTTAATTAATTTATCCGGTTCGATCGGCTTTGCCAGATGTCGCTGAAATCCAGCTTGCAAAGCTTGCTGTTGATTAAACTCCCCCGCATAGGCAGTCAGGGCGATCGCGGGAATCAGCCCACCCCGTTCTGGCGGCAGGGCTCGCACTTGCCGCAACAGCATATAGCCATCCATCCCCGGCATTCCAATGTCGCTCAACAGGACATCTGGCTGGAACCTAGCCAACGCTGTGAGGGCTTCTTGAGGGACAGCAAAACTAACTACCTCTGCACCTGCATCTTCTAGCAAAAAGGAAATCAACTCTCGCATATCCGGCTCATCATCTACCACAAGTATCCGCATCCCGGATAACGGTTCATCCGCAGTCGATCGTTCCGAAAGTCCTGCAAGAGAGTTTTCTTGTCTTACCTTCCCTGATAGAGGCAGTCTTACGGTAAAGGTAGCTCCTAACCCTTCACCCTGGCTCTCTGCCCCAACGGTGCCACCGTGCAGTTCGACTAGATGCCGCACGATCGCCAGCCCCAATCCCAAGCCACCAAACTTGCGGGTTGTAGCGCCATCTTTTTGCCGGAAGTAGTCAAACACGTAGGGTAAAAACTCCCGTGCGATGCCAATCCCTGTATCAGTCACCGTAATTTGAGCGTGATTGCCAACACGAGTCAAATTCACCTCAACGCGCCCCCGGGCTGAGGTGAATTTGACCGCATTAGAAACAAGATTCCAGACAATCTGCTGCAAACGACCCGAATCCCCCAAAATCTGTCCGATCTGAGGCTCTAACACAGTCCGAATGTCAATGGATTTGGCAACAGCAGCCAAATTGACAGTTTCGATCGCCGATTCTACAGTTAAAGCTAAATCGACTGGACGAATATTAAGACTGAGCTTGCCTTGGAGAATTTTCGACACATCAAGCAAATCTTCAATCAATTCTGTTTGCAGCTTGGCATTGCGTTCGATCGTCGCTAGCGCCTGTGCAGTTTTGGCCTCATCCAGCTTGCCAGTTTGCAGCAGCTTTGTCCACCCCAGGATGGGATTGAGGGGCGATCGCAATTCATGGGACAGTACCGCTAAAAACTCATCCTTGATGCGATTTGCCTGTCTTAGCTGTTCCGCTTGCTCCTGGAGTGAAGCGTTCAGGTTTGTCCGTTCCAGAGCGATCGCGATCTGGTCACAGGTCGATCGCAGTAGCTCGATTTCTGCAGGCGTGAAGTGCGTCCGAGTCCGACTGGCAAATGAGAGCGTTCCTAATAACCGCCCCTGAGCGATTAACGGTTGACCCGCGTAAGCCGTGATGCCCATGTCACAGACGGCTTTAGCATTTGGATGAGTGGAAATTTGGGCTTGATTCAAGACAATTTGCTGCTGCGTTTGGGCAACCAGTCCACAGAGATATTCCCCTAATTCGATCCATGCGATCGCCTGCGCTGTTTCTTCAGAGATGCCATCGTAGTTTTTCAAATGCAGCATCAAGCGGTTGTCTTTTTCTTCCACCATGAAGTTGTAGTAAGAATGCAGATCGAGTTGCACAGCAAGTTTGCGGAATAGCGTGTCCATCAACGCCAGAGGCTGTTCTATCTGCATCAGATCGCGGGTAGTTTCATAGAGCAATTGCAGTCGCTCACTTGCTTGCCGTTGTGCGGTCTTGTCCTGTATGATTTTGACAAGTCCCTGCGGACAATCCGCATCATTAAGCAGGGGCATCATCAATCCACTTGCCCAAAAGCGATTCCCATCTTTACAAATATGCCAGCGTTCGTTTTCAGCTCGTCCTTGCGTTAGAGCCGTTTGTATTTCGTGCTCGGCTTGTCCTTGTTCGTTATCTTCGGCTGTGAACATCATCCGACTCGGGCAACCAATTGCTTCTGTCTCGGTATAGCCCAAGAGGCGTTCTGCCCCTGAGTTCCAACTGGAAATGAGGCCGTTAAGGTCGAGGGTGAAGATCGCATAATCTTTGGCGCTTTCAAAGATCAGACGGAGGCGGGATTCACTCTGGCGCAGGGCTTCCTCAGCTTGTTTATGGTCTTCAATATCAACACAGGAGCCGATGTAGCCCAAGAACTCACCTTCCAATCCGTACCGAGGAACAGCTTCATACATAATCCAACGGTATATGCCATCAAAGCGTTTCAAGCGATATTCCATCTTGAACGGTTGACGGGCATCAAAGGCAGTCACATAGGTGTGTAAACATCGATCGAGGTCGTCGGGGTGGACTCCTTCTGTCCAACCATTGCCCCTTTCTTGCTCGATCGTCCGTCCCGTAAAGTTTAGCCACGGGAGGTTGAAGTAATTACAGAGTTTATCGGTGCCAGCCATCCAAATCAGCACAGGGGCAGCATCTGCCATCAGCCGGAACCGTGCCTCACTCTCCCGTAGTGTGGCTTCGGCTTGTTTGCGATCCGTGATATCGTTGACCAGTGCTACAAACCCTTCAACTTTTCCCTGGCTATTGAAGCGGGGAACATAGGTTGCATTGACATAACGGGTTACACCATCTTTGTAGGGAATTTGGCTTTCAAAGGTTACTTCCTCTCCTGCCAAGACTTGCTCAACATAAGGACGAATCGCTTCATACCCCGTTTCGCCTAAAACCTCTTGGAGGTGCTTGCCATAGATTTGCGCTGCCGGATGTCCAAACCATTCTTCATATGCTCGATTGGTGAAGCGATAGCGCTGGTCTGAGTCTACAAAGGAAATCAAGGCCGGCACGGCATTGGTGACTAAACGAAGTTCTGCTTCTCGTTGTTGCAATACCTCCTCGGCAAGTTTTCGATCGGTAATATTTCGGAAATAAATGGTAATCCCGTTCGCGGCGGGGTAGGTGTGAACGTCATACCACCGATCGTGATCGGGATAAAACGCCGTCAGTGACAAAGCCACGCGCTCGTTTGCCACGCGGCGATGAACCCGCTCAAACTCGCTGCCCTCGAGTCCTGGGAATTCTTCCCAAAAATTCTTACCAATCAGATTGCCCGAAGTGCAATCTAGCAGAATTTCCGCTGATTGATTCACGTAAGTGAAACGCCAATTCTCATCAAGGGCAAAGAATCCATCATCAATGCTCTCGATAATGTTCCGACTCTGCTCTTCGCTTTGACGCAAAGCTTCTTCGGCTTGTTTACGATCGCTGATGTCAATGAATACGCCCCGCGTCGAAATTAGGATGCCATCAGCGTTGTAGGCGCAATCGCCCTTTGCCAAAATCCAACGAACGGTGCCATCTGCCCACAGCGTCCGATACTCTATTTCAGTATGCGCTTGATTCGCTTTTAGCTCACTGAGGACGGTGTGAACGAACGGGCGATCGTCGTGATGCACGGCTTCTAAAAACACCTGCACCGACATTGCTGTATTGACGGGTAAACCAAACATCGCTTTGGCTCTATCCGTAAAACTCAGCGTGTCAGTTTCTATATCCCAATACCACAAACCAAAATTGCCGCCTTCGGAAGCCAGTCGGAGTTGTTCTTCGCTCTCACGCAACGCCTGGAACGATCGATCGCGCTCGAAGGCGATGCTGGCAACTTGGGTGCCGAACTCGGCGAGTTTATGTTCCCAATCCGTCGGCCTCCGCACCTCGCTAAAGCACAGCATCAGCGACCCCAGAGGTAGATTGTCCTGCCTGAACACGGGCTGAGAATGACACGCTAGAATGCCATGAGCCACACATAAATTTCGCCATGCTTGCGACCAGCGATCGTCGTTGGCAATGTCAGCGCAGGTCACGGACTGACCGCTATACACTGCTTCGCCGCAGGTTCCAATGCACAAATCGTTAATGGGAGCATCTTGGAGTCCTTCAGCAAAAGACGGTGGAAAGTCTGGAGTAATGGATCGGTTAAAAGTTAACCGCTGAGCATCGACTAGCAGGAAGCAGGCGCGGGTACCCGGATTCAGCCTGGATACTGAGTCACACACGGCTGCCAGACAGTCGTCTAGCGGCTGCCCGAATGCGATCGACTCCAGCAGTCGTTTCTGCTCGACCAGGAGGAGTTGCGTCTGTTTGCGCTCGGTAATGTCAGCAAGCAAAACGGTCAGTCCACTCGGCGAAGGGTAAATTCGATGGTCATGCCAACCATTCCAAGGTGAGTACAGATAATCAAACTGGAGCGGCGTTTGTTCGCGCATTGCCCGATGAAACTGCACGTAAGCATCGGTGTCAACTGCCGCCGGAAATAGCTCCCAAACATTCTGACCCAGAATCGCTGACCGCTGCATTCCAACCATTTCACAGTAGCGATCGTTGGCATAGGTGTAGCGCCAATCGCGATCGAGGATGTAAAACCCATCGTTGATGCTAGAAAGTACCGTTTCTAGCTGTTCTTTTGCCTCAGTTGCCGCAGTTTGTGCTGCTTCGCTCCGAGCCTGCGCGTTGTGTTCTAGCGACCTTGCCTCCTGTAAAGTTTGCAAGGCTGCTGTGGCGTTTTTTTGAGCAGTGCGCCGGGATAAACTGAGTGAAGCGATCCATCCTGCGGCGATCGAAAATATACCCAGCCGAACAATTGTCTCTACATTAACTATCTGTAACGAATACAACGGCTCAATAAAAAAATAGTTGATGGCCAGCGTGGATAAAATTGTTGCCAGCAACCCAGCCCCCAAACTGCCATACCAGGCACTCACTATCACTGCGAGGAAAAACAGAGGCGTCGTGGTTGGGTAAAGCCACGGTAAAAGCGATCGCGTTAGCCCCAGTGCCAGAGCCACGGAGAGGGTCGCCACACCATAGGGAAGTAGTCGAACTCTGAAAATGCTGTTGATTCCCTCAAAAATCACCCTTTGTACTCCTTATCCGAAAAATATCTTGCTCGCAGTGCCTGACTGCATTCGCGAAGCACTGCATCTGGCAAATTACCTAACTCATCCAGCAATATCTAACTTTGCTTGAGTGCCCAGCGAGAATGCGTAGCCTGTCCATTTTCCCCACCATTAATCGGGGAAAGGTCATCCCTAATTCATCCGCCAACTTTTTTTGAGACAGGTTCAGCGCTGACCACCGTTCTGGCACCAAATTACCGATCGCTGGTTTTTGAGCCCTAAGCCGTTCAATTTTGAGAAACCTCAGAAGTAACAGCTATAAAGCTGTTTATATTTTACACCTTTGACAGATCCCAGAGGTCAGTCATCTCTCTCAAGATATAGAGCAATCCTTACAGGAGTCGTAAATTTTTTACCCCATCCCAACCCTTCCCGAACCTGCTCGGAGAAAGTAAGAAATTCACAAGTAATGGGAGGATTGCTATATGGAGTCAATCTAAAATCTCAAATAGAGTAACTTGCTTTAAATTCCTTTGAGGAGCGATCGCCAATCCCGACAGCGTTTCAGGTAAATGCGAGCTACATGATCGCTGGGATTTGTTCGCAAACACTCTTCAAATAATTTTCCAGCTTCTCGGAACTCCTTGCGCTCGCACAGTAACATAGCTTCATTATATACAGACAAATTTGCTCGCTTCGCTGACAGAATTTCCGGCGGATCTGCATCAAATACCTCATAAACTACCACATATTGAGATTTTCCTTTTACCTGTACTTTATCCACAATCCTAATAGCATAATCCTTCGGATTTCGCAACCGTTCCAAAGTCTGCTGAGAAATTAACAGAGGTACGCCGTAATCTTTAGTCAATCCTTCAATGCGAGATGCTAAATTAACAGCATCGCTAATCACAGTGCTGTCCATTCGGCTTTTACCCCCGACTGTCCCCAGCATCAAAGAACCCGAATTGATGCCAATTCCAATTTGAATCGGGACGTAGCCGACACCTTTACGGTGTTCGTTGTAACCAGTTAGAATATTTAGCATCGCAATACCCGCTTTCACTGCATCATCTGCACAGTCGCTAAACAAAGCCATAATTGCATCGCCGATGTATTTATCAATAAAGCCGTTATTGCTAGTAATAGCAGGCTCCATCCGCGAAAGGTAAGCATTAATAAAATTAAAATTTTCTTGCGGCGTCATAGTTTCCGAAAGCGCCGTGAAGTCGCGGATATCAGCAAACAGCACCGACATTTCCTGCTGCACTTGGTCGCCTAAATTGACATCTATAATACTTTCATATCCCAACAGATTGAGAAATTGATGTGGCACAAATCTACCGTAAGCATCCGTTAATTCTGATTCGGCATCCAGAAATTTTTCCAAGTTTAGATTGAGTTCAAATAGTTTTTTAATAGATTTATGGCGATCTGCTTCAGCTTGTTTGCGTTCCGTGACATCTTGAAAAACTGCGATCGCAAAAGCAACTTTGCCACCCTCCTCAAAAATTGGCGTTCCCCAAATTTCAAGGGGAATTTTCTTGTCAGGTTGATGAATTTCCATATCATCAGCAGTCGCGCTTTCGCCCCTCAAAGCTCGGACTATCGGCAAATTCTCGGAAGGGTAAATAGTATCAGTTCCCGCGATATAAATTTGATAACTTTCTGAAAAATCATTAACGTTATTTAACGGCAAAACCCCTTGACGGAATAACTGCTGTCCAGCGTGATTGACGTAGTAAGGTCTGCCTTGAGAATCGAGCACGGCCACGCCTATTGGAATCGCTTCCAAAAATTGAGCCAGCTTGTTTTCGCCTTCGCGCACCGCCTCGAATGCGCGAGATCGTAACTCAGTTTCAACCGTATCGGAATGTTGAGCAGTAGTTTCCAGCAAGATTTCCAGATCCGCTTTTTCCTCCTTCAAGTCTTCCACTTGCTGGCGCAATCTTTCTATCTCTAAAAGTAGCTGTTCTCTAGATGGTTGTTCTTCCAGCATAACTCGAGAATTGGCGCCTCGACTAACAAAAAATCGCTTAACAGCTCGCACCCTAAAAGTAATTGTGTTTCTAGAGAAATTCCAACTGCAAACCAGGCATCAGGCGCTGGAAATTCCTCAAAGATTTACCGTGCCAAGCTATACTTTGAGAGCCTTCCACCGCCATTTGCACCCTGGCTGTTTTGCGGATCTCGATAATAAACTTCGATAGCATATTGATGCCAGAACTATTCAAAAATTCTAACTGCTGCAAATTGAGGGTAATTTTCGTCGGTTCCAAGTCGGCAACCTTCGTCAGCAACTGCGCTATCGGCGCGTACTCCGCAGGCCCGCTCAGCCTTAGAGATCCAATAAAACTCACGGTTTCCGTTGCTGGATCGTAACAGATCTGGTAATCTTCTGTATAAATTTCCATAGCCACAAAAAAAAGTTCCTTAGATATTATCTACCGCCAGCGTGGCTTATACTGTTAATTGCACCATAGTTGTTACCGCAATTACTTCCGGGTCTTTGTGCACGGTCTGGAATTTCCAGCCAAGTTTGGCGGTATAATCGGTGAGCATGGTCAACAAACCCAATCCAGAACTGGTACAGCTTTCGTCAGCAGCATTTTTTTCCAACCGCTGAATGTAAAGTTCGCTGGGCTCGCAGGTCAGCAACTGGTGAATATAAGCCTGAAACTTGTCCACAGCTTGCGGAGAGATGCTGTTAGCAACTGAGAAAATCACTCCGTCGCTCTCTAATTGCAGTTTAATATCGATCGGGTACTCCGAGGTTTCATCATTAAACTTCATGGCATTTTCCAATAACTCGTTGGCAATGTAGCTAACAGCGCTTTTTATTTGAGCTTGTCTTTCAATTGTCGATGGTTCATCTTGGTTGCCGGGAAAAAAAGTCGTCAGGTAGTCAGCCAGAAAATCCGCTGACAAACCGTTGTTCCGCCACCGCTGCTTGAGAGGAACCGAACTCGGAGAAAATCCAATTATTAAGTATTCTTGGCTAGCGAACTGCTCGATGAAATCGCCGAAGATTTGAGTCATACCCATGTGAGAGCTAAAGTTTGAGAGGAGGGGGATCACTGAATATATTTTAAACTTTAGAAGCGAGCTCCAAGTATTTATTTTTGTTTTCGTACCAACAATGTGATGTCATCAAAAACTTTTTGTTCGCCGATGTGCGATCGCACGTCGTTAATTACAGCGTGCCTAGTTTCGGCAGCCGAACGCTGCCAATTAATCTCTATTACCTTAATTAACCTATCTAAACCATAAAGCAGTTTCTCCATATTTTCAGCTTCCGTAATCCCGTCAGTGTACAGCACAACCACATCTCCTGAACGCAAATACACAATTTTCTCAGCAACAAATTCAGCAATATCTACATCCAGCCCGATCGGGAAACCCAAATCGATCGTATCAAACCTCTCTGCACAACCGTTACACCGTACAACAATCATTTCTTCGTGCTGGCCGCTCAACTTCAGCATCCCCTCCTCATAGTCTAGCAAGGCTAGGCTAGCGTTTTTGTCGCATTTCATCCGCTGCACATTATCGTAAATTACACTGTTAATAGCACTTGAAAATCTTACTGGGCCTGGTTCATTTTAGGCGAGCAAAGTTCGCACTGCCGTTTGAACCATAATCATTAAAACACCGCTCTCCAATCCGTGTCCCGTCACATCGCCAATGCCAATTTTTACTCTCCCTTTGTGTTGGAGTACGTCGTAATAGTCGCCGCCTACTTCCTCAGCCGCCTCCATAAATCCCGCAATATCTAAGCCGATAACTTCCTTGAGTTCTCGGTCTTTCGGCAGCAGCATCTGCTGAATCTTGCGAGTAACGTCTAGTTCGGTGCTCATTCGCATATTTTCAGCTTTTAGGCGATCGTTGAGAACAGTAATTTCTTGATTTACACCAACTAAAGCATCGGTAATCTTGTTAAACGCACCCACAACTTGCCCGAGTTCATCTCGGTTATCCAAAATAATTTTGTGGTCGAGATTGCCGCTTGCCATTTTTTTTGAGGCTTCGGTCAGCACAAATACAGTTTGCATAACTGCCCTGTAGAAAGACACAAATAAATAACAATTTCTAAAATTGCTAACACAAAAATCAACATTAGGCGTTTTCTGGCAACAAAATTATCAATACGTTTTTGCAGGAGAAAGTCTACTTCATTGACTGTTTCGTCCCACAGTTCAAAACTCGAACTCAGAACTCGATCGCTCCCATCAATATAGGCATAATATTCCATTACGGCTGTGGAATTAATCAGTTTATCTATGTGCCCAGTTAGCTGCTCTACTACGGAGTTAAATTTTGTCCATGCTCGCTTAATTTCGGTCACAAATTCCCGCGAGGATTATTGCTAAATCCTACCTCCATATTAATTGATAAATCCTGAGTGAATTCTCTCACTTTGCCCACCAAAGTAATCAATTTCGCTCTTTCTTCAGGTGTGGCAGCGGAACGCGAGCTACTTTTTTGACAAATTAGCCTAATCTATGAAAATATTTTTTGCATTGCTGGAAGCTTCAGCAAAGTAGCATCCATCAAATAATAGGTATCTCGATCTGGTTCTAATGTTAGAGTGGAAGTATCACCGACGCGAGCGCTTAAATTATTAACATCTGATCTTAACTCTTGATATAAAAAATCGTAATTTTATAAACTCCACTGGCGGCGACGCAGTTTAAAATTTTGCCATTTTGATAAATTTTATTAAATTTATCGCCCGCCAGTAAAATTTGTCCTAACTGGCGGGTATTTGCCAGGAATTGAAAGTTCGCGTTAATCTTAGCTTCTAAATTAACCGGGGACTCTGGATTGCTTAAATTGGCATTTAAACCCTGATAATTTAACCGTTGAAGTTTCGGTATTTGTTCCCGCAACTGGCGCAGCGGGCGCAGGTATTGATTACCCTAGATTTCTTTTTGGGCAAAATCAACCCTGCTGTTAATTTCGGAAATCAGCAAGTACATGACCAAGGTTAACGGTATTGCAAATAGAAAACCGATTAAGGTAAATTTTTTTTAAGGATAGCTCAGCCGGTTCATTAAATGGATTCCTAGGGATTTTCTGTTCATAATCGATACATTTCAACAATCTTCTACTAAACAAGTAACCTTTGCTACTAAAGTAGTTTCGGGGACGCTCGCTCAAGAAAACCACAATACTAATACAATTAATCAGCAATAGCTGATTTTATTTCTAATGCGTTTTTGTCCTGTTGGAACAAACTTTGTGGCATCCTTGTGATATCCTTGGCTCAGCTCGCCTCCCACAGTCTAAAACACGTTTAGCAGTTTTGGAACGAAGAATAGTAATTTGTACTGAGATTGGGGGGCAGGATTAGAGGCTTTTAAGAATATTTACTTAAGCATAAATTTTTCTTAATACCCTGAGACAAAAAGTAAAAATTAAGTAATAACTGGGTAGTGCAAGTTTCCTGAAACACAACTGCAGGCAGCGAGTAGGAAATACTTGCGTTGCACCAGCAACCAGCAGTCAAGTCGGTTCTGCACAAAGGAACCAATAGCACCAGCAAGAGTGTCTAAATAAGTATCTGCAGTTGAGTGTTCAGGAGCGATCGCGCATTGTGTAAAGTGAGGCAGAGGGCGTATGATAGAAAGAATCTCCAAAAATAAAATTCAAAAAAATAAAAACCGAGACCAAAAGCAGCCCAATCCTGTAATCTTGGCTTTGGTGCTGACAGGAATTCTAGTATGGGAAATGTATCCGGCGCTAAGAAACACCGCAGCAGCTAAGGCGGGCGCCCTCAAAGATTCCCTTGCCCAGTTGGAAAGTCAACAGCAGCAAACCGCGCAGCAATTTTCCTCAGCCGCGGTGCGCCCAAAAATCAGCTATTCGGTATTGGCACTTAATACTCTAATTTCCGAACCGGGCAATTTGGCCGAGGCTACGCGCCAAAATCCCCCGAACAAATTGCCCGCAACTGTGGCAGCAGCCGTTCGCCAAGAGTTGTCGGACTCCACTGGCATTGCTGCTGAGAAGTTGAAAGTAACTGAATCCAGCGGACAAAGTTGGCCGAATACTTGTTTAGGACTCGCGAAAGCAGATGAAATTTGCGGTCAAATGATTGTCGAAGGTTGGCGGGTTGTGGTTTCTGATGGTAGGCAAACTTGGGTTTACCGTACTAATGCTAGGGGAAATATCTTGCGTTTGGAAAAAAAGTTACCTCGGTAAATTTGAGGCTGTGAAATCAAAAATAAACTTCCTTTTGGAACAGGCATCTTGCCTGTTCCACAAAGAGTGAGTTTTTTTGTGGGTGGGGATCACAACAGGCAAGATGCCTGTTCCACAAAGAGTGAGTTTTTTTGTGGGTGGGGATCACGCAAGATGCCTGTTCCACAAAGAGTGAGTTTTTTGTGTGGGTGGTTTCTTGTGGGGAGTAGGGGTTGGGCTTCTAGCCCGCCCCTTGCTTTAATTTGCGAGTTGGTTTCTTTCGATGATACCACCGCCCAACAGCACGTCTCCGTCATACCAAACAGCCGCTTGTCCGGGGGTAATGCTCAACTGCGGTTCATCAAAAATTAACTTAACTCTTGTACGGTAGGCGTTTTCTTCTCCCGCAGTTTCCAGGGGAATTACAGTGGCGGGGACAGGGTGCGATCGATATCGAATCTGTACCTGAGCCCGAATCGGAGCCGTCGGTGCAGCTACAGAAACCCAATTCACTTTATCGACAGTACACTCAGATTCTACTGCCAACTGTCGATCGCCCACAATTACCCGATTGCCAGCAGCATCAAGTTCAATCACGTACAGCGGTTCCGGTGCAGCAATTCCGAGTCCCTTCCGCTGACCGATGGTGTAGTGGTGAACGCCGTCGTGCTGTCCGAGCACCCGCCCTGACTTGTCCACAATGTCACCCTTTTGCGGCGCAATGTACTTGTCCAGAAAAGCCCGCATCGAACCGTTACTTTCCACCAAGCACAAATCCTGACTTTCCGGCTTATCAGCAGTTGTCAAGCCAAATTCCGCCGCAATTCTGCGAGTTTCAGTCTTGGTAATTTCCCCCAAAGGAAACTCCGTACCCGCCAACAAATCCTGTGTTAGATCGTACAGGAAATAAGACTGATCTTTCGCAGGGTCGATCGCCCGCAGCAACTGATAGCGACCTGTAGCAGCATCGTAAGCAATCCGAGCGTAGTGCCCTGTAGCGATTTTTTCAATTCCGAGTTCTTCGCGAGCATACTTAAGCATTGGCCCGAACTTCACAGTTTTATTGCACTGCGAACAAGGCAAAGGCGTAACTCCTGCACTGTAACCCTCCACCAAATAATCGACAATACTTGCCTGAAAGACCTCGCGGCTGTCAACAATATGATGTGGAACGCCCAAATCTTCGCAAATTTTAGCGGCATCGACCATTCCCTCAGAGCAACACTGACCTTTGCCCTTCATCAACCACAGCGTTAAACCCACCACTTCATATCCCTGATGGTGTAAAATTGCGGCTGCTGCGGAACTATCGACCCCGCCGGAGAGGCCTACAACAATCTTGTTCATGGTTGGAGAGAAATTGCTATTTTACTGTTACTTCGTTCGATCGAGCTAATTTATTATAACACAAGCATACTACAACCTGCCACGGCTGCTGTTAGCTGAAATTTTAGCACTAATATGACTATTCAAAAATTTGTTGTCACCGCCGACCAAATGCGGCAAATAGAAACTAGAATCTTTGCTGCTGGAATGCCAGTCGCAGCTTTAATGGAAAAAGTCGCGGGACTGATTGCCCTACGCATTCAGGAGCTTTTGAAAGCGGAAGGAAGTTGGGCAACGAGCAGTGTACGGGATTTAACGGATAGAAGGAAAAGGCAAGAAGGAAAAAATCTTGTTAATTCTCAATTGCCAATTATCGGCGTATTGGTGGGGCCGGGACACAACGGCGGCGATGCTTTGGTTGTTGCCCGCGAATTGCACTTTCAAGGGTTCCAAGTAGTTATTTACTGCCCGTTTTCTAAACTCAAAGAACTAACAAAAAGTCACGCTGATTATGCGCGTTCTTTAAATATTCCATTTGTTGATAAAATTGAAAATCTGAAAAACTGCACTTTGCTCGTAGATGGTTTATTTGGATTGGGATTAGAACGAGAAATTACTAACGCCGCTGCGACCGCGATTGACGAAATAAATAATTTAAATATACCCGTTTTAAGTATAGACATTCCCTCGGGAATTCATACAGATACCGGAGAAGTGTTGGGGACGGCAATCAGGGCAAAACATACATTATGTTTGGGTTTGTGGAAAATGGCTTTTCTGCAAGACAGAGCGTTAGAATATATCGGCACTTCCGAATTAATTGATTTTGATATTCCGGCCGCAGATATTGCCGAAATATTGGGCGAAACGCCAGCAATACAACGCATTACAACAGCCTCGGCAACTCAGCATTTGCCGTTACCCCGATCGCCAATTTCGCACAAATACACCAACGGTCACTTACTAATTATTGCAGGTTCCCGCCGCTACAGCGGAGCAGCAATTTTGGCAGCATTGGGAGCAAGAGCAAGTGGCGTCGGAATGCTGTCAATTGCTGTTCCCGAGTCAATTAAACCGATGTTGAGCAGTCAGTTGCCAGAGGCATTAGTTATAGGATGTCCCGAAACCCAGAACGGTGCAATTAGCCAGTTGCCAGTAGCCATTGATTTGAGCATCTATGATGCGATCGCGGCAGGGCCAGGTCTGACATTGGAAGCGGCAATAGCTGTAGAATCTGTACTGGAGAGCGATCGACCTCTGGTTTTAGATGCTGACGGTTTAAATATCCTCGCTCAACTTGGCACAGTCCCGATTTTGTCGGAACGTTCAGCACTGACAATTATCACGCCTCACCCGGGGGAATTCAAGCGTTTATTTCCCGAATTAGCCGACGAAACCGGCGACGATCGAATTGCCGCAACTCAAGCAGCAGCTCAGCTTTGTGGCGCAACGATATTGCTCAAAGGAGCCAGAGTGTGCATAAGTTGGAAGGATGAAGGCGATTCCCTACGGGATAGCTACGCTTCACGTACCATCACCTACCTCAATCCCGAAAGCACCCCAGCCCTCGCCAGAGGCGGCAGTGGCGACGTTCTCACCGGCTTGTTAGGGGGACTATTAGCAACAGCGATCGCCCGCAAATCCCCCCCCCAATCAGTTGCTGCAACAGCAGCTTGGTGGCACGCTCAAGCCGGAATCATGGCTGCCAAAGAACGGACGGAATTAGGAGTAGATGCCTTTACTTTGACACAGTATTTAATTCCAACATTGCGAGAATTGGCTGAGTAAACAATCAATAGTAATGGGTAGGGTGCGTACCCCGCATCTTTGTATTTTGTAGGGGTATTTTGTAGGGTGCACACCGCGCACCTTACCTGTTGGTTTGTAGTGATGACAAGTCCTCATAAAAATCTTAGGACTTGGATTCCTTACTAAAAACCAACGGGTAACTCAAACGAGTGTCACTCATTTGAGTGTCACTCGAAAAAGGGACTGTGCATTCACAAATCCCACCAGTTATACCTGAAATATCAAAAACCAAAACTTAAATGTTGATAGGAACCACATTATGTTCACCGAAGAAAGAAGCCTGAACAATGAAACTATGGCTCTCGTCGCCGATACTACTGCTCAATCAACTCTTGCATTTGCTGAAACCACTGGAGTAAACAAACCCACTTTACAAATCGGTTCAACAGGTCAAGCTGTCAAGGAACTACAACAGCTTCTATATCATTGGGCATATTATTTCGGCCCGATTGACGGTATTTTCGGCGTCCAAGTTCAAAACGCTGTCAAAGGCTATCAACACCGCGTCTTTTTAAAAGAAGATGGGATTGTCGGCCCTATAACTTGGGAAGCACTATACTCTGGTGCACCTGTGAATATGCCGATCGTCATGAAGGGCAGTTCTGGTAATGCTGTTAAAATTGTTCAGAATGTCTTGAAAATCAATGGATACTATTTCGGCTCCATTGACGGATTCTTCGGGGCGATGACAGATGTAGCAGTGCGACAATTGCAACTGAGCAAGGCTTTACCGCAAGATGGAATTGTCGGCTACAGAACTTGGCACGCCCTCAGCAAGTTACCCCACTAATGACTGCTTAGATTCCTAGGAATTACGCTCTAACTATAAATGTAGGGTGCGCACCGCGCACCTTACTTACCCGATCGTAGGGCGCGCACGGAGTATTTAAGCGCTTAACAGTTATTCCACATTGAGCACTCTAACAAACCAACTGCATCAAAACTCAATTCTATTTATTTAGCCAAGGCATTTGTCCTATGACAACCACACCTCTATATGTTCCACAGCCCAACGGAGATTTGTGTCAAAGCGCTTGTATTGCTATGGCTTTAGGTACAAGCGATGTTTGGGGAATTCGCTCTGACTTAGAAGCGATTGTTGCGAGTCAAGGAGCTGAGCAGACTGGTGATCCTTATGTAATGGGTGAGTACCTTACATCTCGGGTTTCATCTTATAAGTTTCTTGTTGATGGCTCCTTAAATGATGCCAAAGAAGCCCTCAACAATGGCTGCATTGTGATTACTCACGGATGGTTCACTCGTCTCGGTCACATCATTCTACTGTTTGGATCTGAGCCTGATATGCGCACGATGTCCTACCGTTTTATGCTTCACGATCCGAATGGAGAGTACGATTTTCCCAGTGGTGTACATGACACATCTACATCGGGCGCAAATATGCGTTATTCAAGCTACGGTGTATATGCTACCTGTGTCGCGTCACTGGACTACGACCATGCTCGTGCTATATACAGCGAAAAGAGGTTAGATTCAAATCTTCAGAACGCTTGGTTGCATATTATTAAAAACTAAATAACTTTTAGTTTGTAGGGTGCGCACCGCGCACCTTTGTGTTTCGTTTGTAGTGAGGACTGAAGTCTTCATAAAAATCATTTGAGATTTTAGATTTTAGATAGCATCCCCCTGGCGAGGGTCGCGCTGCCGCTGGACTCAGAAAATTATTATTCCGATACTTACCTAAAAAGACTTACGCATCGGGGGCTTCTTCCCGGTTTCTACGAAAGATTCCAGGTTTAGTAACGATAAATCTAGAAATCAACCGGGTTTTTAAGCCAAGCGAGCGCAAGCCCCGAACTAGCCTTTGATGAACTTTTCTAATTTGTGAGCCATCTTCTCGACAATTCCCTCTGAAGTATCTGCAGCCGATGATTCAGCTTCAATACGCTTGACCACATCCTCTGAAAGATTCAGCAACTGCACTAATTTTTGATAAGCTGCGGCTTCTTCAGCGTTAATTTTTGGTTCATCTGGAGTACGAGAACTAGAGGAAATCACTTCATAGCCGAGTTGCAGGACCAATTCCTTTTCATCTTGAGTTTCTAGTTGACCGATCAACTCATCAAGGGGAATATTTTGCATGATGTAATCCCGCAGTTCTTGTTGCATTTGTTGTCCGTCGGTATCTGGGGCAAACAAACGACAAAAGCGATCGAGCATTAAATTAACTTCTTCGGTGGCGAGTTGGCCGTCAGCCCAGGCCATAGAAGCAACAATTCTCAGCAGATTCATCTGGCGGGGCGTAATTGATGGAGGAGGTGGGGTTTGCATAATCAAAATTGGTTATTGGGAATTGGGAATTGGGAATTGGGAATTGGGAATTGGGAATTGGGGATTGAGGCTGATTCCTTCTTGTCTTTTATTTCCCTTTCCCCTTCATTTATGTCACAATTTCGATAAAGGAACTCCCAGCCATCCAGTAAAGTTTTGTTTCTGAATAGCCGTGGGCTGTTCCACCGGCACGATCGAGTAACGCGTCGGTCGCGGCGGGGCGAGAGTAACACGACGAGTCCGCAGTTCATCTTGGTGAAAAACTGTCACCTCTATTGTGTCCCCCGGCTGATAATCTTTTAGTCTCTCGCCCGCTTGTTCTGAATTTACCCGAAAACCTTCGATCGCTAGCAACTCGTCCCCAGCGTCAATTCCCGCCAATTGTGCCGGAGAGCCTATTTCGACAAATTTAACCATTTCCCGCCCGTTTTCCGTTCCCAACGTCCAACCAGTGCGAGGCGTTTGGTCACTTTTATCTACCCAAATTTGCAGCCCGAAAGGTTCCAGATATTGGTTGTAAGGCAGCTCTTCTGTGCCGTCTATATAGCGCGCAAAAAAGTCGCTCAAATCGATGCCGGCGACTGACTCGATCGTACTTTGCAACTGTTCGGGAGTAAAGCCTATTTCTGCTGGCAGCGACTGAGCATTTAACTCTCCGTTTGAGGTTAAATGCGCCAATTGGCCGTCTGTTTCCGACTTCAGGTCTAAATCGCCGTTTTCAGCCGAATTAGCATTGCCAAACTGCTGCCACATCAAACGCATCACATCGTCGAGCGATCGCTCGTTGCCGTGTCTGGCTCGAATCAACAAATCGAGCAAAAACGAAACAACTTCCCCTTTCAAATAATAGGAAATCTGCGAGTTGTCGCTGTTAGAATCCCTGCGATAAAGTTTAATCCAAGCATCCCAGCTTGACTCACTGACAGGCTGTACGCTCCGTCCTGGAGTCGTCTGCAAGCGAGTGATTTCCTTACCCATACATTGGAAATAACTTTTCACGCTGTAGAGACCAGCTCGAAAAGGAATCACCAAATCGTAATAACTGGTCGTACCTTCAGAGAACCATAAAGAAGGAGTGTAGTTCTCTTGTTCGTAGTCAAATACTTCCAGAGCTTTCGGTCGAATGCGCTTGACATTCCAGAGGTGAAAAAACTCGTGAGCCACCAATTGAATAAAACGTTCGTACTTTTCCTTAGCCCTAAAATTAAAACGCGGATAGTTGAGAGTGCAGCTCTCCTTGTGTTCCAAACCGCCAAAACCTGAGCTGGACAAATGCAGAAAAAAGACATAGCGTTCGTAAGGCAAACCGCCAAACATTTTGGCTTCAACCTCAATGACTTTTTGAATGTCTTGAATCGCCCGCTCTGGTTCTAAATTGCCTTTTCCCCAAACAACTAGCTGGTGGGGTTTTCCCATCACTTCAAAATCGTATACTTCGTGACAGCCAATCTCAAAAGGACTATCGACAAGGGTATCAAAATCCGCAGCAGCGAAAGTAAGATTTTGGCCAGAAACAGGCGGCAAAGCAGTAACGGTGTGCCATTCCGGCTGCGGCGGCACAACTGTCACGGTGTAACAGTTGCGCTCAAAACCGGGCAAGAAAAAGCACAAAGCCGCCGGATTGAAATAACCGTGAGTCGAGTCTAAATGATTGGTTCGCACTGTCAGTTCGTTGGCAAAAATGCGGTAGCGAACTGTGACATCTGACACCGAATCGGTCTCAATTTGCCAGTGATTTTTGCTGAGCTTGCGCCAAGGTAAAGCACGCGCGGCGTAGCTATCCCGTAGGGAATCGCCCGCCTGGGAGCTAAAATCTTGCAAGTGGCGGGCGTACTCTCGAACCAAGTATGAACCGGGAGTCCAGACAGGCATTTTTAAATCCAGAACCGGCTTCGACCAACCTTGCACGCGCAAAGTTACTTCAAACAGGTGGGATTCCGGATTGGGCATCGCCACCGAATATTGAATTGTCGGTGCTGTTAGTTGCCCCTGACGGTTGCCCGCAGCCGACGAGGTATCCACAGAAGTAACATCAGTCATTGACTTGCCAAATTAATCAAGTGCTTGAGGTTGATCAAATGGATAGTTTGGCGGTCTGGATCGATTTTGATCCAACCTTTACTATCGAGTTTTTCCATAATTTTGCTGGCTTCATCTAGGGTGATATCTGTGACATCAGCTAAGTCTTCATAAGGAATATTGAAGATCTCTTTGCCCTCAGCAGTTTTCTGACCGTAGTTTTCTGCCAGCTCGACTAAAGTATTTGCTAGTTTAACCGCTGGCTGGCGGTTTCGGAGTTGATAGCGGAGATTGGTTTGGCGCAGTCGCCGCACCATCAGTTGCAACATCCGGTGGTGCAATTGCGGGTCTTTAAACAGGGTTTGGATAAATCGCTGAGCTGTGACGCTCAGCAGTCGCACGGGCGATAGAGCAAGTACGTCATTTGATCGGGGAGATTCGTCAAGAATGGCCATTTCGCCGAAGAAGGCACCCCGTCCTAAAATAGCCATTGATACAGCTCGATCGTCTGACAAGCGCCGGACTTTTACCCAGCCAGACACGACAAAGTAAATCGCGTTGCCCCAAGAATCCTCCATCACCACAGCTCGGCCCGGGGGATACTCATGCTTGACGGCATTTGATAGCAGCCCTCCCAAGGTTTCTGGGTTAGCACCCTTAAATAGAGGAAATAGCTCACTGAAAGCTTCTGTCTTCATGCAAACTCGCGGAGGTGGGAAATATGATTAGGCGACACCCAACAGCTAGGGAACGATCGATGTTTGGGAACACAAACAATCCGTTGCTCCTTTAATTGATGATAAGGGTGCAGAGGCCCGGTTCACGTAAAATTGGCAGATTCTTTAATCTTAAACAGGTTTACAAGCCTGCCACTGCCTGTTGAACTTTGCCCAACAGAGGTTCTATGTATTCCGGCCAGCCGATCGCGATTGACTGCGTGTGGGCCAGAGTGTCGGGCTCGATCACATCTTTAGTCCACCTCAGCGGTTGACCTTGCAAGTCGCAACAAACCAATCCGGCTGCTTTTGCTAAAGCCAGAGGGCCGGCGGTATCCCACACTTTTACTCTGCCGTTGAGATACAGGTACAAACCAGCTCGACCGAAGATAACTTCCATCACTTTTAGGCCAAAGCTGCCCAGCGAGTAAAATTCTGCTCCGGGGATGCTTTGGGCGATCGCCCGGGCGTAGTTTTTTTGGTCTTTGTCTCCGAGAATAATTTTACAATTTTCCGCTGTCGGGGCCGGGGGTTTGCACAGCGCGATCGGCTGCGGCGTTTGGGTTCCGACTGTTTGGAACAATCCCCAATCTTTGCCACCAAAATACATTTGGTCAAAAGCCTGGGCGTAGATCCAACCGGCCACCGGTTCCCCCTCAAGCAGCAGCCCCACCATCGAAGCGTAGTGCAGTTTTCCCCGAATAAATTCTTCTGTCCCGTCGAGGGGATCGATGCACCAGAGGCGCTGGTAATTAGCCCCGTAAGCTGCTCTGGAGGCGGCATTTTCCTCGGTGATCCTGCCGTCTTCAGGAAACAAAGCGCTAAATGCTGCCGATAGTTGTCGGTCTAGGTATTGATCGATACTCGTCACGTAGTCGTTGGGCCCTTTCTCGGAAACTTCAAAAGGTTGGGCTGCGAGCTTGTAAGCTTCTTGACCGCACTCGCGCATGGTGTAGCGAATTTTTTGGTCTTGCTCTGGAGAAATATACATGAGGTTAAACATAAATGCTTTAGCTAACTTCAGCATAAAAGCTTAAGTCCTTGGAATCGATCGGCGCGTGTCACTGTTTTTGACTCGTACAGGATTTGCGCCCGGGTGTCGAGAAACCCGGTTTCCTAAGCATCAGTCGCGTTGGGATACAAGCCCAAGACAGGATGGGTGGAACTCACAAAAATTTAGACATTCGGGAGAACCCCCCAGATTAATCTTTAGAGTAAAATCTAAAATCTAAAATCGACTGACCGATCGCACTAGCACTTTCAACAGTAGAGGATAGAATCTCTGAAGTTAGATAATTTGTGCCAGCACCAGCATAAATAAGGAGAATAATTTGAAATACCATTTGGCATTAGGTCGAAAAATAGACCTAGATGGAATAGAGCGCGATGCCCAACTCGGCAAATGCCCCCGCCACGTCCTGCGCGCCCTCAGAGAGCGCTTAAATGCCACCGTCCACGCCCCGGATGGCGAAGCAATATCGTTGAGTGACAAACTGCGAGCGAAAATTTCTTCTAAACCCGAACATTGGGCCGCCGCCCGCAAATTGTCCGAGCAAGTCAGCAGCGACGACGTGATATTTTGTACCGGCGAGGACATTGGCATCCCAGTGGCGGCGGTGTGCGGTGAATTGTCCCAGCGCCCGAAAATTGTTGTATATTTCCACAATATCGATCGGCTGCGCGGCCGCGTCGCCCTGAAACTATTCGGTTTGGCTGACAAAATTGACGTGTTCATGGCCTGCGCCAGCCCTCAAACAAACTTCCTCCGTAGCTATTTAGGTATACCTGAATCGCGCATCTTAGTGCTTCTAGAACAGACAGACACCCAGTTTTTCACACCGGGTCCAGTTTCGGGGGAAAAAAAGCGGCAAACAGTTGTTAGCGTCGGATTAGAAAAGCGTGACTACCGAGTTTTAGCAGCAGCAACTGCTGACTTAGATGTTGACGTAAAAATTAGCGGCTTTTCTAAAGATGCCAAAGCTTTATCGCAAGCTTTCCCCGATACTATGCCAGAAAATATGTCCCGCAAATTCTACGAATGGCCGGATTTAGTGCAGCTTTACCGGGATGCAGACGTAGTTGCAGTTTGTTTGGCAGACAATAAATATGCTGCTGGAGTGCAGGGTTTAGTCGAAGCAATGGCCTGCAAGCGACCGGTCGTCATTACTCGGACTCAAGGTATCGTCGATTATTTAACGGGCCCGGATATTGCCAAAGTGGTAGATGTGGGAGATGCACCAGGTTTGCGCGAGGCGATCGTCCATTTGCTAAAAAATCCTCAAGAAGCTGAATCTCAAGCGCAGCGGGGCTACGAAATGGTTGTGAACCAGCACAGCAGCGAACGTTATATCGATGTTTTAGTCGAGAAATTGCGATCGCTTTAATAAAACTATAGGGTGTGCATTGCCCACCATAAATCATGTCCAAAGGATGCACAATGCACATCTTACTGCTATACATAAAATGTCAAAGTATTTGTTATCTAAGCCCCCTTTAAAAAGTAATAATTTATGAAGTTTAATTACGAATTAAATCTCCCAGGAATTACGGCACAAATACTAGAAAAGATTGCATTTCCAAGCTCGCCTATCCTCAAATTATCTGCGTTTATCTGTGTGTAGCTGTCTTACATCTGCGGTTTCTGGATCGAAGACTTGTGCAAGAGGTCTAGTAAACAAACGGGGTTTTAAAACATAATCGAAAGCCTTAAGGAAGTATTTTCCTCCATCAAATCCGGCTTATGCGTCCAGGAATGTCTCACTCAAAACTTAAAACTATTAAGACTCCCGTCCACTCGCCCACTTATCCCGCCATTTCACAGTTCCTTCCGAAACTAAAACCCAGCGGCGACAAACCAGATTTTCTCGCAGCGGCGACAGTCCTTCCCGTAGCAGCGCATACTTATAAGAAATCAACTTCCCCGCACTTTCATTAAAAGGAATTTCCCCAAACCAAGTATTAGTATTTATATACTCCAACGGGTAACCCTTACTAATATCCCAATTCCCCAATTCAGGACAATCTCCAATCACCACAATTCTTTCACCAGGCTGAGTTCTAACGCTGTTAAGCTGCGCCCGCACAATAGTTTTCGCCTTAACTCGCTCTCCGACGCGACTAAAAATCATTACTTCCCGCGCACCCAACTCTAAGTTGTACAGCATTCCATCTTTAACTTCAAACTTACGGCGCGATAAAACCTCCGTATGCTCTCCATCAGGCAGCTCAGTATCCACCTCTTTAATTGTAACATAATTGCCACGATTCATCGCTACAAACACCACGGAATCGCGATAGCGGCGCACGTAACAATAAACATCAGCAGTTAGATATTTTGGCCACTGACTCCCCATCGAAATAGCTGGATTCAGTCGCCTCAATCCAGACAGCAACCGTACATCTCGGTAAATCGGGGAATCAGTATCCCACTTTTCCATCATGGGGCGGTTGTAAGGGTCATTTCCCCCTTCAGTATCATCGTGCAGATACTGTTCGGTGCCGTAATAAATGCAAGGAATGCCGCGAGTCGTCATCATTAAACATATCGCCAACCTGAGCATTTTTGGATCGGGATTCAACGACTGAAACCTGGGCATATCGTGGTTGTCAATAAAAGTAATCAACTCCGTCGCCCCGTAGTAGCGGTGATCCAAATTCAGTACATCTTGGACTAACTGAAATCCCGCGCCAGCGCCCTTCCCCAATACTTCTCGAATTGCCACGCACAAACCAAAATCTAAAATAGTCATCCCCGACTCGTTGACAAATTCCACAGAACGATCGTTTCGAGGATCGCTGTAAATCCATTCGCCAAAAATGAAAACATCAGGTCTGTGTGTTAAAATGTCAGCATTAAATTCCTGCCAAAACCAAATAGGCATATGCTTAACTGTATCCACCCGCAAAGCATCAACGCCTCTGTCGAGCCATTGTTTAATTGCTGACTTAATGTAATTCCGGTAGGCAATATTGTTTTCGTTGAAAGTTGCTAAACCCGAGAGTTCGCAATTTTGGACTTGCCATTCATCTTCCCAGTTTGTGACTTCGCCGTAGTGGTGATACCAGTTATCTTCATCGTCGTTAAAGTCAGCTATTTTTACGCCGTCATCGTAGAGTTCCCCTTTTTTTCCGCTAAAATCTGGGTTGCTGTGATTGCAGACAATATCGAGTACGATTTTCATGTTTCGCTGGTGCAACTCGTGTACTAATTTGTCAAATACGGTATCTTGAGTTTCTTGTGTTTGGTTGATAGAAGGATTATCGTTTTTGGCAATAAAGCGGGGATTGAGTCGCTTGAAATCTTTAGTCCAGTAGCCGTGAATCGCCGCTTGTTCGACAAATAATGCTTCTACTTGCTCGAACAGTGGCGTCAGCCAAACTGCGGTAACACCCATATCTTTTAAGTAGTCGAGTTTGTCAATAACTCCTTGCAAGTCGCCGCCCCAATATCTGCCCCAATCTTTGCCTTCTGGATCGTAAAGTTCTGGGTTTGGGCCTTCGTTATTTGTGGGGTCGCCGTCGCAAAAGCGATCGACTACAATGAAATAAATTGTTTCTTGTCGGAATTCAATGTCTCGGGTGTAGAGGAATTCTAAATCTAGTTCGCTTTCTGGCTTAACTTCTTGTACCAGAGACTCAATTTTTTCTTCTTGTTCGCTAACTTCGTATTGAGAGGAAGTTTGATTGGGAGTGACTGATGTCATGAGATGTATTTTTTTATATTGTAAGATTGGTCAGTTATTCGGAGCTAGAGTCGGAGATAGCTTTCCCCTCTGACTGACTTTTACAGCATCATACGGAATTTACTGGTTTAATGAAATCTTCCTTTAGACGGAGGGCAGACTCATCCTTGAGCATTAAGTTGATGAGTGTTAATATTTAGGATAATTCTCAATCAAAGAGGCAGAGCATCAAAAACCTACCCTACCAGGCTGAGGCTCGTAACGATAAAAGGTAGAGTAATTGTGCGATCGCACTTTTTCCCTTCCTTTCATTCCTCCCGCAAGTTTTGGATATCTTCAACGCTCAAACCCGTAGTTTGACTGATGGTTTGAGTGTCAAGAACATTGAGAAGTTACCTAGCGATTTCTACAGCTTTTTCTCTCATTCCTAGCCCGAGTCCTTCTTCTCTGCCTTCTTCTCGCCCTTGTGCGAGTCCTTCTTCAATTCCCTTTCGCAAGATTCCCTGCTGATCCAGAATATACCTTTCGCGTGCTTCTAAATCTGCCAACTCTTCTGCATTCAAGTTAGTTTCATTAGCAATCGCAAAGGCTTTCCGAGACTGTTTCCATTGTTTGCGGTATCACTTCCAAACTGGGAGCATTTTTCATAAAATAAACCCACTTGTCAGTCAAAGTTTCTAATTCATCCAATTGTTTATTGAATTTGGGCAACTCGATAAAGATGAGTTCTATCTCTGGATCGACATAATCAAATAAACGCTTTTTTTCCTTAAACACAAAGTGAGAAATGACTTCTCGGCCATTGAGAAAAAGTAGCTTGTTAAATTTTTTTTTATAGTTATTGTTTTGGCTGCTACCGTTTGATGTTATTTTTGACTTAAGCGCCACGATGGATACCCGCCCCTATTTACAGGCATCGACTGGTATTATGAACGATTATGGCTTTAATTAGCGATCGAACAACTAGCAGGTTCGCGCACCCCGTACACAATTCACATCAACGGGCAATCGAGGTATGACACCCCTCAATCAGCAGTACGGCGTTACATCTTCCCCCTATACGTCAGTCAAATACGAGAGCAATCGAAAACGCAACCCCACTAATTCCTCATACACAGGATTAAGGTTGCATATAGGCGGTATGTGGAAAAGATGGTGTCCCCATAGCTGGATATCTCTCTCACAAGAACCCCGTAGGGGTATAAGTTGGCACAACCACCGAGGTACTTGCGGATCTCCCACGGCAATGTTATCAAGCCACTGTCGCACGGGTTCGACGAGGCGATCGCGAAAAGTTAAGTCTTGGTACTGATTTTCTGGGAAAATACTTGTAGTCAAGTTCATGATTGATCTCAGTAATCATTACTAACAAAAACTTATGAATCACCCGACTTAATCCTCAACGAAACCTGCTGTCGCTCCGGTGACGTGAATAAGTTTTATCCGTGACACTCGCCGCCCCCAAATGTGATGGGAAGAGCTAGCATTTGTGATTTAAAATTCGCAAAACCGTGAGGCAGATCACCGCCGCTGTTCCCTACAGAATCTATACTTAGATAGATGGCAATAAAATAAGACAGAATAACTTGCACCCCTCCCTCGCAGCTCCCCTCTCCCATCATTTGCGATATACGACTCTGTATACTTACTAATATAAGGTTTCAGGCAATGATTAAACAAAAACATAAATATGCCGACCTTGCTCAACTCCCCCACACAGATACCGTGCTCCAAAAACTCCCTGTAGAAGTTAAAGATTGGGCTCAAAGCTTGCCTTGGAACCAACGGCGCTATGTCTTGTCCCTCTGCTACATATTGTGTGCATCTACTCCCGACTTGCAAGCCGAATTTTTAGATAATTATACAGCCGACGGTTTAGTCTCAAAAATGTTTGAAGATGTAGATACTCTACACCGAGTCAAAGAGTATTTAATCAGGTTCCGAGTCAAAAAACAATTAAACGAGTCAGATTTAAGAAGCTACATCAAACAATTTTATATCCACTCAGCTCAACAATCGCGCCTAGAAACAGACCAATATTTAGAATCTGCACTCCGCTTCGTCTTGAGTACAGAAGAACGTAATAATGTTTTTAACTACATTTTGGGCTTTGAATTTATTAAAATTGTGTTTCAAATGAGCTGGTTGCAACACGAAAGATTAGCGAGACTGCAAAAAAATCAGTCCCAGTTTATTGAAACCTATATCAAGCCGATTCAACACGCACACAGAATTAATGGCATAATTCTACCGAAAGATGAGAGGATATTTTTTGCCAGACGCACCTATTACGTTCAACTACCTAACATTCCCTACAGAAGGCTCATTGAGTTAGTCATGGCAACTTTTACTACAGAAATGGTGAGTAATTGCGGATTTTCTATCAGCCGCCACTCTCAAGCTCTGCGTTTTGACTGCGATTACATTTATGATCCAGAACCAGAAGAAGAAAGATTTCCTACTGACTTGCAATTTATTCATTGACTTTAGGTAGTAATTTGTACCATAAGTTGCTTTTTTCTCTTTACTTTTAGTTGGGCGTTGGGTACAGGAGAGTTTTTGAAACATGGGACTTGTAGTCGGTAAGTTGAAACCGAATTTTTCAGGCGGATTTGATATAAAATAGGAGGGCTGTATCAATTAACCTTCCGCTTGCATTTCTTCAATGTCAAACCAGCTAACTATCACTCCCGCTAGCGGAATCGCCAGAAATATACCTAAAAGTCCTGCGGCTCTAGCCCCGACTAACAATGCAAAAAATACGACCACCGGATTTAGGTTAAGCGAATTTTGCATGAGTCTCGGATGAATAAAGTTGTCTTGAATTTGCTGCAAAACAATGCAAGTTGCCAATACTTTTAAAGTTAGCCACACACTTTGAGACAATACAATAAAACAAACTAAGCTAATTCCCAGGGTCGCTCCAATCCCCGGAACTAAATCAAACAATCCGATAATAAAGGCTAAAATTAAGGGAAATTTCACATTTAACAGCAAAAAAATTAAAAAAGTTGCTGTTGTCAAAAATAACATTAACAGGATTTGTGCCTGAAAAAATCCTAAAAAGTTTTTCTCTATTGTTACACTTAAACGCCTGTGCAGGTGTAGAGGTATAAATTTGAGAACCAGCAGCCACAGCCTCTCTCCATCAAGTAACATGAAAGAAGCCACTACCATAATTAATATTAAATTCAATAAATTGGTTAAAAATACTTGTAAAAAAGCAATACTCGAAACAACTCCAGCTAAAACTTGATTTCGCAGTTGTTCCTCAATAACTCGGAGGTTAACTAGCAGGTTTCTCGCCCGCAGGAATGCTTCGAGGCGCTCGGACAGAGGCGCCAGAGCATTCACAAATTCAGTCATGCTGTCAATTAATTGCTGTCCTTGAGATAAAAGAGTGACGCCTACGGTGACGGTGAGACCGCCCAAAACTAAAAGGGTGAGCAAGACAACAAACGCGACAGCTAAACTTCGCGGTAAAAATCTCTGGAGAGTTCGCACCGGATAGTTGAGCAAAAAAGCTACGAGTGCAGCAATGGTGAAAACCGCGACTGCTGTTTCAAAGTAAGCTAAAAGTTGCAGTCCAGCCCAACCAGAAGCAAATAAAAGCAAAAATCGGACTAAGGCTAAATTGCTTAGCATATTCCAAAAATTGGGAGGGGTTCTTTCTTGCTCTTTCACAGGGATTTTTAGGGGTTAATAATAGCTCAAAAATATTGCAGAGTCCTCTTTTAGAATCGCACCCAAGATATATCTGCGGCTATCCCCCTCAAGGCAGAAAACAGATGTCGAACTGAGGCAGGAGTGGGTTCTATTCACCATAAGTTCGATCGTCACGAATGCCCAATGAAACACGCCCGCGATCGAACAAACAACATTTGTGGGGCTAAAACCGCCTCGGAAACTATTTGCGAGGGAAGTATCTGTCGTGGCAGGCCCTCAACTAACACACAAACGCTCAAACTTGCTGGCGCCGAAAAACCCGGTTTCAGTGCCAGTCGCGAAAAATTTCAACTCTGCCTCTTGGAAGATAGTATGAACAGGTCAATTTTTGGGATACTAGAAACTAGCACTCAACTTAGCTGAGGAACAAACGTGCTGCTATCAAAAGGCTTTGAAGTAGAAATGTATACCGGCACTCCCGAAGGTGAGGTTGTCGGTCTCTCCGATCGCATAGTTGCCGATCTAGAGGGATTTGTGCGGGAGCCTGATAGCCGCAATGTGGAGTACACGACCGCCCCGCTGTGCAGCTACGATCGCCTGCTGTGCGCCTTAGTCAAGCCGCGAGTCCGGCTGCGGGAGTATCTCAAAGAATTGGGCGACTATACCTTGCTGCCGGGAAGTACCCTGTCTCTCGGAGGGAGCGATCGATTTTACAGATCCGATCCCAACAACCCCTACCACACCTACATCGAGCAAACCTACGGCACCAAAGTCGTCACCGCCAGCATTCACATCAACATCGGCATCTCCCAGCCAGAAATGCTGATGCGCGCCATCCGCCTCGCCCGCGTCGAAGCACCGCTATACCTTGCCTTGAGCGCCTCTTCCCCCTTCCTCGACGGCGAAGTCACGGGCTATCATTCCACTCGGTGGGGTTTGTTTCCCAAAACTCCCGCCATCGTCCCTCTGTTTGAAAGTCACAGGCATTACATTCAGTGGACTGAAGAACAGCTAGAACTCGGTACTATGCAAAACGTCCGTCATTTGTGGTCGGCAGTGCGACCCAATGGCGATCGCCGCCCATACTGTCTCAACCGCCTCGAACTGAGAATTTGCGACCTCGAAGTCAATCCTCTGGCTTTGTTAGCCATCACTGCCTTACTAGAAGCTCGCATCTGGCAGATGATGGAAGACCCCAGCTTAGACCCCTTAGAACTCAGCACCTTGCCGGCGGCCACCCGCAACCAAGACTTAGTTGCTCTCACAGATGCCAACGAAATTGCTGCATCCCGGCAAAGTTTGGATGCCGAACTTACCCACTGGCAAGACGGCAGAACTATTCTGGCGCGAGATTGGATTGAGGAAATTTACCGCGAAGTGTGGCCTATAGCCAAAAAACGTGGTTTTAGTTGCTTTCTCTCGCCACTCAAAAAGATTCTCCGGGAAGGCAACACGGCCCAGCAGTGGTTGAAGCTACACGAGGGCGGTTCGGACACCCGCAGTATTATTCTGCAAGGGATTCAGGGGATGGCTCACCAAGAATGGGAGCTAGAAGACAACTTGTGCGCCCAGTTAGTTGCCTGAAGTCCCCGCCGTTATTATAAGGGGGGCTTTCACTAGCCCCCTGGCTATGCGTACTCAGCCAATACAAATAGCCCAAACCTCCTGAGAAAAAGTTGCAGAGCGACTATCAAAAACAAATCAGAATATTTAATCAATGGAGCTGGACAAAGGTTATAAATAAAAGCTATAAGGTATATCTACCTTTGGGTAGTTTTATAAATTTCCCCATGGCTGTATTTTTCGCTTTTAATTAGCTTCATGCCCCAACTTGTCTTGATTCACCCGCAAATCCCCCCGAATACTGGCAATATCGCCCGCACTTGCGCTGCCACAGGCACGGAACTGCATTTAGTAGGCCCGCTGGGGTTTGAAATTAGCGATCGCTACCTGAAACGGGCAGGCTTAGATTACTGGCCCTACGTCAACCTCCACTGCCACGAAGACTTAGCGGCTTTTGGGGCCTATCGGGAGCAGCGCGGGGGACGAACGATCGGATTCAGCACTGGCGGGCGATGCAATTACGCGCAATTCCAATTTCAGCCCAGCGACTGGCTGATGTTTGGCTCGGAAACTGTAGGCATTCCCCAATTCGTCTTAGATGCCTGCGACGCCACAGTTTTTATTCCTATGAGCCAGCCTGGAGTCAGGAGTTTGAACCTCTCCGTCAGCGCCGCTGTAGGTTTATTTGAGGCTAAACGACAGTTGGGCGAGCTGGGATAAATCATTATCAACACATAAATATATAGATATTTAATAGCTGCCGGAGGTTGCCAAATCTCATTTTTAATATAAGAAATTTGTATCAAAGGGGTGAAAATCTAGATAGCCGAGATTAATATATTTTATTCATTCAAAAACCGATTGTTATCCGCAACACCAAATTACTCGCAAGATGATTCAGCAACAAAAACAAAGGATTTTAGCGATTTAGGGCGTCAGCGAGCACCAGCTTGGGTCTGAACACTATATCTAGTAAATATACGGTTGTAGGCTGTCCGGAAATTAGCATAAAGTCAGATAATAGGTAAGAGTTCAGAGCCTTACCGGAACGAAGATTTTATATATTCGTTCCAGCTATTGCGGTGTAAGGCTTGTGGGATTAATTGGAGCAGGTTTGACCGAGAATTTTAAAATTTATGACGGTTTGAGCTTGTCTAAATTTAAAAAGCAAGGTAATCTGGCCTAAGCATGATAGCTTTCAACAATCAGAATATTTTTGCTTGTTGATTTAAATTCAGCGTCATGCGATCCCCTTGAGTGTTTCCAAGGACAGTTAGCGCTTCTCAGTAGGAGGTCGTTTTTTTGAAACGAACATATCCCCAAATCAAGCCTGTTCAGGCTAGTGAAATCGACAGAGACGGTTCTGCGGAACCGTCCAAACAGACAACGCTCAGCACAGGCAGAGTTCGCTCTCTCGCCACGATCGGGCTGGCAATATCCGTAGGTGCTTCTGGCATCCTGCTACCAAGAAATGGAGACAGCGCTCGCGCGTCTGAACTCGCACCGACATCTGAATCCACCGCTGAAGTACAGCCATTCTCGGCCAACGGGCCCGCTACCTCCGCACAAGTTGACGGTTCCACGGCCCAACAGCCCGGATCACCTTCTGACCCAGTGACGGTTAAGGTGCAGCAGGGGCAAAGCCTTTGGGAGCTGTCTCGGGATTATGAAGTTGAACCGTTGGCACTAGCAACTGCCAACGACATCAAACCCGATACCCAACTCCAAGTTGGTCAAGAACTGACAATTCCTATGGCTCCGGGAGCCGCGCCACAACAGAACGCCGCCGATACCGCTGTGGCTTCGCGAGACCGCGCAGCGGCGGTCAATCCCGAAGAAAAGTTAAATCTGGCTGGCTCCGAGCCGTTGGATAGTGCTGCCCTGACAGCGCAGCCATCAACCGCAGCGACCCCGCTGGTCACGACGGTACCGGAACAAAGTTCGATCGACATCCCGAACGCAGACGGGGCGATCGACAGTTTGAAAAAACAGGAAAACCGCACCACAGAAGCTGGTCGGGCCCTGTTAGGGTATGAAGGGGGAGCAAATTTATCTACACCTGCGGCATCTTTGCCGGAGTCAGCAACGACGCTGACATCCCCCGGCTCTGCAACTGGGACAACTATCCCAGACCTCGGTGCCACACCTGTAATTTCTAATGCCGGGGTCGGTCAAGCAGCATCGCCCGATCGAGCATTCGAGTCAATTGAACAGTCTTTGGCAACACCCAGTTTGCCCCCGGCTGTGGTAGTCCCCCCTGCGGGAAGTACCGCCGCGCCGGCTGAGGTTCTCTACAGCGTGCGTCCTGGAGATACGGTAGATGCGATCGCCAAAGGTCACGGCGTATCGCCCAACGATCTGATCTCCGTCAACAAGCTCGGCAACCCCAACTTGCTGAATGTCAATCAACGGCTAAAAATTCCCCAAGTTGGGTTGAAAAATCCAGGGGTGCAGGCGGCAGCCTCTTATTCTGCCTCCAACTCTACATCTGTCTGGGCGGCGAGTTCGGTTCCCGCATCTTTGAACCCCAGCTCGTCTACCTCGGAAATAGCCGGTGCTGGCGTTGCAGCACCCGCGCCCACAGTGCCTGTTGTCTCTCCCCTGGAGAACGTGGAAGGTCTGAACAATATTTCAGCGCCCATGGTTCCCCAAATTAACAGCATTCCGCTGACTCAAGTTTCTCAAACCATTAGCGATCCACGGAAGCTGGATCTTCAAGGCGAATCAACATTTACAGGTGCAGTTGACACCAGTGCCCTGCCGGGGCAAGCCAGTGCAACTGCTACGGGAGCATACCCGCAGCAGATCAGCTTCGTGGCAAATACTAGCGCTCAGGGTTCAAATGCCGCTCCAACTAGCGCTTTACCTGAGTCGAATTCGGAGGCTCTCCCCACCGCAGAAGCTCTCAACCCTTATTCCGAACGCTTGAGGGCAGAAGTGGTCAGGCTGCGAGAGGAATATCGTGCCTCGCGCAATTCGATCGGCGCCAATGCGGTGTCCCTGACTCCAACTGACGGGTCCTCGGTCAACCCGTCTGAGGATAGGCCAAGTGTCAATCCATATCTCTACACCCCCGACTATACGGAGGCGGTGCAGAATGAAATCAGCAGACCGCCATCGAGAGCCTGGTCTGAGCAGGTTCAGAAGCAGCAGCAAGAGCGTTTAGACCCCGCTCGCGCAGCGGAACTACAACCGATAAACCTGACGCCGACCTCTGCTCAGCAGGGGCCTGTGGTAGCCACTGCTCCTTTGGGAGCAGACGGTTACGATCCCCTAAGCAACCCGTCTTTGGGACGCATGGTTTCTCCGGAACTGCCTCCGCTTTCTAACCCTGATACTTATCTGCCTAACGGCAAAAAACAGTCGGCTAACGGGTTTATTTGGCCGTCTAAGGGCGTTCTTACTTCTGGCTACGGATGGCGGTGGGGACGGATGCACAAAGGAATTGATATAGCAGGGCCGATCGGCACGCCAGTTGTGGCAGCATCAGACGGGGTGGTTACCTATGCTGAGTGGAACGATGGTGGCTACGGCAATCTGGTGGAAATCACCCATGCAGACGGCACTGAGACTATCTATGCCCACAACAGCCGAATTTTGGTGCAAAAGGGTCAGAAAGTCGCTCAAGGCGAACAAATTTCCGAAATGGGCAGCACGGGCTTCAGTACCGGGCCGCACTTGCACTTTGAAATTCATCCCGCCGGGCAGGGTGCTATCAATCCTATGGCTTTTCTGCCAGACGATGCGTCCAGCGCTTCTCGGTAACGACTGGTCGGAAGTTATGGGTTTTGAATGATTACCAAAACTCATAACTTTTACTGGAAGTCATTAGAAAGAGTGTTGTTTAAAAACAAGACATAGCTAGCCCTACCGTGCTACGATAGTAAATCGTGAAGTAGATTTGGCTCAGTGGCGCAGTGGTTAGCGCAGGGGACTCATAAGCCCAAGGTCGCAGGTTCAAATCCCGCCTGAGCCATTATTTAATCAAAAAAGCTGCGCTCTCAAATTTGAGAGCGTCTTTTTTTGATTGGTCGAGAAGATACTTGTAGTCGTTATGAGTATGATATATTTGTAACAGTTCGTAAAAAAGGAAACAAAATTTATGACCAGTGAATGCCTCCGGGTTGGTCAAGCTGCACCCGATTTCGCAGCTACAGCCGTAGTGGATCAGGAATTCAAGACAGTTAAACTGTCAGACTATAAAGGCAAAAAGTATGTAGTCCTGTTCTTCTACCCCTTGGACTTCACCTTTGTGTGCCCGACTGAGATTACAGCATTTAGCGATCGCTTCGAGGACTTCAAGAAAATCGATACCGAAATCCTCGGCGTATCCGTTGACAGCGAATTCTCTCACCTCGCTTGGATACAAACAGACCGCAAATTAGGCGGTGTCGGCGACCTCAACTATCCTTTAGTTGCTGACCTCAAAAAAACAATTAGTTCAGACTACAACGTCCTCGACCCAGAAGCAGGCGTTGCCCTCAGAGGTCTGTTCATCATCGACAAAGAAGGCATCATCCAACACTCTACTATCAACAATCTTGCCTTCGGCCGCAACGTGGATGAAACTCTCCGTACTCTGCAAGCTATCCAACACGTCCAGTCTCACCCCGATGAAGTTTGTCCCGCTGGCTGGCAGCCCGGTGACAAAACCATGACTCCCGATCCTGTCAAGTCTAAGGTATTCTTTGCTGCGGTTTAAGCAGATTATATTTGTAGGGACACGGCAGTGTCGTGCCCCTACCCGCAGGGGCATTCATTGAACCCGATTTTTAATTAGCAATTAGCACTTACCCAATTAGGAAATATGCTGACTTCTACTAATTTTAGCGGCTTGTTAAATCAGCGGTTTTTCCAAAATTTATTGCCTGTTCCGGCGACTAATGTTCTGAACCTGGGGCTGATGACGCCAGATTTTGAATTGCCGGATATTAATAATGGCAAATTGGTGCGGCTGTCGAATTATCGCGGGGATAAGCCGGTAATTCTGGCTTTTACGCGGATTTTTACGGAAAAGCAATATTGCCCTTTCTGTTTTCCTCACATTAAAGCTTTGAATGAAAACTGGGAAAAATTTGCGGATCGCAATATAGAATTATTGATGGTTGCCAGTACCGACGATCGCCAAAGCCAAATTGTGGTTAGAGATTTAGGCTTGAAAATGCCTCTGCTTTCTGATCCAGGCTGTCAAGTTTTTCGGGCTTATCAAGTCGGTCAGGCTTTAGGTGCTCCTTTGCCGGCTCAGTTTGTTTTGGGTGCAGATGGAAAACTCCTCTTCAAACATTTGTTTTCTTTCATAGACCACAATGCTAGTGTAGACACTTTGCTGCAATATGTCGATCGGTAAGGAAACCGCTGCTGTGTCCTAATTGGGAGTTTTTCACCGCTGATGTACGCTGGTTTAGGCCCATCAGCGGGATTTTTTCCTCGGTTGACACTGGCTGCGACAGATCTTTAGTTATAAATACTTATTGTGCCAATTGCGATGGCGGAATGTTGCCATGTTCGATCAACATTAATCTAGGCTATAGCTTGAAGGTACTTAGTACAAGTTTAAGCCGATGTCGTCTCCCAAAGATCGATCGAGCAAAATTGAATTGAGCGTCTTAGCGTCCCATCCTGAGTTGTTGACAGGTTTAGAAGCCTGGCTGCGGCTGGGCTTGCTTTCGCCTGCGGAGGTTGAGCAATTGTGCCGACAGTATTTAGTCTGCCCGCTTCCCGATCGCGCTGTAGACCTTTCTGAAATTGACGGCCCGCGAACTCCTATTAACGAGCCAAAAATACCTGCCTTATCAACGCCTCAAGCCTTACCTAGCAGCAGAGAAAGCGTTGCTAGGCCCACAGAAACTACTCAAACCCCTAATTTTATCGCTCAAATTTTGCACTCATTAATGGCAGAAATTAGCGTGGTGTGGCTGTTGTTTTTAGGAGTGTTCATGGTAGTTGTCTCCTCTGGAGTCTTAGCGGCCAGTCAGTGGGAAAGATTTCCGGCCGCCGGACAATATGGAGTTTTGTTAGCTTATACTTTAACTTTTTGGGCGATTAGCAGTTGGGCAAACAGACAGCATAATTTGCACTTGACTGCTAAAACTTTGCAAGAAGTGACGCTGTTGCTAGTGCCGATCAATTTTTGGGCAATGGATACTTTTGGATTGTGGCGGTATCCTTGGGATTGGGCCGTAGCAATCACAGCGGCACTTATTTTGACTTGGATAACTGCCCGGATTATAAAAGATCAATATCAAAGCTTTTCAGGAAAAAACATCACTCGCTCGATCGCCCTAAATCACTTGGGATTGAGTTTTTTGCACTGGGGGTGGGCATTTGCAGGCTTTTCCCTTACTGCGGTTTATGTGGGTACAGTGGGAACTGCTGCTACTACAGTTTATCAAGTTCAGCAACAACGATTGCAATCTATCCAACGTGGGGGAAATACTGAAACATTCCCCGCTGCTTTCAGTTTGAGCAGAGATTTTTTGACTTACAAAAAAGCGGCTTTAGTAGCTTACTCGTTAGGAATTTTACTGGGTCGAGCGATATTTGTCAAGGATGTAAATATCGCTGAAATGGGTTTAGCTTTGGCGATTTGTGGTGTGCTTTTAGCATGGCTAGATTGGCAGCAACCCCGGCTATCTGGGACTATTGAAAACAATATATCCGACCAGCCAAATCCCAGCAACTTTTTTTACTGGCAATTAGCGGGAGGGGGTTTGTTGGGTTTGGGGTACCTGGTTTGTTTTCGGGACCTTCCGCTACAGGCGATCGCACTTAGCGGATTGGCTGTTTGGTTTTTTTATAACCGTTTAGTGCGGTTTTGGCAAAAGTTTGATTTGCTAATGCTTGAGGCCGTGGGACTTCAGAGTATTTGGCTGTTTTGGCGAGTGCTTCCTTTAGGGATTAAAACACAATTTGTTGCATTTTTAACTCAGCTTACAAACTCTCAGAACACTCCTTGGGCTTTTTGGGGTGTTCTGCTGTTGCCTTATTTAATTTTAATGGTAAGTGTGGCGCAGTGGCTCTACCGCAAGCGAAAGTTTCAACTTGCCCGTTTTGGCGAAAACCTTGCTCTCGGTTTGGGGATTGTTTTAACTGTTATTAGTTTAGTCAATCCGTTTTGGCGATCGCTCAATTTATTGGTATCTACTTTAATTTTAGGTTGGATCACTTGGAAATACGTAATTACCGATAATTCCCGGCGAGTTTCGAGGCCGGCTTCTGCGGCTGAACAACAGGGAAATCCGGCAATTTTGGTTCCCATAACTCACATTATGGGTTTAGGCGCGCTCGCTTCGGCAATTGACTTATTTTTTCCCAACCAACCACCCAATATTGGCTCGGCCATATTATTGATTTTTATGGCGGCTGAGTGGATATTTTTTGTCTGGATGAAAGCGGCTAATTTCCGCGAAAATTCTGCCTTTTTTCGCTGGCATCCTGCATGGTTCCAAAGTTCCTGGTATCTGGGCTTAGTATTAGCAGGATTCACCTTTATATTGTTGCAAAATTATTTAATTGCGGGTACTGCCACTCATCGCCCTCAGTGGAGTTTGGTCTGGCTGGCGACTCCTTTGGCTTTGACTGCTGTTGCTAAATATACTGAGGTTCCTCACAAACGAGTTGCCAGTACCTTTAGTGCGCTATCCTTAATATTCGCACAATTTCTAATTTTTACTTTTCCGGGATATCGGTTAATTGGTTTTGGCTTGGCAGCCGGATTAATGTTGGTCAATACTTACTACTTAGTAGAGCTACCAGCGGCTGTGATTGGAGTGGGGTTTGGCTTGAGTTTCGTAGCGGCGGCGATCGAGCAATTAGGTTTTGTGTCGGGTTGGGATTGGGGAATTGCCGGGGCGATCGCTCTTTTGTCTCTGTGGTTGCTTCGCAGCATAATAGTTAGTTTTTCCCGGGGTTTACCTGAGCCTTCTCAATTAGGTGAAATTTACGATCGAGCTTTAGATGGGTGGGCAATCTTACTGGCAAGCTTGCTGTTAACAACTATTACTTTTTATTCCTATGAACTCTACGCCGCCAGTAGCTTGAGTTTCCCGCCTTCTGCTGAAGCTTTGGCGGCGATTTTGGTGATAATGGCTGCGATTATTTTCCGAAGTTTACGCCAACTTTCCCCTCTGGCAATTTATGCCTGGGCGTGGAGTTTGGAGTTGTTGACAGCAGTGGGTTTGAGTTTTGTCGATCGCACTACGATTAATTTGGCAGTTGCTAATATCGCTCTCGGATTGTTTACTCAATTATTGGGTGATGTGTGGCGGCGGCGCCACCCCGATCCAACAATTTTACCTAGCATCCATTTTATACCTTTAGTTTACGGGGTATTGGGTTTGATTTTCCGATCGCACACTTTTGCGAATTGGACTGGTTTAACTGTGTTGGGTGCGTCTTTAATTGCGATCGGCATTGGCAGACGGGAGCAAGAATTCAAACCTCTGGTTTATTTAGGATTAATTGGCGTGTCGGTTGCTGCTTACGAATCGCTACTCTATCAACTTTTTCAAACACCAGGAGGAGTTTTTGGCGACGGCTTAATTGTCCTGGCCACTCTCGGCACAACTTTAACCTATATCTATCGCATTTTATCTCCTTGGCTGAGCAATTATTTACATTTAACCAATGCTGAACTAAAAATATTTACTCACCTGCACTGGGTTTTGAGCAGTTCGCTCCTGATTTGGGCTTCGGCAAATGATATTAAATCCGGCCTCAATTTAGGATTAGTCACTGGTGCTTTATTAATTCAATACGCTTTCTTGCAAGGGCGCAATAATGTCGATCGCCAATGGGCAGAAATTTGGATTTACTTGGGTTGGCTAGAAGCTTTTGCAATCCGGCTTTACTGGATCAATACGCCTTTAGTTAAGTATATTTCCGGGCCCCTGGGACCTTGGAAAGTTGCCCTCGCTTCTCTATTTGCCTATTTTATTTACATTTTGCCTTGGGACAACTGGGGTTGGTCAAAAAAACCTTGGCAGGTAATTGCTTCGCTGATTCCAATAGTTACTATTTTGGAAAGTCCGGCTAAGTTTTATCCGATTAGCTTGCTGATAGCTGCCGCCTTCTATGTTTTCCTAGCTTGGGAAAGGCAGGAAGTCCGTTTTACCTATGTGAGTGTGGCGATAATTGACTGGATATTGCTGCGGTGGTTCTGGCAAATAGGATTGACTCCGCCAGAGTTTTATGTTACTCCTTTAGGACTTTCTTTACTTTACATTACTCAGTTCGATCGCACTCTGAAATTACCAGCAGAAAAACCGCTGCGCCACAATCTGCGGATGCTCGCAACGGCGCTGATTTGCGGGATACCTCTTTTTACTCAGCAAAGCCACGGTTTAGTTGCGGGAGCTTTTAGTTTAGTGGCTATTGCAGCGGGTTTGGCACTGCGAATTCGGGCATTTTTGTTGGTGGGAACGGCTGTATTTTTAATCAATGTTTTCTATCAGTTGGTGGTTCTGATCTTCGATTATCCGCTGATAAAATGGGCGATTGGTTTGGCTTTTGGGATTGTGTTTATCTGGATTGCTGCTACTTTTGAAACTCGGCGCGATCGCATTTCTGCTTTGGTACAGCATTGGGTTGTGCAATTGCAATCATGGGATTAGATTCATCGATTGTAAGGCTGGCAAGGCCTGCCCTACTGAAGCACTACTGTTCGATGTAGTATAATCACATTATTAAACCTGCGGTGGCAGACAAAAACTATAATATTCCTGGACGAACCAATGACCACAACTCAGTTAATCAAGCGGTTATTTACAGTAAAAGAATATCATCATATGATTGAAGCTGGCATCTTGACAAAAGATGATAAAGTTGAATTAATCCGAGGAGAAATTGTTCAAATGGCCGCCGTCGGTAGAAGGCATACATCTCATGTCAAGCGTCTGACAGAGTTATTCTATATCCGCTTATTATCGAGAGTAACCATTGGAGTTCAAGATCCGGTTGAATTGGACGATCGCTCCGAACCTGAACCGGATATTTCCTTACTGCGACGGCGCGATGATTTTTACGAATCGGGACATCCTCAGTCTGAGGATATTTTACTAATTGTGGAAGTAGCGGATGCAACCGCTGAAACTGACAGAAATATCAAAATTCCTCTTTATGCCGAAGACAATATTGTAGAAGTTTGGCTGGTAGATATTAACGAGCAATGTGTAGTAGTTTATCGCGAACCTTCTCCCTCGGGATACCAAAATATTCAAAGATTCCAGCGAGGTCAGACTTTATCTATTCTAGCTTTTCCAGATATAGAAATTGCGGTAGATAATGTGTTGGGCTAAAATAGCCAAAACTCATACCATTTTAGATTTTAGAATTGGGAAGGATATCGCCCCCGGTTGCATGAGAATTAATATTACCCACAGTCAGGACACGGCAGTGCCGTGGCCCTACAATTAATGCTTGCGATATAGCAATCCGATCTGAGTCTCACAACACAACGCTCTCTTGTATTCCTAGACTTCTTGTATAGCAAGACTTTCAGATTTTACATATCTAGAAAATCACTTAGGATTGCTATAGTTACATATCGAAAGAGCATTATAGATTATTTTGGGGTAGGGAAACGGTACTGCCGTGTCCTCCGTTGCTTGCTGGTTTTATTTAATTAAAAACCCGGTTTCTCGAAGAAACCGGGTTTTTAATTAACAGTATTTATCCGTTTGTCAATCGCATTAATGGCTTAATGCGAATTCGGGCAATTTTGGCTCAGATGGACCATCCGGCAACACCTTAACCTGACCGTTTTCATCCACATCTACGATCGCCTTTTGGCCGTCTTTCAGCTTCCCGGAGAGCATTTCCTCAGCCAGTACATCTTCCAACAACCGCATGATTGCACGGCGCAAAGGTCGAGCACCGTAGCTGGGATTGTAGCCTTCTGTAACTAAAAGTTCCTTGAACCGTTCCGTCACCGACAAAGTAATACCCTGTTCGGTTAAGCGGCTGAAGACTTGCTGCAACATAATGTCCGCAATCTGCTTGACTTCTTCCCTGTTCAACTGGCGGAAGACGATAATCTCATCCAAGCGGTTGATAAATTCGGGACGGAAAAACTGTTTGAGTTCTTCGTTTACCAAGCTGCGAACGCGGTTGTACTGACCGTCTGCGGCACTTTCAGCAAACTCGAAACCGAGACCGCCACCACCTTTTTCAATCACTCGCGAACCGATGTTTGAGGTCATGATCAGCAGCGTATTCTTAAAGTCAACTGTCCGACCTTTAGCGTCAGTTAAGCGGCCATCTTCCAAGATTTGCAGCATCATGTTGAAGACATCCGGGTGAGCTTTTTCGATTTCGTCGAACAAAATCACCGTGTAAGGACGGCGCCGGACTGCTTCTGTTAGTTGACCGCCTTCATCGTAGCCCACGTAACCGGGAGGCGAACCGATGAGTTTGGAAACCGTGTGACGTTCCATGAATTCGGACATATCTAACCGAATCATGGCTTCTTCGGAACCGAAGAAATAAGTTGCCAGGGCTTTTGTAAGTTCGGTTTTGCCGACGCCTGTGGGGCCGGAAAAGATGAAACTGGCGATCGGGCGATTCGGATTTTTCAAGCCTACCCGCGCGCGGCGGATAGCCCGAGAAACTGCGGTGACAGCTTCTTCTTGACCGATCAAGCGCTGGTGCAAAGTATCTTCCATGTGCAGCAGCAATTCCGATTCGGATTCAGTCAGCTTGCTGACTGGTACTCCCGTCCAATTAGCCACGATGTGGGCGATGTCTTCTTCGGTGACGATGGGAGAGGTTTTGAGTTGGCTTTTGTTGATCGTAGCTTCGGCGATTTCGGCTTCAATTTCTAATTCGCGATCGCGCAATTTTCCAGCTTTGTCGAAGTCTTGCTCGCGCACTGCTGCATCTTTTTCTTTTGTTACTGCCGGCAGTTGCTTTTTGAGCTCTTTAACTTCGGGCGGGGTTTGTGAATTCATCACGCGGACGCGGGAACCTGCTTCGTCAATTAAGTCGATCGCCTTGTCTGGCAAAAACCGATCATTAATGTATCTGTCTGACAGTGTGGCCGCTGCTTCTAAAGCTGCGTCGGAAATTGTCAGTCTGTGATGCTGTTCGTAAGCCGATCGCAACCCGTACAATATTTCTATTGTTTCAGCCACGCTCGGTTCACCGACTTTGATCGGTTGGAAGCGGCGTTCTAAGGCAGCGTCGCGCTCGATGTGCTTACGATATTCGTCCAAGGTAGTTGCGCCGACACACTGTAATTCGCCTCTAGCAAGGGCTGGTTTGAGCATATTGGATGCGTCCATGCTGCCTTGAATTGCGCCTGCACCGACTAAGGTGTGAATTTCATCAATTACCAGAATGATGTTGCCGGCAGCGCGAATTTCGGCCATGATTTTCGTCAGCCGTTCTTCAAATTCGCCTCGGAACTTTGTACCTGCAATCAGCGAACCCATATCGAGGCTGATTACTTGTTTGTCTTCTAAAATTTCCGGGACGTTTCTATTAACAATCCGCTGGGCTAGGCCTTCGGCGAGGGCTGTTTTGCCTACTCCCGGTTCGCCTACTAAAACAGGATTGTTCTTCGTGCGGCGGCCGAGCACTTGGATCACGCGCTCGATTTCATTTTCGCGGCCCACTACGGGGTCGAGTTTGCCTGCTGCGGCTAACTTGGTCAGGTTTGTGCCGAATTCTTCTAAAGTCGGGGTTTTGCGATCGCCGCTATCTCCCCTGCCTCCGGGTACGGCCGCGACTTCTCCCACGGCACGAATTACCTGCGTGCGGACTCTCTGGCGATCGATCCCCAAGTTTTGCAGCACCTTCGCCGCCACCCCTTCATCATCCTGAATCAGCCCCAGCAGGATGTGCTCGGTGCCGATGTAATTGTGGCCTAACTGCCGCGCTTCGTTCAGCGCCGTCTCAAAAATGCGCTTGACACGGGGCGTAAAAGGAATTTCAGGCGGGAGGAACCCGGAACCTCTACCGATGATATTTTCGATTTCATTGCGCGCCTCTTTCAAGTTGAGGCCCATATCCAGTAATACTTTTGCAGCGATGCCAGTGCCTTCGCCGACGAGCCCCAGAAGAATTTGCTCGGTGCCTACAAAATTGTGACCGAGGCGTCGCGCTTCCTCTTGGGCTAGCATGATTGCTTTAATGGCTTGTTCTGTAAAGCGTTCAAACATATTTTTTCTATCCTACTGTCTGGGCGAGGGCTGTATCGCTGCTGGTGAGGAGCGATTTGGAACACTACACAAATTATAGATGTAAATTTTTGTGTATTTCCTTCTCTAACAATGTATCTTGCTAAGGGAGGAGGGACAGTGGGGAGACCCGAATAGTAGGGGTGTGGTTGCCGTCCGCTGTCGATCGGATATTAATTGAGAATAATAGTAGCAAAATGGCTTGATTCCATGAATACTATCATTTTATCTCTAACTAGATTCTTCTACGAGTAAATAAAGCTGGATTTTTTTTGTACCTAAGTACGTGGTTTAATTAAGCATATAAAAGTTTTCCTGTCAAGACTTTTGACGGTTGAGGATGCTCGTGCTGTCAGCAAACAGCCAACACTCAACAGCGAACAGCGACTCGAATCAGATATATTTTCAACTCTGAGGAGAACTCCATGCAATTTCTATCGCAATACCAAATCCACTCCACTCTCCACGAAGGTATCGAAACGATTATTTATCGAGGAAAAATCCCCACCCACCAGGATACAACCATACTCAAAATCCTGAAAGCGGAATATCCCACCCTCGATGCAATTACCCGGATCAAGCACGAGTATCGCATTCGGAAACATTTAGACCATCCGGGCCTAGTTAAAGTCATTAGCCTAGAAACCTTTGACAACCGTCTCGGCTTGCTTTTAGAAGACTTTGAGGGCGAATCTCTCGATCGACTGATGTCGAGACAAAAGCTCGAAGTCATAACCTGTTTGAGGTTTGGCATCCAACTCATAAAAGCCTTAGAATATCTGCACGTTGAAAAAATAATTCACAAAGATATTAAGCCTAGCAATATCATCATCAACCGCGAAACAGGAATTATTAAACTGACAGATTTCGGGATTGCTTCACGATTGTCCAAAGAAAATCCCCAAATTAATAATATTAACTCGATAGTCGGTACTTTTGCTTATATGTCTCCGGAACAAACCGGGAGAATGAACCGCACCCTCGACTACCGCACCGACTTTTATTCTTTCGGGATTACCTTATATGAAATGCTGACAGGTCAGTTACCATTTATGAGTAACGACCCCTTAGAAATAGTTTACAGTCACATAGCCTCTCAAGCAGTTTTAGCCCATCAAATTAATTCATACATTCCACCAGCTATCTCACAAATTGTGAGGAAATTGATGGCCAAAAATGCCGAAGACAGATATCAAACAGCAGGCGGATTGTTAGCCGATTTAGAAATTTGTTTAGATCAGTTAGAAAATACAGGCAAGATAGCCGATTTTACGCCTGGAAATTTAGATATATTGAGTCAGTTGTTGATTCCTCAAAAATTGTACGGTCGCGAAACACAAGTCAGTGAACTACTGGCAGCATTTGAACGTGTAGCTAATCCTTGCGACGAAAATTCTTTCCCTTCCCAAATTGAGCTGATCTTAGTGTCGGGTTATGCAGGTATAGGCAAATCGGCCGTAGTTAGCGAAATTCAAAAACCCATCACCAGACAGCGGGGCTATTTTATTTCTGGTAAATTTGATCAGTTCAAACGGAATATACCTTACGCATCTTTAATTCAAGCTTTTCAATCTTTGAGCCAGCAGTTACTTGCAGAAAATAACGAAAAATTACAAAATTGGCAACATCAACTTTTAGCCGCCCTAGGCGATTCCGGGCAAGTAATTATTGACGTAATTCCCGAACTAGAATTGGTAATTGGCAAACAGCCTGCCGTTGCGGAACTTGCCCCCACAGAAGCACAAAACCGCTTTAACAGGCTATTTAAAGAATTTATCCACGTATTCGCGCAAAAAGATCATCCATTAGTCATATTTATCGATGACTTGCAGTGGTCAGATTCAGCGACCTTGAAATTAATGGAATTGCTGGCGACCGACCCAGATAGCAAATATTTACTATTAATTGGAGCCTATCGAGACCATGAAGTTAGCTCTACACATCCTTTAATGCAAACAGTAGATTACCTTCAAAAAAGGGGAATTATTCTCAACAAATTTGTGCTGGAACCTCTTTCTTTAGCCCAGGTAACAGAGTTAATTTCTGAGACATTGAATGACTCAGAAAGAATTCACCCCTTAGCGGAGTTAATTTGGAATAAAACTGGTGGTAATCCTTTTTTTGTGACGCAATTGCTCAACACTCTTTATCAAGAAAAACTTTTGAAATTTGACTTTACCCGGCTGCTCTCTTCCGGAATAAAAGGGCAGTGGCAGTGGAATATTGAGGAGATTCAAGCTATTGGTATTACAGATAAGAGTGTAGTTGAACTGGTAGCCCGTCGGATTCAAAAACTGCCAGAGATTACACGAGAAATTTTGAAATTAGCCGCTTGTGTTGGGGACAAATTCACTTTAGATGTTCTCTCTACTGTCAACGCAAAATCTCCATCAGTCACTGCGAGTGAGCTCTGGGATGCTTTGCAAGCGGGGTTAATACTTCCCTTGAATGAGAGTTACCTCATTCCTTTATTTTTAGATGGAGAATCAGCCGTTAATTCAACTTTCGATTCTTCGCGAATCAGCTATAAATTTTTGCACGATCGCGTCCAGCAAGCTGCATATTCGCTGATTCCTGATGATGAAAAGAAAGCTACTCATCTTAGCATCGGTAAATTGCTACTTGAAAATACGCCAGCCGATAAAGTAGAAGAGAGAATTTTTGATATTATTAACCAGTTGAATGTAGGAATTGATTGTCTCACCCGGCAATCAGAAAAAGATGAATTAGCACGATTAAATTTAATGGCTGGGCATAAGGCAAAAGCAGCTAACGCTTATGAGCCGGCTGTTAAGTATTTGAATGTGGGAATTTCCTTATTAGCACCGGATAGCTGGGTTCGCAACTATAACATGACGCTGCGGCTGTATGTAGAGACACTGGAAGCGGAATATTTAAACACTAACTTTGAGCAAGCAGAAGTTTTGGCAGAAGTGGTTTTGCGATCGGCGAAACACCAGCTTGACATAGTGAAAGTATATCAGCTAAAGATCATATTTTATCAGGCTCAAGGCCTGATGCTAAAAGCTGTTGAAACAGGTCTAGAAGTGCTGCAAATGCTGGGAGTAAACCTATTAGATAACAAAACCATTGCAGTGCCAAAATTGCCGCGACTTGAGGAATTAGAAAACCTGCCAGTTATGACAGATCCTTATCAACTGGCAACTATGGAAATCCTGACAGCCCTCTATCCTCCTGCTTACATTGCCAAACCAGAAATTGTGTCCTCTCTCGTCTTGACTATGGTCAATCTTTGTATTGATCGCGGTCATTCAGCATTAGCTAGTTTTCCCTATACTCTTTATGGAATGATATTATGCGGCGTCGAAGGCGACACCGAAGCTGGCTACTACGCTGGGCTAATCGCTTTAAAGCTGCTAGAACAATTTAATGCTAGCCAACAGAAAGCTAAGGTTTATGTAATGTTTAATGGTCATATAAGAATATGGAAAGAGTCTACTAAGAATACACTTGCTTCCTTTCTAGAAGGAAGAAATTTTGGTGTGGAAAGTGGTGACTTAGAATGGGCTATTTATAATTCTAAGCACTACATTACCAATTTATTTTTGGTGGGAGAACCGCTAGAATATGTCCAAGAAAAACAAAGCATTTATATGGAATTTTTGGTAAAAAATAAACACGAATTTGCCATAGGTTATGCTAAAATTTGGCAAGTAATTGCTTCAAGCTTAAGAAGCAAAACAGCAGAGCAAGTACGATTAGTTAGCGCCAGGTTGGATGAACCTGCTGTGATGTCGCGTTGGCAGAAAGAAAATAATCGAATGTCGCTGTTTGCAGCTTATGTTGCTAAATTGATGCTGCTTTATTTACTTAAAGATTATGCTCCGGCTGTTGCCAGCGGTAAATTAGCGGCAGAATACGCAGATGGGGCGATCGGCTTAATCACTGTTGGGGTACACAATTTCTATTATTCGCTGGCCCTCCTCGCTCACTATCCTGACAGTGACAATCAAGAAGCATACCTAGCTATTGTTAACTCTAATCAGCAAATTATGAAAAAATGGGCCTATCATGCACCCATGAATTATCAGCACAAGTACGACTTGGTTGAAGCTGAGAAAGCTCGACTTTCCAGCGAGAAACTTGCAGCCATGAATTATTATGACTTAGCTATTAAAGGAGCGGCTGCTAACGGTTACATCCAAGAAGAAGCATTAGCTTATGAATTAGCTGGAGAGTTTTATCAATCTTTGGATAAAGAGATAATTGCTCGAACTTATCTGACACAAGCTTATTATGCCTATATCGGCTGGGGAGCTATAGCAAAAGTTAAACACTTAGAATCCCGTTATCATTATTTAGTCGATCGCAATCAAGGAGCCATATCTAAAAATGTTGATCTCACCACTGCCACAACTACTATCAACAATAGTTTGGTGCTGGATTTGTCCACAGTTGTCAAAGCATCTCAAGCTGTTTCGAGCGAAATAATTCTGAGCCGCTTGCTAGAGAAACTCGTACAGCTTGTCAAGGAAAACGCAGGTGCTGAAAAAGTATTATTTCTGGCCAAGACAGGTAATCAATTATTCATAGAAGCGGCGATGACAGGTGACTGTAAGAATGTAACTGTGTTGCAATCTGTGCCAATTGCCGAATCCGATCTGCTGCCAATTTCCTTGATTAACTATGTAGAAAGAACCAAAAAATACTTGGTTTTAGATGATGCTACCCGAGCCGAGCAATTCCAATTTGACCCTTATATTGCGGTCAATCAACCCCTATCTATCCTGGTATTGCCAATTATCCATCAAGGCAACCTTACGGGAATTATTTATTTAGAAAATAATTTAACAAAAAGTGCTTTTACTAGCGACAGGGTAGAAATTTTGGGATTCCTGTCTGCACAAGCAGCTATTTCTCTAGAAAATGCCCGTTTTTATACTATTCTGGAAACGCGAGTAGCGCAAAGAACTGAAAAATTGCAAACTGCACTGGAAGAACTCCGGCACACTCAATTGCAGCTAATCCAAAGTGAAAAAATGTCTAGTTTAGGAGAAGTGGTAGGGGGAATTGCTCACGAAATTAATAACCCAATTAATTTTATTTATGGAAATTTACATTACACCAATGAATACGCTCAAAATTTATTAGATTTAATACGTTTATACCAAAATAAATACCCAAATTACGAGTCCGAAATAGTAAATAAAAGTGAGGAAATAGATTTAGATTTTTTGATGAATGATTTCACTAAAATGATTGATTCCATGAGAGTGGGTGCTGCGAGGGTTCGCGATATTGTGCTGTCGCTGCGAAACTTTGCTCGACTAGATGAATCCGATAGAAAATGGGTTAACCTCCACGAAGGTATCGATAGCACGTTGATGATTTTGGCTCACAAATTAATTAATATTCAAGTTATCAAGGAGTACGACAATTTGCCTTTAGTGAACTGCTATGCGGGAGAAATTAATCAGGTATTTATGAATGTACTGACCAATGCGATTGATGCTTTTTGTCGCGAAAGAGAAAGTGAAGTTGACTCGAAACAGACTCCGACAATTCAGATTTGCACTGAAGTCGCGGAAGGAAATCAAGTAGCGATTCGCATTGTTGATAATGGTGTGGGGATGAATTCGGAGGTGCTGGGTAAAATATTCGATCCGTTTTTTACTACTAAACCCGTAGGTAAGGGGACTGGTTTGGGATTGTCTATCAGTTATCAAATTGTGGTAGAACAGCATGGAGGAAAGTTAATTTGCAAGTCGGAACCTGGAGAGGGAAGCGAGTTTACTCTACTGCTGCCGTCTTGATGAATTAAAGCCATCGTGAAAGCAACTGTTCCATTACTTTCACAAAGCCGATCGCAATTTGAATCAACGGCCAACCCACGAAACAAATTAACACCGCCCAGCGAGTTTGAATATCCAAACCTTGGCGAACCGCAACAATTACAGCTAGCAAACTCCACACAGCTAATATTCGCTCTATTCCTTCTCCCAGCAAAGGAATTAACGTTAAAAAATTCAGCACTTGGGGGGCGTAGGCAAAGCCGATCGGAACCAGCAACTCCCTATAAGTTACGTGCCCCGGCTTCAACCACTCCCCGATTTTAAAGATAGTGAAAGTCCAAAAATAATAACCCCCTGCGACTGCCAAACCCTCTATCCAAAGTGCTAAAAATAACACTGATAGCTCAGTTCGATTGATTAACAAAATGACGGCGCTGCCCAACACGCGGGACAGCGCAGCTAAAATTACAATTGTTAAAGCTATTCGCTTAGTTCTGCCAGTGTAGGGAGTTTTTTCGTAAAAATTGCCGTTCAAAGAAAGTGCGTTCCAAAGCGTTGCCCCCAAACCAGCAATTGAATCTTCTCCCTTCACGTTGAACTCCTGCTCCTCAAGATAGTTGACAACTTTTACAAAATAAGCTCTAATACAGCAGAATCACCGAACTATTTCTAGGTAATTAGGTAATTAAGTGGCATTCTACCAGATTTTATTAAATGCTAAGATTGATTTTACGGATACTTGCATGGCTGCGCGGGGGAAGTTTAAATTTGTTGCTCATCGCAGGTGTAATCCTGATAATTTGGGGCATTCTTTCGCCGGTGGGTACTGTTATATGGTGGCTGAATCAAAGTGCCGAAACTTTGGGTTTCAAGAAAAATCCGCCGGAGATATTGCCCTCTAACAAGGGCAACCTAGAAGCGCGCAAGTCTTCGCAGCTCAATTGCTATATCATCTTTTTACCGGGAGTTGGCGATTTTTCGGGGGATGAATTAACCCCTGGCGAAGAGTTTTTTCTCAAGCGTTTAGTTAAAAGTCACCCGCAGTGCGTAGCAGTGGGCGATGTTTTTCCTTATTCAGCGTCTAACAAAAGTTTAGGAGGAGAGCGGTGGCTAGCTCCTTTTTGGCGATTTGCAGAACAGGCCAAAAGCGGGCCGATTGCGGGGGATATATTCATCAAAATTCGCAATCTCTGGAGGTTTGCAATTTCTCTAGATTATCGCTACGGCTTTGCATACAATCAGGGAATTGCTAATGCAATTATCGATCGCATGAATGCTCAATCTCCCATTTCAGTTAATCCTCAAAAACCTTTGAAAGTTATTTTAATTGGCACTAGCGGCGGCGCACAAGTTGCTTTGGGTGCTACTCGTTATCTTAAAGAATGGCTGAAGGCAGAAATTACGGTTGTTTCGGTTGGGGGCGTGTTTTCCGGAGAAAAGGGTTTTGCAGAGGCCGATCGCATTTTCCACTTTCGCGGCACTCGCGATTCAATTGAGGATATTGGCGGCATAGTTTTTCCGAGTCGCTGGTACTGGTACGCGACTTCTCCTTTCAATCAAGCTCGTTTGCAAGGCCGCTATGCAGAAGCTTTGAGTGGCCCTCACAAGCACGACGGCGATGATGGATATTTTGGGGAAAATCGGGCGGCGGACGGTAAAAAGTATGTAGATATCACCCTGGACAAGATTAATCAATTGCCTGTTTGGTCTAAGGGCGCGCGCGATTGATGAGTTCTTGCATATTCGATGCCTGTACAATTATAATTTAGTTAGGAGGAAAAATTTTACTTTTAATTTATTCATAAAGAGAGGAGTGGCGTTCATCATTAAAAACAAATTTTATTATAGTCACTCGACCGGAGAGCATATCAATTGCTAACATAAGCTAGTCAGCCTTTAAATTCATCTAAAATAATCATAAAACTCTTCGGGGCAGTTGCTCAGAGCAAGGTTACGGATATACAAGTTAAATACACAACCGCTTAGTCATTAGTCATTAGTTATTAATTGTGTCATTGTTGGTTGTGCGTCGCTTGAAGCTTGCCCTTGTTGCTTTCCAGTCTCTATTTCCAATTCGCAATTCCCGATGCCCGATGCCCGATGCCCAATTCCCAATTCCCAATTCCCAATTCCCCATTCCCTATTATCAATGTCTCGACCAACATTATATATTGCCATCACGAATCACGGATTCGGCCACGCTGTCCGAGTTGCGTCCGTAGCGGCCAAAATTCAAGAATTAAATCCAGATATTTTACTAATTATCACAACAACAGCACCTCGCTGGCTGCTAGAATGTTACATTGGCGGTGACTTTATCCACCGTCCCCGCGCTTTTGATGTGGGTGTCGTGCAAGCTGACAGTTTGAATATGGATAAAGACGCGACGCTGGAAAAATTGCGGGAAATTCGGAAAAAGCAAAATTCCCTAATTGCCAGCGAAGTTAATTTTATCAAACAAAATCGGGTGGGCTTGGTGCTGGCAGATATTCCTCCTTTGGCAACGCGAATGGCGGCATCGGCTGGGGTTCCTTGCTGGATGATGAGCAATTTTGGGTGGGATTTTATCTATCGCGATTGGGGCGGGGAATTTGTAGAAATGGCAGATTGGATTGGGGAATGTTTCGGAATGTGCGATCGGCTTTTTCGTCTTCCTTTACACGAACCGATGCCAGCTTTCCCCAATATTCAAGATGTGGGCTTGACGGGTGGCAATCCTCGCTACAGTAACGAAAAAATTCGGGAAGTATTCGGCATCGAAACACCGCTGGAAAAAACTGTATTGTTAACTTTCGGCGGACTGGGTTTAGAGGAAATTCCTTATCATAATTTACAGCTATTTAGCGACTGGCAATTTATTACTTTTGATGCGGGAGCTCCCGATTTGCCGAATTTGATTTATGTCAAAAAGCAGGATTTTGCACAATCTTTCCCGATTTTACCGCGTCCGGTTGATATTATGCCTGTCTGCGGGCGCTTAGTTTCTAAACCGGGATACAGCACTTTTGCAGAAGCTTTGCGCTTGGAAATACCTGTTATTTCTATAATGAGAGAAGGTTTTGCAGAAGCTGCGGTTTTGCTGGAAGGAATTCAAAATTATGCGGAACATCAAATCTTGACAGAAACGGAGTTTTTTGAGGGGGATTGGGAGTTTTTGCGAAAACCGCTGCATCCGCCCCGTTTGTCGGGTAAATTGGATAAAAATGGTACGGAGGCGATCGCCCAAGCTGTTGTAGACTACTTTTCATAAGTGCGATTAGAAATCGATCTTACACAAACAAAGTCTACCTCCGCCGACAGAAGACTTTTGCATCAGTTTCATCCAAAATCTCAAATCTAAAATCGAATGAATCACTATCAACAGATACTCAAGATTCAAACTACAGGGAAATCTTTGGGCAAAATCACTCCTAAGATAGAAGAGGTGGTGGCAAATTCCGGTATTAAAACGGGACTTTGTAGTTTATTTTTGCGCCATACTTCTGCTAGTTTGGTGATTCAAGAAAATGCTGACCCAGATGTACTTAAGGATTTGGCTAACTTTTTAGCTAAACTGGTACCGGAGGGCGATCGCTACATTCACGATGCGGAAGGCCCAGACGATATGCCGGCGCACATTCGCACTGCGCTGACTCATACTTCTGAACAAATCCCGATCGATCGCGGCAGGTTGCTGTTAGGAACTTGGCAGGGAATTTACCTGTGGGAACACCGCCAGCGGGGTCACATTCGCGAATTAGTTGTTCACGTCAGCGGCACTTGATCGGAATTTGTACCTCGCTGATTTTAGTTGCTTCCGGCGTCATCGGGGAATTGTAAAAAAAGCGGCGCGGCGGCCCGACTATTTCGTATTCGGGATGTTCTTGAAGCCAATCTTTGAGTTTCTGGAGGTTATTTTCGTAGCTTTCCCAAGTGTAGGCCCCGCCCACGCCGATGCTGACAACCATCATCGGCGAAGTATCTGTGACTTCTACAGCGGAGTTAACGCTGCTGGGGGCGATATTTGGTTCGGGATAGAGGAACGAAACTTCTGCTTGGGGAACTCCATCGATTTCCCCGGAAGTTGCAGTGTAGCGCGCTTCTACTGGCGTTGTCATCGCAATTTGGTTGTTGCTGATGTGTTGAAATAAGGGATTGAACGCGATGCCAGTTGCTTGTCGCAAATCGCCCGCGTGGGTGTAGGTGACAGCGCGGTACTGAGGATATTGCTTAACTTCTATGACCCCAATCTGTGCGGGTTCAGGGAATCCAGTAGGTAATACCATTTGAGATTTAAAAGTTGAGATTTTACATTGAAGAATGGGGAAGACTGACTCCGCAAGGGTTTGGAACTTGCTTGCAGTTGCATGGTTTTTGGCAACTGGTATAAATAGGCTGAGATTGTTTGCAGACAATCGTTCAGGTGGCACAATTAGTTTAGCAGTTATTTAAGGCGGTGCTAACTGTCGATCGCCTAGAATTAGTTTAGAGATTATTAATTAACCTCGTAATAATACGGACGGCACTGAGTAAGCAGAGAAACATTAATCTAGTTGTGCTTGAAAAATTAGCGTTTTTCAGGCGTTTGCTATTTGTGTCGGAAAATATTCGGCTGTTGGGCCGATCGAGCTGTGCGTTCTCAGTTATTGCCACGCTTCTAGCGTTCAGTAACGCCTGTCAATTATACTGCTTTCAGGGAATGATGTATGAAAAAGATTCTAGTGATTGAGGACGACCAAGTAATTCGGGAGAATATTCTCAAACTCCTCAAAGCTGAAGGTTTCGACGTGACGGGTGCAGAAAATGGAGCACAAGGTTTAAATGCGGCGGTGTCAAATGTTCCCGACGTGATTATTTGCGACGTGATGATGCCAGAACTTGACGGGTATGGGGTGCTGGTGGCCTTGCGATCGAATCCTGTTACTGCTACAGTACCTTTTGTGTTTCTCACAGGTAAAGCCGATCGCTCCGAAATGCGGCAAGGTATGGAATTGGGAGCAGATGATTACCTGACTAAACCTTTTAGTAAAGCTGAACTTGTGGGCGCCATATCCAGTCGCTTGAAAAAACAAGAAGCTGTCGCCGAACAGTACCATACTTTGCGCTCGCAAAGCAGCGAATTTATCCAAGATACGGCCCACAAATTACAGCAAATAAAAACAAATTTGTGCCACGCATTGGAACGAGAAGAATTCCAAGTTTACTATCAGCCGCAAGTCAATGTCCACACAGGTAAAATTATAAGTGCAGAAGCTTTAGTGCGCTGGCTGCATCCACAAAAAGGGCTGATTTCGCCCGCAGAATTTATTCCGGCGGCCGAAGAAACTGGTTTCATTGTACCGTTAGGCGAGTGGGTTTTGCAGACAGCTTGCAAGCAAATGCAAGTTTGGCAAAATGCTGGTTTTTCGCTCCGAATAGCTGTGAATCTGTCGCCACGCCAATTTCACCAACCGGATCTCAGCAGCAGAGTTGCTCAAATTTTAGCAGAAACTGGTTTGGAACCGAACAGTTTGGAATTAGAGCTGACAGAAAGTTTGATGGTGGAGGATGCCGAAAGTGCGATCGCAACTTTGCAACACTTGAAAAATTTGGGAGTTTGTATATCTCTTGACGATTTCGGCACTGGGTATTCTTCTTTAAGCTATCTAACGCAATACCCATTCGATACTTTAAAAATAGACCGCTGTTTTATCAGCAACATCACCGATGGTTGCACCAATGCAGCGATTGTGAAAGCTATTATTGAAATGGCGCACAGTCTCTGTCTTGAGGTAATTGCCGAAGGAGTTGAGACGGAAGCAGAAAAAGATTTTCTCTGGCGCTACGAGTGCGATACAATGCAAGGATATTTGTTCAGTCCTCCTTTGACAGCAGCGGATTTTGAACACTTGTTGATCGAAGGCAAATAGAAGATTTGTTAAGTCAATATTTGTCCTCTAATTAAGTTCGTTCGGGGTGGAACATGGTTTTAGAATCCAGCAGTAACGTTGACTCACTTAAATCAACCAATAAAAAAAATAATGAATTTTACCTAGCTGTTCAACTAGCTATAGTGATAGTGTTTCTCGCTATTTTGTCCAAATTTTTTATCATAGTCAACGCTGGAGAACGGGGCGTCCTGATGCAATTTGGTAAAGTTCAAGAACAGGTACTCGGAGAAGGAATTCACGCAATATTCCCCACTGTTTATACTGTAAAAAAGTTGAGCGTCAGGGTACAAAAACAGGAAAGTTCCGCTGAAGCTTCCTCAAAAGATTTGCAAGATGTTTTTACAGATGTAGCGCTCAACTGGCATATTATCCCAGAAGAAGCAAATGCTATTTTTCAACAAATAGGTGACGAAAAAGAAGTCGTTGCTCGCATTATAGATCCGGCGGTTGAAGAAGTATTAAAAGCAGTTATGGCAAAATACACGGCTGAAGAAATTATTACTAAACGGGGAGAAGTTAAAGCCGCAGTTGATGATTCTTTGACCTTGAGGCTGGTTACGTATCACATTGCCGTTGACGATATTTCTTTAGTACACGTTCACTTTTCGGAGCGGTTTAGCGAGGCAGTGGAGGCGAAACAAATTGCCGAACAGGAGGCAAAAAGAGGGGAGTTTTTAGCGCTGAAGGCAGTAAAACAGGCCGAGGCTAATGTGAATTTAGCCAAGGGAGAAGCCGAAGTGCAAAGGTTGCTGCGGGACAATTTGACTCCGGAACTTTTGGAAAGGCAGGCTATAGAAAAATGGGATGGGAAATTGCCGCTGATTGTTGGTGATGGGGGTAAAAATTTATTGGATTTGAGGAAACTGGTTGAGAGATAATTATAATCCGGGACGCAGGGGTGGGCAGAAACCGGGTTTTTTACGAAAATACACGGCGTTTAGCTTTTGATGTCGGTAAAAAACCCGGTTTCTTGAGTATTGGTGCGTAAGTCCTGAATTACCAATTACCCGCACCTTGACTTAATATCTCTTCAAAGGCCTTAGTAATTCTAGTTTGAAAACGCTGTCGGTGCTTCAGTTTCAAAACTGGTTTAATTATTTCAAGACCTACATTAGAATTTAGTTGGCTATCTATAATTTTAATCGATCGCAGTGTAGATAGCTGCAATTCTTTTTTTACCATCAATTCAGGAATAGCCGCTGCCCCTACGCCGCTTTCTACTACCGCTTTGACCATTTCACTGCTGTTCAAAACTAAAGTTACATTCAATTCAGGGAGATTAATGCCCCAACTTTGTAAAGCTTGTTCCAACATTTGCTGAACTCCCGAACCAGGTTCTCGCATCACCCAATCCGTTTTGGCAATTTCCGTTAAACTCACCTCTGGACGCTCAAACCAAGGGTGAGATTGGCCCACTACAATCAGCAAGCGTTCGCTGCCTACAACTTCTTCCTCCAGAGTGTTCTTAAGCGAAGCTTTAATATCTCCCGTCACTAAACCCAAATCAAATGTTCCCGTCCCCGTCCCCGCACAAATTTCTTCGGCATTTGCCAGAGTACAATTCACGTAAATACCAGGATATTTCTGTTTAAACTTGCTAATTTTATCAGGCAACCAATAATTACCAATGGTCAGACTGCAACCCAAGTTTAATTCGCCTCGCTGCAAGTCGTTCAACTCCCGCAAACCTCTCTCAGTCAAAGCAACTTGGTCGATAATTTTCTGCGTTTCAAGTTGCAGCAACTTCCCAGCTTGTGTGATTTCTATATGGCGGCCGATGCGGTGAAACAATTTTACTTGGTATTGCTCCTCTAAGTTTTGGATTGCTGCACTTACCGCGGGTTGAGTGATGTAAAGTTCCTCCGCTGCGCGGCTGAAGTGCAGGTGTTCCGCTACAGCTAGAAAAACTCGCAGTTGGTCTAGCGTCATTCCGGCCATTCTGAGTACCCCTTTACCAAATACAGTTAATTTTTGAGACTAAAATCTATTGCGGCTAAGCTTTAACCTGAACTTTTCGATCGACTTTATTCTACAGGTTGGAATTAACAAGAAAGCACGGTTGCCAGCCGCTATTTAATTTTCCTTTTAACGTCAAGGGTTTGAGCTTGTGGCGACAGATACGTCTGGTATTCCAACAGTTATTTTGCGGTGGCACTGCATCACTTGTATTTATTAATTCGATAAAAAACAACATTTGATTTTACCTCAGAAGGGGATTAGAGTTATATTCAAGCTTCTCATGCAGGGCCCCATGCTGAAGCAGCACCGACAAGTTTAAGCCGATCGCCAAAAGTCGATCGACAAAAAGAGAGAAGATAAATGACCAAGAAAACGCCAAAAAATCAGAGTGCACACGGCTTAAAGCCGGACTGCCTCTCCTTCGGGGAGGTTTTAGCTCAATCCTTTGCCGTCATTGCACCTACAACTATACCCGCATCTAATATAGGGTTAATTGTCGCTCTTTCGGGTAACGGGGCTTGGCTGAGCTTTCTCATCGGCTTGATGGGCCTAGTATTTGTCAGCATCAATATCAACCAATTTGCGAGTCGATCGGCTTCTGCAGGTTCTCTTTATTCTTATATTGTTAAAGGACTAGGCCCGACTGCTGGCGTAATTTGCGGCTGGAGTTTGGTACTGGCTTATCTATTTACTGCGATGGCCGTTTTGTGTGGTTTTGCCAACTTTACGGGTACTTTCATCGGTCATTTAGGCATCCATCCGTCACCGATTACCCTGTTATCGATCGGGGCTGGCGTTGCTTGGTATGCAGGTTATAAAGATATCCAGCTTTCAGCTATGGCGATGCTGTGGTTGGAGGGAGCATCAGTGGCGGCGATCGCACTTTTAGGAATGATCGTCTGGGCGCACAAAGGTTTTGCTTTAGATATGTCCCAACTGACTTTGGAAGGCGTAACTCCGGGGAACATAGCGACGGGACTTGTCTTAGTAATGTTTGGTTTCTCTGGTTTTGAAAGTGCTACATCTCTGGGCGACGAAGCGAAAAAACCCTTAAAAAATATCCCCAGGGCTGTCATGGGCAGTGCTGTCATGGCAGGCTTATTCTTCATTTTGATGACCTATATTGAGGTTTTGGGTTTTAGCGGTACGGGAGTTTCTATTACTAATACTGAAGAACCTCTGAGTTTTCTGGCGCAACAAGTGGGCATGGGTTGGCTGGGAGAGTTAGTGGCTTTCGGCGCTTTATTTAGCTTTTTTGCTTGCGTGCTCGGCAGCATCAATCCAGCGGCTAGAGTGTTTTTTATGATGGCGCGCCACGGTTTGTTTCACTCTTCATTAGGTGTAGCGCATTCATCTAATAAAACTCCCCACGTTGCAGTAACGATGTGTACATTTCTGACATTCTTGGTGCCTGCTGTGATGTCTATGTTTAACATCAAACTGTTCGATTGTATGGGTTATTTGGGGGCAATTTGTAGCTACGGATTTTTAACCGTGTACGTCTTAATTTCGATCGCAGCCCCGGTTTACCTGCACAAAATTGGTAAGTTGCGTGTGCGAGATGTCGCGTTTTCGGCTGTGGCGATCGCATTTATGATGATTCCGATTGCGGGCAGCGTGGGCATTCCCGGCAGCACTATGTTCCCACCTCCCGAAGCTCCTTACAATGCCTTTCCTTACTTGTTCTTGATGTACTTGGTGGCTACTTGCGGATGGTTTTTCTGGCAACGGCTGCGTTCTCCTGGACTGGCGGGATCGATGCAGCAGGGTATTGACGCAATTCATGCCAAGTTCGAGGAAGAAAATGCAATTTATGGTGGTGTTCGATTGAAAGCAGTATCGATCGACAATCAAGGCTTTGATTAGTAGTTGTAGGGCCGGCCACACCCCGCCATTGGTGTCAACAAACAGGTTAAACGATAAGTATACCGTCTGACGATGAGCAACCTCGATCCCCCCTAGCCCCCCTTAAAAAGGGGGGAACCGGAAGCACTCTTAAAGTCCCCCTTTTTAAGGGGGATTTAGGGGGATCGAGACTCGGCTACCATCCAGACTTAGACACGGTTTTAGTCTTAAGTAGACACTAATGCAATGATCACCAAAATATTTGTAACTAAGGAGACACAGAAATGAATGAATTACTAACAGCAATTTCTACGGCAATGACGGCTTTTACGGCTACGAATCTAGACGACATTCTGATTCTGCTGCTGTTTTTCTCGCAGGTGAATGCAGTATTTCGGCACAGGCATATCGTCTTCGGTCAGTATCTGGGTTTTACTGCACTGGTTTTTGTTAGCCTTCCCGGCTTTTTTGGCGGCTTGATCTTTCCGCCAGATTGGATTGGAATGCTGGGTTTTCTGCCAATTGCGATCGGGCTTAGCCGTTTGCTGAATCCAGAAACTGACGATTCGGAAGTTGAAGCAGAATTAGAGCAATCTGAGAAATCTTTTTTTAGCAGTTTTCTGTCTCCTCAAACTTACAGCGTAGCAGCGGTGACGGTGGCAAATGGGGGCGACAATATCGGGATATATGTGCCAATTTTTGCTAGCAATACTTTAGAAAGTTTGGCGGTGGTTCTCACTGTATTCTTCGGGATGGTGGGCGTTTGGTGCTACGCTGCTTATCGGTTAATTCAGATGCGGGCGATCGCGGATACTTTGACTCGCTACGGCAATCAGCTTGTGCCTTTTGTTTTGATCGGATTGGGAATGGCGATTCTGGCTAAAAGTGGCACTCTGGCAAGCCCAACTTTAAGTATAATATCTTTAGTTGGTTGCTGTTTCTGTTTGATAACTATGAGCAGAAGTAACGCCAGCGAAACAGAAGTTTAGAAAAATTGTAGGGACAGCACATGAATTGGATTGCAGCAGCGATTATTGCCGGGATTACATCTTTTGCCGCAACCAATATAGACGATATGGTGCTTTCGATGCTGTTCTTCGCCCAAGTCAATGATACTTTCCGCCCCCGGCATATCTTTGTCGGTAAGTACCTCGGATTTGCTGCACTCATCGCTGCTAGTTTGCCCGGTTTTTTTGGCGGTTTAATTGTGCCGCAAGCTTGGATTGGCTTGCTGGGTTTGGTTCCGATCGCGATCGGCATCAGTCACTTAGTCAAGAGAGAGAATGAGGAAAATGACGTACAAGCCGTATCGGGCGAATTTAAGCGTCAATCTAACTCATCTCCTGTGTCAAAGTTAGCAAATCTTTTCAATCCCCAAACTTTGAATGTGGCTGCGGTAACAGTGGCCAACGGGGGTGACAATATAGGCATTTATTTGCCGCTGTTTGCTAGCAGCGATTTGCCGAGCTTGGTGGTGATTTTGGCGGTTTTCTCGGTGATGGTAGGTGTTTGGTCTTATGTCGCTTACCGATTAACTCGCCAAAGGGCAATCGCCCATATTTTGACTCGCTATACCAAGGCTGTTGTCCCTTTCGTTTTGATTGGCTTGGGAATATTCATCCTGATTGACAGCGGTAGTTATCGGCTGCTCCCGCCATTTCCCTCTAATTTAAAATTAGCCACACTTCTGCTACTTCCATCCCTCTATAGGTAGATAATTTGCCATAATTCATAAGTCCTAGCTCATCACTTTCACCTTAACAATTGTTTTCTGAAAAAGTTGTCTAAAGCGCTTGCAAGATATCAACAAATATGCTAAATTAATAATGAAGTAACTGACTAAGCTAAAAGCAGCTTCAAACTAATTTAGCCTGTAGTCTTTACGAACCTTAAAACCATTTTTTGAGCGAGCAAATTGCCAGACTTAGGCAACAATCTACCTGTGGTTTCAATAAACTCTGTAGTGCTGAATCAAACGGAGCTAAAAATTTGAGGATTAATCCATAAAATATCGCCCGAACACTTCCCCACTACCCCAGGTCGATCGACTTTGACAATAGGTCTAATCCTAAAAAACCATATTTTTCGATTCGGTCAAATTTGGTTTCTCATGCAAACCAGTTAAAGAGAGTTCGTTTTTGCCTAAGTCCTAAAATAGCAAGCAAACAGAAAGTTGGAAAAAACCGGACAATCTAGAAAAGGAGAAAAATTGTGAAAATCTTCAAATTTGTTTTAGTGCTCTTGGTAATGACCGCCAATTTAGTATTCGTTCCCCCATCCTGGGCAGACGCTCCAAAAACGCCGAAATATGCGAGCAATCCCGACTACATAGAGGTGACTCAAGCTCTGAACACTCTCAAGACAGCGAAAGACACACCCGATGTCGCCCAGAATTATACCGCTGAGGAACTCCAGAAAAAAATCTCTCAATTGGAGTTTCAAAAATACACTCTAGAAACGGGAAAACCTTGGGGTCAGTGCCGCAACGAGACCGGAAAAACCCTGGCTGTCTACGGCCCGAAACGCAAAAAAGCAGCTTCCTCTTCTTACGAGAATGCCCTTTATTTTCTAGCTGACGGCCAAACAACTGAACATAAATGGGATTGCGATGGAATTTATCTACCCAGCGATATCAAAGCAACCGATTTAAGAACGACCGATCAACCTTCAGAAGAATTGACTGGCGGTCTAGCTGTTAAGATAGTTGACGGAACTCAAGTTGTAGCCAGAGCTAATCCCGATACGGGGGCTGTAGAATTCAACGTTCCTAGTGCTAAAGTTTTCCAGCCTGGGGATGCTAATTGGTTTGTTCCTGACGTGACTCAGGCGTACATAGATACGCAAGTTCCCAACGCACCTACTGAGGAAAATGATTAGGTTTGGTGAGGTTGTAATGCGATCGGCTGTGTAAAGCCCGTTGCAACGCAAGAACCCGCCGGGGATCGCTCCCCCGGCGGATAATCGTCCCAGCGAAAATATATCGGTTTCCCTTCTTAATTTGGCGTTAAAATTAAAAGGTTTATCTATGCTATTAAATTGGAAATCCACGAAAGTAAATACAGAAAAGACTAAGCGACCAAATCCGTCGCGGGTGCGGGATCACTTGGCAAACGAGCGCACTTATTTAGCATGGATGCGGACAGCAATATCGCTGATGGGTTTTGGCGTTGTTATAGTGCGCCTTCGCGCCTTCCATCCCCCTCTGCTGCCAACTCCCGGCAATGGTTGGAAGTTGGGTTTGCTTTTTTCAATAGTGGGTTTGCTGACGGTGCTCTTATCAACTAAGCACTACTTCGGTGTTCGCCACGATATCGATTACGATACTTATGAACCTACCGATCGCTGGGTAATTCTTTTCAGCCTCGCGATCGCCATCCTAGGGGCTGGGGTAATTTATTATATGTTCACCATTCCTTCTAGCTTAGAAGGTTTGATGGCACCAGAATAATGGCGCTGGTTTTATATTAATCTTAAAGAGTTCGATCGCGTGCAATTATCGTTCCAACCGATGCAAGTAGATGATGAGAAACCAAAGCAGCACAATCTGTCGCGGGCGATCGATCGATCGGCAAATGAGCGAACCTTCTTAGCATGGATGCGGGCTGCGATCGCCCTCATGGGTTTTGGCGTCGTCATCATCCGACTTCGCGTCGTGCAAATACCCGTACATTACCGCCAGGCGATGGGGTGGAAGTTGGGTTTAATCTTCTCTCTAATAGGTTGGGCGACAGTCTTAATCTCAACTATGCACTACTTCACCGTTCGCCACCAAATTGACCGCGATACCTACAATCCCCCAGACGCCATGGTTTTATTTTTCAGTTTCGCTGTGGCCTTATTGGGAATTGGAGTAATTTATTCGATTTTGGCAGCCGGCCTGGGCCCAAGTAGTTTTGTAATACCCGATTGATTGTCAACAGGAGTTAACCATGAACAGCGATACAGTTGCCACGATCGCTTCCATTATCATCTTAGCTGCTGCTATCTGGGCAGCATTCGTAGTGCTGGAGACTGTCGCGAAAATAGTCCCTAAATTGCTGGGCGTCACAGTCGCGATCGGGCTTTTACTCGTTTACCTGCAATTTTACTGGGGTATCGATACAGCATATCTTTGGCAAACTGTCAAGCATTTGCCTGAAGCTTTCAATTTCTCGCTCGCAGCCTAAAATACCACTAGCCAGCATTCTCCACAACCTCTCCCGGAGCCATAGTTTTGTACCGCAAACACAGTATATTTAGCCGATTCCATAAAATACGGTAACTAGATTGACTTACTAGACATAAGTGATTTGTGCTGTTAAACTACGGTAAGTCGATCGAGTAATGAGCTATTAACGTGGAAAACGCTAAAAAAGTCATTGAAGAGTACCAGCTTGCAGGACAACTGACCCAACAGTTGCCACAAGCTAAGGGCTTGAAGGAAGTCTGGTTTAAAAAGATCAGAGGCGGCTTGCTTCTGGCAATTGGATATTTGCTATCACCGCTGTGTTGGTGGAACGACATATTTTTCAATCTGCCAATTGCCTACGCCTTTGGGTATATCTTTAGTTGGCTTTCCCCAGATTTACTGTTTCCTTGCACAATTGTCGGCTACTGGCTTTCCAATATTGCGGGAATTCTGTTGATGCAGCTAGGAACTTTAGATGTTTTCACAGACAAAGCCAAGGAAAAAAACCTCAAAAAAGAGTTATTGACGGGTTTAGTTTCCTCAACCGCCTTCACTGTGGTCATTGTGGTATTGATTCATTTTAATGTTCTCGATACTCCCGATTTCTTTGCCGGCAAGCAGTCGGTTAACCTCAGCTCTACTTTACCTATGACGCTCGTCACTTCAAGGTAGAAGGCCGAATATAAACCCCATAAATGAATCCAGGGTTTTTCATCAGTTACACAGGTACATATAAGAAAATCAGGGAGCTTTTACACTACAATTTTTGTAGTTTGGTTAATTTGCATTTACTTACTTTTACCAAGATTTTTGTAGCTTAAGACGCGGGAAATCTCAAGCGTTGAAAATCAAAATTCCTGGCAACGCATATTGAAATGCAAGCGATATTTAGCCTGTGTAGCTGTGTTGTTGTAGTCGCCAAAGTTATCTATTTGTTGGTTGGCAGCGCTTAAATACACAGTTTTTGGGCATAACCGTGAACTACTTATTACTATCGTTTCTCAGCTTTTTCGTGGGCATTATCGTTGGTTTGACCGGAGTGGGCGGAGCGTCGCTCATCACCCCAATGTTAATTTTTGTTTTCCAGGTTCCGGCGTCAATTGCTATTAGTTCGGATGTCGTAGCTGCCACACTGATGAAAGTTGTTGGTGGCTTCAAACACTGGCAGCAAAAGACCCTCGACTTGCAAATAGTGAAGTGGCTGGCTTTGGGCAGCGTGCCCGGTTCGCTGACTGGCGTGTGGATTTTACACTGCATCAAATCCAGCGGAAGTCACGACTTAGACAGCATATTGCTGCGCTGTCTTGGAGTAGGGATCGCACTAATTGTCGCTTTATCGCTGACCCAATTAGTGGCCAAAACATTTTTCCCGAGTTTTAAATTGCCTTCGCCCGCTAAATGGGACTTAAATACTAATTATGGCCGTATTTGTACTGTGAGTGCGGCAGCAATTTTAGGCTGCATAGTGGGAATCACTAGCGTGTCTTCCGGTTCGATGTTTGCACTGTTGCTGATTGCTTTTTTCCGCCTGGATACTTCTAAATTGGTGGGTACAGATATTTCGCAGGCGGCAATTTTGTTGATGTTTACATCTCTAGGACACCTCAGCCTCGGAACAGTAGACTGGAGTTTAGTTTTGCCAATTTGGTTGGGTTCGGTGCCGGGAGTTTTGGTAGGTGCTAAATTCTGCCAAATTATGCCTCAACGCCCGCTTAAGTTTGTGATTTACGGAATGTTGGCGATGGCTAGTTGGAAGTTGTATCAAGTCTGAAAGCTAGGGAGAGTACCCAGCCCATTGGTATCAACAATCCCATAAAAACCTTTGTATATCTTGTTTATAGCCAAGTCTAGATCCCCCTAAATCCCCCTTAAGAAGGGGGACTTTGAGAAGAATCTTGTCCCCCCCTTATTAAGGGGGACTTTGAGAAGAATCTTGTCCCCCCCTTATTAAGGGGGGTTAGGGGGGATCTAGACTTCGATATAACAAGAAAGACGGTCGGTTTGACGTTAAGTTGTCACCAATGCCCTACTACTTATTAATAATTGCTGACTAATGATTCGAGTTCGCGGATCGTCGGCAATTCTAAATCTTTGAACAAGGCTGTACTGAGGTAACGTTCGCCATAAGAAGGCTGGACAAAAACTATCAATTTTCCAGCATTTTCGGGACGCTTGCCGACTTGAATTGCAGCACACAAAGCGGCGCCTGCAGAAATTCCTGACAACAATCCTTCTTCTCTGGCAAGCCGACGGCTGTAGGCGATCGCATCTGCGTCGCTAACTGCGATAACCTCATCAATTAACTCTGGTTTCAACACTTCAGGGATGAATCCTGCGCCAATCCCTTGAATTTTGTGAGCACCAGATTTACCTCCAGAAAGCACGGGGCTGGTGGCTGGTTCAACTGCAATTACCCTAAAACTAGACTTTCGCGGTTTAATTACTTCAGCAACTCCCGTAATCGTACCGCCGGTGCCAACTCCAGCCACTAAAAAATCTACTTTACCTTCTGTATCTTCCCAAATTTCCTCGGCCGTTGTTTCCCGGTGAATTTTTGGATTAGCGGGGTTGCGAAACTGTTGCAGCATGAAAGCATTGGGGGTTTCTTCTACAATTTCTTCCGCACGGGCGATCGCGCTTAACATCCCTTCATGTCCCGGAGTTAATTCTAACCGAGCTCCGTAAGCTTTCAGCATCGATCGGCGTTCCGTACTCATCGTATCCGGCATCGTTAAAATCAGACTGTACCCTTTCGCCGCCGCGATCATTGCCAAAGCAATTCCCGTATTGCCTGAAGTCGGTTCAACTAAAATAGTTTTCCCAGGTTGAATTAACCCCGCATCTTCTGCCGCCTGAATCATGCTCGCCCCGATTCGATCTTTCACCGAAGCAGCCGGATTCATCCCTTCCAATTTGGCCACAATTTGAGCAACTACTCCTTCCGATTGTGGAATTTTGTTGAGCTGAACTAAAGGAGTTCTGCCAATTATTCCTGTAACATCTTTAGCAATTCTCATGGCTTAATTTCTCTCCCTTTAAATGTAGTACATGGGATGTGCTTGTTTGCGAACATCCCGCTGTTCGCACAAATCTTGTAATGTGTATTTGCCCAAAACAGCCCAAGATGCCTGTTGAGCTTCCTGCCAGATTTCTAGCACCGCAGTTTTTTCTATTGTTACAGATTCCGAAACTTTTTGGGTCGGGCCGCTGCCGTCGCCTTCGAGTGTCGAAAACACCTCTAGCAAAGTAATCTGCCAAGGCTCTTTCGCCAGCAAATAACCGCCTTTAGCACCCCGCAGACTCTGGACAATACTTGCACGCCGCAGCACGGCAAGAATTTGGTCTAAATAGCGTTCCGGTATCTCTTGAGAAGCAGTAAGTTCGCTTACTGTTAGGGGCGAATCCTTCGGGTGGTGGCTCGCCAGTTCCAAGAGCGCTAACAGGGCATATTGTACTCTAGAAGATAGTTCCACATTCCCCACTGGCGATCGAGTTTAAATTGTACATTATATCATAGTACACAATTCCGGTAGGTGTACAGGTGTTAGTATATTTTTATTACAAAAACGGTTGGAGAAATCCCGTGAGCAACGTAAATGTAGGTTTAAGCTGTCGGCATTGTCGGTATTACGAGCAGCACGGGCACAGGGGCGGAAACTGCCTGATGCTCGGCGTGGGGGTACAGGGTGGGTGGAAAGCTTGCTCCTTCTTGGTTCCGCCCTTTGTACCGTCTTGGGAATACCCAGAAGCGGGTAGAGCCCTAAAGTCTCAAATATTGCAGGGAGCGAGTATTTTAGAGGCCATACCGCCCCCTTAAAGTAACTGCTAAGTAGGTAGGCGGATATATCCTGTCTCATCGTTAAGTTTATTCATACTCGCCTACTTAGCAGCAGTCAACAAATGCGAGATATCGCATCTGTTGGCAGTGAGAAGAAAGAAATCAGGAGAAAGAAAAAAGCAAGGGCGACGATCGCACTTGCTTTTGAACTTATTGACGAGTCGATGAGAAAATTTAATTAACGCACATTCGATACAAATTATCTGTTGCCCAGACCATTCTGAATTTGATCGAAGATTGCACCGTCACCAAAGAACTTGCTTTGCGCCCCCTTCCAGCCACCCATATCAGTGACTGTAAACAGTTTACCAATTCTGGGAAACTGACTGTTAAATTGTCCGGCTACCGTGGAGTTAACAGGCCGAAAACCCACTTTAGCAAATTCTCGCTGAGCTTCCGGCGTGTAAAGATATTTCACAAAAGCTTCCGCCACCTTAGTAGTTCCGTGTTTGGCTGCGTATTTATCAACTACAGCCACGGGGTTGTCAATGGAAATATTCACTTGGGGGATGATGAAAGGTTCAGCTTCGCCCTTCTGTTTCGCCAACAAAACTTCATTTTCATAGTTGATCAGCACATCCCCTTGGTTTTGTTTGTAGAAGGTATCAGATGCTTCGCGGGCATCTTTGGGAAGCACTGGCACGTTTTTATAAACCTGGCTGACAAAGGTGCGGGCTGCTTGTTCGTTTCCTCCGTTTCGAGTTATCGAACCCCACAAAGCTAAGAAGTTCCAGCGCGCGACACCAGAGGTTTTGGGATTAGCAGTAATTACTTTGATACCGGGTTTGGCTAAATCGGCCCAGCCTTGTATTTTTTTGGGATTTCCGGCCCGCGCTACTAATGCTACGACTGATTTGCTCACAATCCCGCTATTTGGCACTTCTCGTTCCCAACCCTGTTTAATTAAACCGGCTTCTTGGATGCGATCGGTATCATAAGCTAAGGCTAAGTGTACGACATCGGCTTCCAAACCGCTAATCACAGCACGGGCTTGAGAACCTGAACCGCCGTAGCTTTGGCTGATAGTGACATTCTGGTTGTTTTCTCGTTTCCACTTCGCTACAAAGTCGGGAACAATCTTTTCGTAGGCGGATTTGGTAACAGAAAAGGAAACTAAGGTGAGTTCGACATCTTTTGGTTTTGGCTGGCTGATTGCAGGCTGAGGGATTAACCAGCTCAAGCCTAAACCTACTGCAAAAAAGAAAGTAAAAACTTTAAACAGCGACGATTTCAGGAATTTTGCTGACTTCCGAGAAAAACCTGCCGAACCAGTCTTTTTTTGCGAGAACCAAAAAAATCTACTTTTTAGACGTTCATACCACATTAAGGAGAGTTCCTGTTGTTGTTTTAGTTTCAGGTGAATTGAGCGCAAAACTTAATGTAATGCGCTGGCAAGCAGTGCAAATGCAATCCAATTATATTTGCCACGAACATCTATAACATTTCGCTAGGGCAGTAATTTTTGCTAATGGCAACAGTGGCACTATTGAGAGACTTTTTTGCCCGCTGTTGGGCCTCACACTCAAGGAGCGATCGCAAACTCTCTCTACTTAATTTAACAGAATACACGATTAAATACTTAATGTCTATAGGTCAACCGTAGTTTTTGTGGAGCTTAATTTTGGAGTCGCAGGATCGATCGCAATTTAATTTTCGTAACACTACCCACTTCATCAGCCGCAATCCACAGCCCACCGTGCAAACTGATGGAAGCAATGCCACTAAAAAAAAGCGCCGACATTGCAGCCAAAAGCTAGCAGCGCTCCATAGCCCATCACCAATACCTCACAAACTCCATCCATATAATTTTTTGTGAAACATGAGACAATATCTGGAATTGAAAAGGTTAACAGTTAACTGTTAACGGTTAATTTCCTTTTATATTTCGTAGTGCCACACCTCGGAAGGTTGTAGAATAATCCGGTGGAGCGGCAGACGATCGATCAAGCCTTGCTGCTCAAAATGACCGAGGGTGCGAGTGACAGTTACGCGACTTGTACCGATATTTCTGCAATGTCCTGATGCGTTAAAATCATATCTATTAGATGTCCTTGCTCTACCTCAGAACCAAACCTCTTAGCCAGCCAAGTTAATAGTTGATAGAGCATAAAATCAACTCTTTTGTAACCTCGCATTACCATAAATTCTTCAGCCTGCTGAATGTGATTGAGCAAAATATCTCTATTTAGCCAGCGATCGCCACATAGTAAAATTGCTTCGACTTTAGTGAGGCATTCAATTTGAAAAGGATCGCATTTTGATATCGGTTTGCCGATCGTATCACCAGGCCCCCATAATCCCAAGGTGATAATTGTGCCATCTTCAAGCCACGTTACAGTTCGCACTACTCCAGTTTCAATTCGCCACAGAGCATTGCTTCTGTTGGGCAAGTGCGAGCGACGAGAAAATATATGTCTGCTTGTTTCATCAAAAGTTTTAGTGGAAAGAGAAGCAATAGTCATAGCCAGTTACTGAATAAATCAAAGTTATTTCGTACATTGCAGCACGATAGTGTTGCGGGCAAAAATCTATATAAATTAAAGCTTTACTAGATTCCTGCGCCGTCTAAAAACTGTGTGATAAATAAATCCGAAGACAAGAATAATTCATGTTTTTCGACATCTGCTTGCTCTGAGTGAGTTGTTTTGAGCGGAGATAATTGAGATTTTAAAAAATCAACCTGCTCTTCTAAATCCTTAATTCTATCGAACAAAGCTCGAATCGCTTGAGCTTCCAAATCCGGTAGGCCTTGAGAATTTAGAGGATCTTCCACCTGCTTTTTCCGAGAGATAATGCGGCCGGGAATTCCCACAACTGTGCAATCGCTAGGGACATCTCGCAGCACTACCGAACCCGCACCAATCCGAACATCATTGCCAATTTGAATATTGCCTAAAACCTTAGCACCGGCTCCTACCACTACATTTTCTCCCAGCGTGGGATGCCGTTTTCCTATTTCTTTACCCGTGCCGCCAATGGTCGCTCCTTGATAAATGACAGCATAATCTCCAACGATCGCAGTTTCGCCAATTACCACCCCCATGCCGTGGTCGATAAACACGCCCCTACCAATTTTCGCTCCTGGGTGGATCTCAATACCTGTTAAAAAGCGGCTCAGTTGGGAAATAAAACGCGGTACAAACGGCAGGCCAGCGGAATAAAGCCAGTGTGCTATCCGGTGCAAAAAAAGTGCTTGCAGTCCGGGATAGCAAAATAATACTTCCAGCCAGTTGCGCGCCGCCGGGTCACGTTCGTAAATAATTTGCAAGTCACTGAACATATTTAGCCTCGCCGTGTTTGGGTTATACAGTATCGGCAGTGCCAACGGTTTAAGCTGCATAAAGCAGTATTGATTGTGGCATTATTACCTATAATACTATAATCCGACCGAATTACAGTAGTTAATGAGAAAAAAATTTTCCTTCCCCAGCCCTTTCTAAGCTGCCTCGGATATTTTCCGCGAAACAAACGGTACAGCTTGTCTGACTTCTTGTCGCAGCGGAATCTCGATCGAGAATTCCGTCCCCAATCCCGGTGTCGAATCGCAGCGCAGCGTACCTTTGTGCTTTTCTACGATAATTTTATAACTGATTGACAGTCCCAAGCCTGTCCCTTTTCCTACTGGTTTCGTAGTAAAGAACGGGTCAAACAGCAGTTTTTTGACATTTTCCGCCATACCAGGGCCGTTGTCAGATATCCGCACAATTATTTTGTCAGGACTTGAATATTCTGTGGTTATGGCGATCGCCATCGGATTGGCTTTCGCTGCTTTGGGCCCGCGATCGAGGTTGTAACTCTCAAGGGCGTCGATCGCATTAGCCAGAATATTCATAAACACCTGATTTAATTGTCCGGCATAGCACTCTACTAAAGGTAAATGGCTGTAGTTTTTAACAATCTCGATCGCCGGGCGATCGGCGGTAGCTTTCAGGCGACTTTGCAGAATTAGCAGAGTGCTGTCAATGCCTTCATGAATGTTGACAGGTTTCATTTCGCTTTCATCTAAGCGAGAAAAATTCCGCAAAGATTTGACTATTTCAACAATGCGCTCGGCTCCTATTTTCATCGAGGACAGCAGTTGCGGCAAATCTTTGCTGAGAAAGTCCAAGTCAATATTTTTTAAATACTCTGAAATTTCCGAGGGAGGGGATAAATAGTTTTTTTGGTAAAGTTTTACCAACTCGAACAGATCCCTAGTATATTCGCTGGCGTGGTGAATGTTGCCGTAAATAAAACTAATAGGATTGTTAACTTCGTGGGCTACACCAGCAACTAATAAACCCAAACTAGACATTTTTTCCTGCTGAATCAGTTGAGCTTGAGTTTGTTGCAACTCTTGCAAAGTTTGCTCTAACTGTTGAGATTTAGCCGTGCGCTCTGCTGCGATTTTTTCAATTTTTTCGGTATAAGTTAATAAGCTCATTAGATAAAGTGTCGCCACCAAAGTTAAGATTGTCCCCAACATTAAAACAGTCAAAGAACGCCAAAATTTTAGAGGAGTAATATACTCTGGCGTTAGCCGTAATTGCAGCAACCACCTGCGATTTTCAATATTGAGAATGCGGGTGCAACTGCTGCCGTCCGGGCAGTAAGCTCTTTCCCCCATAGCGAGTTTATTTTTGATATTTTCGTCGGTAATTATCCTTTTGGTCTTCGCTTCGTAAAAAGCCAGAAATTTATCTGATTCAGGAGCCATAGCATCTTGAAGATACACGTTAACAAAGTTAAGTTTAGTTTCCTGCAACGCCGATTTTACAAGAGCATCAATGAGCAAAACTCCGAGAGTAAAACCTTTGAGATTTTGTGGTTCCTGAGTAGTCAAATTTGTCGGCAATGCTGCGGTATTGCCAGCCGAAATTTGACTAAAAATTGGCATAAAGACGAAGATGCTGGCTTGATTGTGCGATAAATTTTTTTGGCGGTCAGTCGCAGTAATTTCTTGTCTTTTTGCGCCTTTTTCTAACGCGAGCCGATTGGCAGTCAAATCTAAACCTAAATCTATTTCCTCTGTCAGGAATTGCGGAGAGTCAGAAACACGGGGCAGCCAAGCGATCGCCTTCAGGCTCGGATGGCGGTAGAGAGCCGAACCAACAAATGTCTTAATTTCGGGTTTGTTAACGCCGTCAACTACGCTATAAAATGCTCCTGCTGCCCGAATTATTTCTAAATTGCCGCTAACATCTCTCTGAATGTCTGTAGCTATTTTGTCCAGCCGGTCTTGCAGTTCGGCTTGCATGGATTTGTATTCCCAATTGTACGCGACTGAAGAGGCGATCGCAGACAGTCCCAATCCTGCACAAAGTGTTAATCCTGCCTGGATGTAACGGCGATAAGCAAATAAAGTGCTAGTTGCTAAATTCCAGAATTTGTTAGCATTCATATTCTTCGCTGACCTTTTTTTATGGTTCCCACTCAAAATTTCAGAAGGAAGCTTTTTCCCCTTCCCAGGCAGAGCCTGGGAATGAATTTCAGGAGGCTTGGCCTCCGATTTAGAGCCACGAGACAGCATTACCAGGCTCGTGCCTGGTAACGATGTGGCAGCAGTGTTTTGTAGAAGCTCCCCGATAGTATTTTGAGTAAGATGCAGCCGCTGATTTAAATTGAATAAGCAGGGAAAGTCATCGCGTGTTTGGGCTTGACGTAAACCTGCTGATCTCGTGTTAACTGTAGAGAATCGAAGCGCTCGCGACTCACGTAAGCTGTTACTATCTGCTGCGATTCTAACACTAACTCGGTTTGTATTTCCCGCCCTAAATGAATGATGCGACTGACTTTTGCTAATGAAAAACCATACTCCGGCTTAGTTTTAATTTCCACGTCGTGGGGGCGCAAAAACACTACGTCCGAATGAGCTGCTCCATTATTGCGAGCGGTTGTGGCGTTGCTGGCGAACAAACCCGCAGCATTCGACAGCACATTGACCGGCCCAATAAAACTCATCACAAAAGCTGATGCTGGTTTGTCGTAAATTTCCGCAGGAGTGCCAACTTGTTCGACTCTACCTTTGTTCATCACCACAATTTCATCGGCTACTTCCATAGCTTCTTCTTGGTCGTGAGTCACAAAAACTGTGGTGATGTTAACTTCTTTGTGAAGGTTGTGCAGCCACGATCGCAATTCTTTGCGGACTTTAGCATCTAATGCTCCAAAAGGTTCGTCTAGCAGCAGCACTTTTGGTTGAACTGCTAGAGCTCTGGCCAAAGCCACCCGCTGCCGCTGGCCGCCGGAAAGTTGCGAAGGATAGCGATCGCCCAAACCTGTCAACTGCACTAAATCCAAAAGTTCATTAACCCGCCTGCTAATAGAGTCTTTAGGAACTTTGCGAATTTCCATCGCAAAAGCAATATTTTTCCGAATACTCATGTGTTTGAATAAAGCGTAGTGCTGAAACACAAAACCGATATGCCGTTCCTGCACCGACTGATGAGTAGCATCTTCACCGATCAGGTAAATCTGACCGCTGTCCGGCGGTTCTAGCCCCGCGATCATCCTCAGCAGAGTCGATTTCCCGGAACCCGAAGGCCCCAACAGCGCGACTAAAGATCCCTTTTTAATTTCCAAATTCACGTTGTCAATTGCGTGGAAGGAGCCGAAGTGTTTCGATACGTTCTGAACTGTAATACTCATGAGTCTATTTACCTATTTTTGGAGTGAAAAAACCTAACTCCGCTTATCTGACCGGGTTACAGTAGTATATCCTGAAAATAATATTTATTTTGCAACCCGTGTAACTTTTTGTATTGGATCTCGATGCCCTCCTGATGGGGACTAGGCTTGAAAGTTGACGCTGGCGGGTCGTCCGAGGTAACCCGCGAGGGTTTCGAGATGTGGCTGTATATGCGATAAATGCGATAAATGCGATAAATGCGATAAATGCGATAAATGCGATAAATGCGATAAATGCGATAAATGCGATAAATGCG